>NZ_JBYSWU010000119.1:0-3568 GCF_058781505.1 Paraburkholderia sp. FW306-2-2C-D06C | reverse complement strand
CTGGAAAACTCGACTTCTCACGCTTTAATGAGCATGCCCGATGAGCCCCGTTACCCACTCCGTTTTCAAAAGAGCCTTTTTTCTTTTCCTTCACCGCGCGCACCATGACGTTTGGCGCGGCGACTACCACTATTCAAACTCGTGTCCGGTTCGAAAGCTCCCCGTCCAATATCTATCTCGGTTAATGGGACTGGCGCGGATGACGCTTTGCGAATCGTGAACTGGCACAGAAGGCGTTGGTGGCCAGTTTCGCGTCAACGCCGCTGGTTGAATTTCGACAAATCTTTCGGCGATTCGCCGCAGTATGCCTGACCCACCTGCGTCCTGTTCACGCGGCTGCATTCGCGCCTGCCCGCGTTCCCGTTTGTCCTACTCTGCGCTTGTCCTTCAAGCGATAGCTTTCGCCACTGATTTGCTGATGTGGGCGGGATGCAGGAGCCTGTCGAGCATCGCTGCGGTTAGCGTCTGGTCGTCGGCGAAGGCTGCGCCCCAGTGCGTGAAGGGCAGGTTGCTCGTCATTATGGCGCCGCGCTCGGTAACGTTTGGCGACGACCTTGAAGAACATGGATTCGACGACGGGCAGCCTCGGCCCGATGACCACGCGATTGAAGAACTCCCGCAGACGGTTCTGCTGAACTGATGATGCAACTGGCGACAGCACGGCAACGTAACGAAGCTGTTAAAGGCATGAGGCGAGTGACGCTTCTACGATTCAGCCATCTTGACACCCCTCTGCCAGCGTGCCGTCGAGCGCAGGTCGGTGTGGACAGCGTTGCTGTTATCACTTCACGACCTGAATCACCTGGCCTGTGATGTCCTCCACCAGACTCCGTTTGTACGCTTGGGCCACCACCGCGGCGGGAGTACCTGCCGAATAGGCCTGCCCCATCGCGGCAAGTGTTTCTGAAACCCAGCCTGGGCTGACGACGTTAACGCGTGCCTTGCCGTGCAATTCGAGAGCTGCGGACCGGACGAACGCCTCGACCCCTGCATTCACGATGCCCACTGCGGCACTTCCTGTGACCGGATGCAAGGAGAGAATGCCGCTGGTTAGCGTCAGGGACCCGCCTTGTGTGATGTGACCGACCGAGCACCGGACGAGATTGACCTGTCCCATCAGCTTGTTCGTCAGACTGAACGCGAAGTCTTCGTCGGTCAGCGAATCAAGCGGTGCGAATTTTGCCGCACCTGCAGCGCAAATCACGGCATCAACGGTTCCGAGTTGCTGGTACATCGACACGATAGACGCCTTGTCTGCGAGGTCGACTGGCAGGTCTGGGCCATTGCGGCTCGCGCCAATGACCTGATGTTCGGGCGAGAGCAGGCGAACGATTTCCTTGCCGAGCAGTCCGGTTGCGCCAACTATCAGCACGCGCATAGGTCCTCCTTATCCGGAAGGGTCACGCCAGCGCGGACCGACGCATCGCACGTGGCGCACAGACGAGCGAATATCGTACTACTGTCCGAGGCAACGCGAGCGCCGCACATCAGACGCGCTGCACGGCGGGCTAGAATTGCGCGTTGACTCACGTAGAGAAACAGACCCGCCATGTCCTGCCACTCGCCGCTTCACGGAGGTTTCATTAAGGGCATCGTTCGTCGCTAGGACCTCGGCGACCTCTGACGGGAAGCCATCGGCATCTTGCCAGCAGGGGGCGAGGCTTCGGGCCGAGTAGCCGGTGCGCCAATGCCTTACAGGTTCTGCGAGGAATTGAGCCCAGTCTTCGACACGATTCGGCGGGATGTAGATTTGTCCCCTATCAGTCCCCCCGAACGTACGGATATCGGGAGGGCGTATTTAAGGGCAATCCGCGCGAGCCGAGGTGCTACAAACGCTCGACGTAGCGCTGACCGCCGCATAGGTGCGTCACGTGTTCTCAAAAAGCACAATCGGCCCAGTACCACGCCGACAAGTTCTCGTCGCCCGGCAAGGAACAGTGCGAGTTCGTGGAGGCCAGCAGTTGGCTTCGTGTTCTCAGGCGCTCGGAGTAGTATGGTCATGTACACCTAACCAACAGGAGGGGAGGCCATGACTACCTGTCAGCACTGTGGTGGCCAAGGAAAAATCAAGTGCGAAAAATGTGGCGGGACGGGAAAGGTGCAGATAACCGAAATCGAGACTGTTTCAGACATGTCTCGCACGTCCAACACCATCACGTGCCCAAAATGCGGCGGAGAGCGGTGGCAGCTCTGCACACGATGTTACGGTTCCGGAGAAGTCCATGATAACGAGACCTCCGATATTTTCGACCCCGAAGGCAGAGATACTTGACTTCCTCAGGAGAACGCCAGGAAGACTCAATTGGCAGTTGCAAGTGCGATAGCACTGTTGATGTATGGGCCTGCCGCATACCCCTGCTTTATAGTAACGGGTACGGCGGGCCTTTACATCAAGCAACGGACCGTCTACTGTCGGTCGAACAGGGGCAACCGCTTGGCAGGCGTTCGAGCGCATGTGTGCTGGCGACCTGCAGTTGTTGCCGGTCGAGCTGCCCGCGTTCCATCGTGCAGTTGTCCTGAGCCTGGACGCATCCCGGCATGGCCGCCCGCCACGCGGACGAACGATGCAGTGCGTGGCGCACTTGCTATCCGCAAGCGCATCAGCTTCCTTGACGTCGCTTCGGGCCCCGGCTACCTTGCAGCCGCAGCCGCAGCCGCAGCCGCAGCCGCAGCCGCAGCCGCAGCCGCAGCCGCAGCCGCAGCCGCAGCCGCAGCCGCAGCCGCTGCGCGAAGGGCCAATGTACTGGGCATTGACTTCGCAGCGGCCATGGTCGAACTGGCAACACGTCGCTCACATTCAAAGCGGGCAGCGCAGAAGGCCTCCCGTTCGCTGACAGAACCTTCGACGCGGTTGGCTGCAATTTCGGGATGCACCATTTCCCGCACCCCGAGAAAACACTCGCAGAGGCGTCTCGCGTCCTGCGGCCAGGTGGCCGAATTGCCTTTACCGTTTTATCCAGATTGTGTCGACATCCTACGGATACCGTCCCGTTCAGCGAACGCAAGGTGAAGGTCAGGAGACGTTTGCGCGAGCGGTGCAACCGGCAGCAACTCTTTTTGTGCTTTCCCCACGCGGTTATAGGGCGCGCAGAGCAGGCGCGCCATCCGGAAGATGGTGGCGAACGCGAAACGACCGAAGCTGAGGACGCGGTCTGCCGTCACAGTGATTCTCTCGTTTTGGCTGGCGGGACCGTGGCTCGAGCGCAACTTCGAGCTTCGTGTGCCTGGGACGAGCTTTCGGACAGGGCGCCGTTCTTCCACATCCAGAGTGGCAGAACGGTAACGACAGCACGGTTTGCAATGTCTTGCACGACGACGAAACAGCGGTCGTCCCCTTTGCTGTAGAGGAGGTAAAAGCGCCGGTCGAGCGGGAACTCCTCTAGCGACACGCATCGACCTGCGTCCACCATTTCTCGAACAGAGTAGCCGACAGAGTTGACCGTTGGCCCATCCGTTCTTTTGCGTGAGGTGCGACCCACGACCGTCAAGGGCTGATATGACTCCCGGTGTCAATCGGGATCGGTTTTTCGGTTGCTCGAATTCATGTTTGCGGAATTTCCTGAGGGCG
>NZ_JBYSWU010000118.1:0-3585 GCF_058781505.1 Paraburkholderia sp. FW306-2-2C-D06C | reverse complement strand
CGGCCATCTCCGGCCGTTCGCGCGCGCTGCCGAGGGGGCATTTAAATGTCCTGTCCTATCTGCTTAGCGGACGCTCGCCACAGTGTTTAATTTGTCGCGTTGCCGATCATTGCGAACATCGCCCCGAAGAAGTCAGCGTGACCGGCTCGACTGAAGGCTTCGTTTCAAGCTTGATCCGGGGGAATACAACCGAAACTGCTAGCAAAAGCGATATCAGCGCGAGGCCCGACGAGACATAGACGAACGCCTTCACCCAATGCAGCGTGCTGTCGGGCAACTTTGCGCCCGTCCACACGAAGGCAAGCAACGCGCCATTGATGGCGACGAGAAAGCCGGCTTTCGCGTCAAGTACCGTGATCCACTTCCGTGAAAACTCACTGGCGGCGCTCATGCTGCTCGCGGGGGGCAAATCCCAACGCCACCACACAGCTCCGTCGACTCGTCGCAGAACACGCTTGCTTCCCTCCTTTATCCGTCGACCAAGAAAAAGATAAATTTGCTCTGAATCTGTGCTCTCAAACCAGCATCGACTGCTGGGCGAAGATGCCCGCCATCGCGCCGTGCGATGATGCCGTGGTGACCGAGGCCATGAGGGGGTTGGCGAGGTCGCCGGCGGCGTAAATGCCGGGCATGCTGGTTTCGCGGCGCTCGTCGACCTTGAGGGCGATGCCGAGGGGCGTATCGACCGTGGCGAGGCCCAGTGATTCATGCAGGCTTGCGGATGGCTTGTTGCGCGGATGCGCAAACAGGATGTCGACCGAGACATTGGGGCCGGTATCGAGCTTGACGGTGGCATTATGGCCCCCGTGATGGGCGATTTCGGTGATCCGGCCATCGACGACAGGTATATTGCGGTGCGCCAGATCGGCCCGGATATCCGGTGGAATTTCGTGACCATCGGCGAAGACCGTCAACGTGTCGGTCCAATCGTGGTACAGCCTGACATAATTGTGCGACTGCGGGCCGGACCAGACGAGGCCCCAATGCTGGCCGGCGACTTCAAAGCCGTCGCAATAGGGGCAGGGCACGATGGACGTGCCCCAGCCTTCGGCAAAGCCCGGAACATCAGGCATCTGATCGGCGACGCCATAGCTCAGGATCAGACGGCGCGCCCCAAGGCTTTCGCCATCGCCAGTGAGAACGGAGAAATCGTCGATGGCGCCGGAGACGCTGTCGGCCCGGGCACTGACCAGCCTGATCGTGGGATAACGCGCCAGCTGCTGCCGCGCCTCGGCCAGGATGCCCAGCGGCGGCTTGTGATCGTGGCCGAGCAGGCCATGCGAGTGGCCGGCGAAGCGATTGCGCGGCAGGCCGGTATCGAGAACGGTGACCTTGCGGCGGGCACGGCCGAGCTGCAGGGCGGCGGCGAGGCCGGCAAAGCTGCCGCCGATAATGATGACGTCATTCATGGTGATGGGCTCCGTGTTGTGGATGGAGGGGGTGGGCTGGGCCTGGCGCGAAATATCGTCCAGCGATACGCGCTCGAGACGGGCAGCGACCAGGGCTTCGGCATCGACGAGAAAGTCGCCCATCAATGTGTTGACCGGCCGGACAATGTCGCATTCGATATCGCCGGGCGGCCCGGGGAAACTTGATTTGGAGGACACCTACGCATTGGCTTGCACCTTTAAGATACTGTATGGTATCGTAATGCAAGAATTAGGATACTGTCAAGGACTGTAATTGTCGTGACCGAAAATAGCCAGGCCCGGCGCGGCCGGCCCGCCAACGAGGCGCTTGGCCAAACGATAGTCGACGCCGCGTGCGAACTCTTTGTGGAATTGGGTTTTCAAGCGACGACCTTGGACAAGGTCGCCCAGCGAGCGAAGATATCCAAGCTCAGCATCTATCGGCACTTCGAGAACAAGGAGGCGCTGTTCAGCGCGGCCATCGCGGCCCGCTGTCATCAGTTTGCACCACAGGCCCTTCTTGAAGGCGTCGACGGTTCGGCCGAAGATCAGCTCATGGCGGTGGGATCATCCCTGCTTCGCACGCTGTTGAGCCCGGACGTCCGCAGTGTCGAAGCCATGATCATGGCCGACAAGACGAATCAAAAGTCGTTAAGCAAGCTCTATTACGAAGCCTGCCCCGCCCATGTCATCGCCCAAGTCGAGGCCCTGTTGCGTCAGTTGCACGCGAAGGCGGTTCTGAACGTGCCCGATCCTCTCCGGTCCGCCCGCTTGTTTGCCGCGCTTTTAAAAGGATCCGATCTCCTGCTTATCGCACGCTTCGATGAGGCGAGAGCAGAGGACGACAACGAAATCGAATCCTATTGCCGGTCGGCCGTCGCCATGTTCATCGCCGCGCACGGTGGCAACGACCACGCGGACGGATAGTCTAGTTAAGAACGGATCAGCACAAGGAGATGGCATGGCAGAGAAAAATGTTTATCAGGTAGCCGACTGGAATGGCCAAAGCGGGGAGCGCTGGGTCGCTTACCAGGCCCGGCTCGATGCCATGATGGCGGTGTTCGGCCAGGCCGCGATCGAAGCCGCCGCGCCCGCCACGGGCGAACGCGTGCTGGACATCGGCTGCGGCGCGGGGACGTCTAGTCTGGATCTGGCCGCCCGCGTCGGCGCGGGGGGCCATGTGCTAGGCGTGGACATATCCGAACCGCTGATCGGCAGAGCGCGCGCGCTAGCGCCGCAGGACACGCCGGTCCTGTTCCAGGTGGCCGACGCCAGCAGCACCGAGTTGCCCGAGGACGCGTTCGACATCCTGTTTTCGCGCTTCGGAGTGATGTTCTTTGACGATCCTACGGCGGCGTTCGCTCATATGCGGCGTGCGCTCAAGCCGGGCGCGCGGGTCGCTTTCGTCTGCTGGCGCGGCATGGCCGAGAACGATTGGGTGCGCTTGCCGATGGGCGCGATCAAGGGCATCGTCCCGCCGACGGCGCCGCCCGATCCCGAAGCGCCCGGCCCATTCTCGTTCGGCGACCGGGGGCGCGTGGCACGCATCCTGACGGCGGCCGGCTTCACCGATATCGCTATCGCGCCATTCGATGCTTCCATCCCATTCGGCGAGGGGGGGACACGGGATGCGGCGATCGACGACGCGGTGGAGATGACACTCGAGGTTGGCCCGCTGTCGCGCGCTCTCGCTTATCAGCCCGACGACATCCGGGCCCGCGCCTCGGCCGCGGTTCGTGCCGCCTTCGCGGGCCTCCCCGGCGAGCGGTCGGTGATGATCGACGGCGCGGCGTGGATCGTCATGGCACGCAATCCGGCAAGCTGACAGGGATTAACAGGGGAAACGCCCCCGCTCGGTGGAGCGGGGTGTCTTTGGCCGGTCAGATTGATGTCCCTTCTGGCTTGGAAGCCGCCATTAGCGAGCTAGAGGCTTTGATGGCATGACCTGCTCCCGGACGGGAAACTTACTTCTTCATTGAAGTGGCATGCGAGCTTGATGGTTTCCGCAAAGGCGGCATTGGACAGCGCGCAAGCGACAAGGCTGATCAGGATAGCTCTTGACATAGATATCCCCGGCTTTGATTGACCGGAGTATAAATCGGTCATAGCGAACGGCCCTTGCGCCCCGGGTGCCTGCCGTTCGCGGTGCGGTGCAACGAGCGTCTCAGAAGGGTCG
>NZ_JBYSWU010000117.1:0-3700 GCF_058781505.1 Paraburkholderia sp. FW306-2-2C-D06C | reverse complement strand
GGTGCAGGCGCAAACGGAGTCGGCGCGCGCAGCGGTCGCCGCATTCAAGGCGCTCGGCGGGGGGTGGCAACCCGCCGGTCCTGAGGCCGTTGCAAGCCGATAGGAGCCACGCTTGCACAGAATCACGAGATCGTCCGCTGGCATATCTTGCGATCGTGCTGGACCTGTTCAACCGGGAAGTTGTCGGCTGCTCAATCAAGCCGCGCATCAAGACGGACATCCTGATTGACGCGCTGACGATGGCGTGGTTCCGACGTCGTCCTCAGCTAGGCGCGCTGCATCTCTTAGTGCGTCACTTGACGGCGGAGGCTCTTAATCCAATAATTGAGCATCCACTTACTCAATATAAGATACCAGACTATGGCTCGTCCCTTGAGCGAGGAAAAGCGTGATGCCCTGCTTGAAGCTGCTGCAGAGCTCATTGCCCAACTCGGCCTTGGCGCTTCTACAGCGAAGATCGCCAAAGCAGCTGGCGTGTCTGAGGGGACGCTGTTTACCTACTTTCCGTCGAAGGATGATCTCCTGAATGATCTGTTCGTTGAGATAGAAGGTGAGCTTGCGGAGTCGATGTTGGCGCCATACCCGATGGAGGCGTCAGCACGTGACAGGCTGTTCATCGTTTGGAGTCGGCTGATCGAATGGGGACTAAATCATTCCACGGCGCGCAAGACGTTGCGCCAGTTGAAGGTGTCGGATCGAGTGACTGCAGCAAGCCGCAAGCGCTGCCACGCCATGTTCCGAGAAGCTCGCTCGATCGTCGAACAGTGTCTTGCGGGACATTCTGCTCCTGAACGAGTCGCTTTCTATATCGACACGATTCTGTTCGATTTGGCGGATATCACGATGAACGCCATTGCGGCCAAGCCGGAAGAGCGTGAAGCGATTCGACAGGCGGGGTTTGACCTCTTTTGGAAAGGCTCTGCGGCCTAAATTTTTTGCCAGTTAAATGAGTAGGTAATCACTCATAATAAGGAGTTTGTATGTCGGACCACAAAGGCTTTACCGAGGTAGATGTCCCGAGTCAATCGGGCAAGTGCTTCATCGTCACAGGCGCCAACGCGGGCGTGGGGCTTGAACTGACCAGAGTGCTTGCTGCGCGGGGTGCACGCGTGCTGTTGGGTTGCCGCGAAAGGGGCCGGGCAGAGGGGGCCATTGCGCGCATCAAACAACAGACGCCCAGCGCCAACCTTGCATGGTTGCCACTGGACTTGGGCGACATCGAGAGTGTGCGTGTCGCCGTCGCGAACGTGTCGAAGGAGCCTCGCATCGATGCACTCATCAACAACGCGGGCGTCATGAACCCGCCCCTGACGCGCACCAAGCAGGGATTCGAATCGCAGTTCGGGGTCAACCATCTGGGCGTGTTCGCGCTTACCTCGCTGCTGCTGCCCAAGTTGGCGGAGACGCCGGGCTCGCGCATCGTTGTTACATCCAGCATTGCGCATTTGAAGGCAAAGATCGACTGGGACGATCTCAATGCCGAGCGCAGCTACTCCAAGGGGGAACGTTATGGCGCCAGTAAGCTGGCGAATGCGCTGTTCTTCTTTGAGTTGGATCGGCGCCTGGGCGCGACCGGATCCCCCATCACGGCTGTCGGTGCCCACCCCGGTGTGGCAAGCACCAGCCTGGGTAGGCACATGGGGCCCGTCCAGTTAGTAGGTCCCATCGTCGGCCTATTGCTCAACAGTGCCGCCAAGGGTGCGTGGCCGGCATTGCTGGCCGCGACGGGCCCCGTGAAGCCAGGAGGCTATTACGGCCCGACCGGATTCAGAGGGATCAGAGGCGTCGCCGGAGAGGCCAAACGCGCGCCGCAGGCCGAAGACCCGGCACTTGCCAAGCGGCTTTGGGACGTTTCCGTCGCCATGACCGGGATCGACCCCGGATTGCCTGCAATCTGACCGTGCGGGCTGTTTCCACTCCCCCAGCCGCTGCATCGGGCAATCAACGAAGCGATCTGATTTGACCGCAAAATTTGGGGCTACACCTACGACCGACGATGTCTTTGTAGGACTGGACCTGAAAGGCAAACGCGTTCTCGTCACCGGTTATGCCTTCTGGCCTGGACATCGAGACCGCTCGGGCACTCGTTGCTAGTTCGTCGATTCGGATCCTGTTTCATGGGGCGCTTCGTCCCGACGGATTCTTCCGCCCGGTAGCGCCCATCTCGACCTCTCCCTGGCAACCAGCAGAATTTGGTCGTCCCGAACACACAGAACGGTTGCCCTGTTTGCATCGTCGGCGGCCGTCTCAGATCAATCCGAAACCGGACGTGCGAAAAATCGTCCTGAGTGTCCGGAACGGGTCGCGTGCTGCCGATCGTCGTCAGGTAGGGACCGGCCACGAGCATAGGTCATAGCCGTAAAGCGCGAAATGTTCTCGATAGCGCTCGTTGGTGGCGTCTATTTCGGACAAAAACGGTGCCTAACGCAGTGCGCGATCCAGGATCGCCGCACGCACGCGAATTCTCGTTGACTAGCCTTTCTGATGTGATTTCGAGCTTTGTCCCACAAAGCTCATATTATGTTCACGAGGATTCTGCGGCCTTGACCAGCTCCGCCATTGCCTGCCTTGCCGAATGAAGCTTTTCATCACCCATGCGGCGGGCGAGTTCCGCCTTGGCCGAATTCCACACCGGGAACGCATCGACCACGAGTCGACGCCCAGATGTCGTCAGAGCTAGCCGCTTTCCAGCGCGCCCACGTCCGCCTTCAGCGCGGATTAAATCCCGGCTCTCCAGATTCTGAACATTTCGGCTGAGGGTAGTCGGATCGACCCCGGCCCTGTCCGCAAGATCGACGAGCGTCGCCCCTTCGGTCGCACCGATCCCAACCAAGAGGCTGAATTGCTCGGCCGTCAGCCCGAGCGGCTTGAAGCAGGCATTGTAATATCGCGTCAGTGCACGCGCCGTTGCACGGGCCTGGAAGCCCGGACACTCCGCTGCGACGCCCTTCAAAGACTCCGGATCAAAACCGTTCACGTCTACCTCCTTGACAACCCCATCCTCGCATAATAATGTATATGCATTATTACTGGGGGCACAATGCCGGCATACGTACACGTCAATCTACGCGTCATCGACTCCGCCAAGCAGGCCGCGCTTGCTCCACGCTTTCAGGCGGCGCTAAAAGAGGCGGGCGGGCAGATTCTACATTTCGGTCCTGTTGCGCAGATTCTAGAGGGGGATGAGGTGCCGCTGCCGATGGCCGGCGTGTTTGAGTTTCCGACTCTCGCCCAAGCGCTAGCCTTCTACAATTCCGAGAGGTATGCGCCGATCAAGGCCGAACGTCGGGAAGCCCAGCAAGCGCGGATGTTCATCGTCGAAATGCACTCGTGAGTGACCGCTTTCGGAAGGCGTGACGGTCCGGAATGGGTCGCGTGCTGCCGATCGCAGCCTTGCGCGGTTCACATTGCGTATGCCTGCTGCATGAGGCCGTATGCGGCCACTTTCAGCCGTTTGGTCTCACTTGTCGGATCGTCGACAATGCGTCCTTGGCCTCGCGGTATTCGTTGCGGTACAACGGCCAGCCGCTGCAATAGTGTCGGTAGCCTCCCGTTGGCCCGGGATAAATCGACTGCCCCGAATGAATAGGAGATTGGCTATGGCGATCTTTTGGACTTTGAAGGGCGTTGTCAACTTGCCGAGCGTGAGACGGCACGACGGCGGGCGTGACAACTATCAGAAAGAGGTCGACGGATTTTG
>NZ_JBYSWU010000116.1:0-3965 GCF_058781505.1 Paraburkholderia sp. FW306-2-2C-D06C | reverse complement strand
TGATATCATTCAGGCGACGGATTGCAAGCATTGCTATCATCGAAAACGACGTCCAGCTTTAACTGATATCGGCACGTTAAAGCGTTTTCTTCAGTCCCACTCCAACTGATCGAACGCCGATAGCGCATCGCGCTGCTCGCGCGCCGTGACGTCCAGATAGGGTGAGACGTGATCGAGATGGGAGCGTCCTAACAATAGGTGAACGGTATCTAGCGAGTGCCCTTGCGCGATAAGGCGGCTCGCGAAGGTTCGGCGGCCACAATTTGCTAGGGAAACGCTGATCAATGAGCCTGTCGTCCGCATAACGGACGAGGCAGATTGCAATTTTCAGATTGACGAAGGAATTTGACGACACGCGCGATGAGTTTCGCTCGTATTCGGGCCTCACTTCCCGCGTTTTTCACACACATGACGGATTGCTCCCATGAGTCGACAGCAGCTGATTTTTCGCGATCACCAGGTTCGCCAGCGCGAACAGACTGAACAGCTGTGCCGTGTTCTTGGCTAGACCCTTGTAGCGGACCTTGCGATGACGAAACAGGTTCTTCACGACATGAAACGGATGCTCGACCCGGGCGCGGATCTGCGCCTTGGTTCGCTCAACCGCGATCACCAGGTCCTTCAGCGGACCTTCCTGCATCGCCTTGATCTTTCCGCGCTTGGCCGCCACACGCCACTTCACCGGCTTGCCCTTCATCTCGTCGCGTTTGTCCACGCCGAGGTAGCCCGCGTCGCCAAAAGCTTCCTCTTCATGCCCGTGAAGCAGGACATAGGCCTGCGACACATCCGACACGTTGGCCGCCGTGCCCACCACGCTATGCACCAGCCCCGAATCGGCGTCGACCCCGATGTGGGCCTTCATCCCGAAGTGCCACTCGTTGCCCTTCTGTGTCTGATACATCTCCGGATCTCGGCTCTTCTCAGCGTTCTTGGTCGACGGCGGCGCTTCGATGATCGTCGCGTCGACCAGCGTGCCTTCCTTCATCATCAGTCCGCGCTCACACAGCGAGATGCCGATCTCGTCGAACAACTTCCGCGTAAGCTCATGCTCGACCAGCAGACGACGGAACTTCAACAGCGTGGTCGCATCCGGCGCGTTCTCGATGGCCAGATCGATGCAGGCGAAGGCGCGCATCGCAATGCTGTCGTACAGCGCGTCTTCCAGCCCTTCGTCCGACAACCCGTACCACTGCTGCAGGAAGTAGATTCGCAGCATCCGTTCCAGGCCAATCGGCGGCCGGCCTCGCTCGCCCTTCGGGTAATACGGCTCGATGACCGACAGCAGCCGCGACCAAGGGACGACCTTCTCCATCTCGGCCAGAAAGCGTTGACGCTTGGTCACCCGCTTCTTGCCCGCACTTTCCGCTTCCGCAAAACCGATCTGCCGCTGCATCGTCGTGGGTCCGTTCCGTGAACTTCTTTCTACAACGTCCTCGGCTATCTCATCGATGACCGCCGGGTCGGATAATCAGCGTTTCCCTAGCTTCATTGAGAATATTTTTTCGGATTCGACCCTGGAAGTGCTGCAGCAAATACGGGACGGCACAAGCAGCGGCCCTCCGACTTCCTGATGTAGAAGCTTTCGAAAGAAACACGGCATTGCAGAAGAATGGTTCCGCGCGGGTTGGACAAGGCGTTTTTTCTCACATTCGGCAAATCTCGGTCACTGAATGTGCGAAGGCACGTCAGCGGTTGCCGGCCCTAACGAGACGGTCTGGAGGACTCCGGTTATCGTCGCGCGCGGATGGTGTGCTTATGAGAAACCATGTATCGACGACTACTTGCGAGGTTCGGAGGCGTTGACTGAAGTACCGTCGGCCTTACGTGCGTTAGCGACGGCCGCTGCACATCGGAAGCGAAATCGCATGCGACAATACGTAGACGGCCTTGAGGAAGTCGGCTACCGTGCAGAGCAGGCGTGTCAACGTGCGACCAATGTAGATGCGAGAGTGAAAAGTGCTGTCAGATCGGTTCATGCCGAACTTTCCGATCTGAAAAGACAGTTGCATTAACTCATTTGATAAGCGCAATCCTGCCGTAGGCTCGCTCGAAGGTCGCGTTAGCCGTCGCGCACCGGTCCGTGTCTGCACGCGTCCGCGGCATGGCTGTTGCGGGATTGAAGGTCTGGCCTCCTCGCCGCCGCCGACGTCTCCGTCATGCGGCGCGAGCAAGGTCACGTGCGCGCGATATCCTTGATTTTTCGGGCCGGCACGCCGCCGACAAGCGTATAGGCCGGCACGTTCTTCGTCACCACTGCACCCGCTGCAACCACAGCCGCCTCGTGAATCGTCACTCCGGGCAAGATCGTCGCGCCCGCACCGATCCATACCTTGTTTTCGACGCGAATCTCATGGTGATCTAGCCCCCGCCCGAGCTCGGGCGCAAACACGATATCGTGCGTCGCCGTCTCGAACGACACACGCGGCCCGATCTGCACGTCGACGCCGATCGAGATGCGGCTGTTGCGACAGGCTAGGCGCGTATCAGCGTTCAGATACGCACGGTCCCCGATCGAGATGCCGCGAATCGTTTCCTCGTTCAAGCTCAGCTCGACGTTCAACGGCCCGATGATCGTCACGTCCTTGCCAATCGCCATGCCGGCCTTGCGGTACAACGAAGCACGCATGCGATTGAAAGGGCCGTACGTCGGCATTGTGTTGCCGATGCTCATGAAGATGTGTCGTTTCAGTGCCGTCAGTAGCTTCATAGTCCCGCCTAGATCACCGCGCATCGCACCATCGTGCGCGGTCGAACACCGTAGCTCTGTTTGGGGCGCTTGCGCGGTTCGCCTGACTTAAGCCGTTCTTTGCTGGGCATGTCAAAAAATGCGCTCACTCGATAGGGCCGCCGCCATCGAATCGTTTGAGTCGGCAAAAGGCGCAATTCCGCCAGTTGCGGCTTGATCGACTGGATTCGTTCCATAGGAAACCATTATACAGAGCGCTGTTGACCACATCCCAGCGCCGTGGCGGCGGGCTCAATAGGAGACTTTGAACGTCGGGCTGCGTATGTAGTGGACTTTGCCGCCCGTTTAGCGACGACTGGCAACGCGAAACGTTCGTCGATCCGGGCAAGCAGCCGGTGCGAAAAGCGCGCGGCCCATGCCTGGATAAACCGGTCGGAGAGCCGCGAAAGCGCGTAGGAAACCACGAGCACAATGGCGATAGTCACAATGAAAAGCGCCAACGACATGTGTTTGTTGGTCCGCCCAAACACGAGCGCAAAGAAATGAAACGTCGCGTAAGTGCAAATGAAGTGCCAGAGATAAATGCCGTAGCTCTCACGGCCGATTGCCATTGCACAGGGCTTGAAGAGTCGTTGCCCGAGCGGGCCGGCGCCGCGCCCCCGGTGCGAACACACGAACAGCAGCAACCCGGCCCCGGCGCACGCCGCGAAGAATCGTGCAGATTCGTGGCCCTTCGCGAGCCACACGCCTAGCGCGGCCGTGGCGAGCGCGAACGCGAGCGCTATCGTGAGCGACAGCCACGCGACACGACGCGTGACGCTGGACGCGCCTGCGAGATGCGGGCGGAAGGCGAACCATGCCCACATCCCGACGATGAAGCAGGGCACCTGCACCGGTGGCCAGAAATAGAGAAACGTGTTGTTCGCGACATGGCAATCCGGCGCACCGTTGCAACCGACGACCCACATCACGGCCGCCGACATCGCGAGCACCGACACCGACGCGATCGCGAGCCGCACACCGTTCAGCGTGAAGAAGAAAATCAGCGGCGCCAGCAGATAGAACAGCATTTCGACACCGATCGACCATCCACCCGGCACGACGTTGTTGATCGCCGACGGCGACAGCGCATGCAGGAACAGCACGTTCAACAGGATGTCGGCAGGGCTGTGGGCGCCGAGTGTCAAATGACACAAAGTCGTCCGGACCCAAAGACCAGTTTATAAGGCACAGCGAGCAGTGCTGGACGACTTTACGTCAATTTTGATTGACGTAAAGT
>NZ_JBYSWU010000115.1:0-4182 GCF_058781505.1 Paraburkholderia sp. FW306-2-2C-D06C | reverse complement strand
GAAGAGAACCCGCAG
Source organism: Paraburkholderia sp. FW306-2-2C-D06C (assembly GCF_058781505.1). Taxonomy (NCBI): domain Bacteria; kingdom Pseudomonadati; phylum Pseudomonadota; class Betaproteobacteria; order Burkholderiales; family Burkholderiaceae; genus Paraburkholderia; species Paraburkholderia sp. FW306-2-2C-D06C. Next base: position 4,167 of record NZ_JBYSWU010000115.1, on the reverse strand, counting down.
CAGAAGAGAACCCGCAGCAGAAGAGAACCCGCAGCAGAAGAGAACCCGCAGCAGAAGAACGCAGGAGCAAGCATGAACGAGACAACCCGGATACCCGCAGCACTCGACGTCGTCACCTACGGCGAAGCGATGGCCATGTTCGTGGCCGCCGAAACCGGCCCGCTCGCCGGCGTCGGGCAGTTCACGAAGCGTGTCGCGGGCGCCGATCTGAACGTGGCGATCGGTCTTGCGCGGCTCGGTTTCAGGGTCGGCTGGATGAGCCGTGTCGGCAGCGATTCGTTCGGCCAGTATGTGCGCGACACCTTGCGCAAAGAAGGTATCGACCAGCGCTGCGTCACCACCGACGAGCGCTACCCAACCGGCTTCCAGATGAAGTCGAAATGCGACGACGGCAGCGATCCGGCGGTCGAATACTTCCGCAAGGGCTCGGCCGCGAGCCACCTGTCGTTGGCCGACTACGCGGCGGATTACGTGCTGCCCGCGCGTCACCTGCATCTGACCGGCGTGGCGCCGGCGATCTCGGCAAGCTCGCGTGAACTCGCGTTTCATCTGGCGCGTGAAATGCGCGCTGCCGGCAAGACGATTTCGTTCGATCCGAACCTGCGCCCGACGCTCTGGCCGTCGCGCACCGCGATGGTCGAAGGCCTGAACGCGTTGGCGGCGTTGGCCGACTGGGTGCTGCCGGGCATCGGCGAGGGCGGGATTCTGACCGGCTACACGAAGCCGGACGACATCGCGCGTTTCTATCTCGACCACGGCGCGCGCGGCGTGATCATCAAGCTCGGCGCGCAAGGCGCGTACTTCCGTACCGCCGACGACGCCGGCGTGGTCGTGTGCAAGCCGGTCGCGAGGGTGGTGGATACGGTGGGCGCGGGCGACGGTTTCGCCGTCGGCGTGATCAGCGCGCTGCTCGAAGGCAAGCCGCTGCCGCAAGCGGTGGCGCGCGGCAACCGGATCGGCGGGCTGGCGATTCAGGTGATCGGCGACTCCGAAGGCCTGCCGAGCCGCGCGGAACTCGACGCGCTGGAACTCGCCGATGCGAAGTCACTTGCCGATGCGAAGTCACTTGCCGACGCGCCGCCCATCGCGACCGCGGCTTGACCGTCCGCCGCCGCACGCAACGAATTCGATAACGACAAGAGCGCTCGGACAGCGCCCCAGCACCCCTCATCATCGTTTCGGGAAGCAGTAAGGAGACACCCATGACTTCATCGCTTGCGATTCGCCGTTGGTGGACGATCATGCCGATCGTATTCATCACCTATAGCCTCGCTTATCTCGACCGCGCGAACTACGGTTTCGCGTCGGCCGCCGGCATCAATCAGGATCTTGGCATCAGCAAAGGGCTGTCGTCGCTGATCGGCGCGCTGTTCTTTCTCGGCTATTTCTTCTTCCAGATTCCCGGTGCGATCTACGCGGAACGGCGCAGCGTCAAGAAACTGGTGTTCTGGAGCCTGATCCTGTGGGGCGGCTGCGCGGCGCTGACCGGGATGGTCAGCAACATTCCGTCGCTGATGGTGATCCGCTTCGTGCTCGGCGTCGTCGAAGCCGCCGTGATGCCCGCGATGCTGATCTTCATCAGCAACTGGTTCACCAGGCGCGAGCGCTCGCGCGCCAACACCTTCCTGATTCTCGGCAATCCGGTGACGGTGCTGTGGATGTCAGTGGTGTCCGGCTATCTGGTGCACTCGTTCGGCTGGCGTCACATGTTCATCGCCGAGGGCGCGCCCGCGATCCTGTGGGCCGTGTGCTGGTGGTTCATCGTGAAGGATAAGCCGCAGCAGGTGTCGTGGCTCACGCAGCAGCAAAAGGACGATCTCGCCGAAACGCTGCGCGCCGAACAGGCCGCGATCAAGCCGGTGCGCAATTACAGCGAAGCCTTTCGCACGCCCGCGGTGATCAAGCTGTGCGCGCAATATTTTTGCTGGAGCATCGGCGTGTATGGTTTCGTGCTGTGGCTGCCGTCGATCCTGAAGAACGGGTCGACGCTCGGCATGGTCGAAACCGGCTGGCTCTCGGCGCTGCCGTATCTGGCCGCGACGATCGCGATGCTTGCCGCTTCGTGGGCATCGGATAGACTCAACCGCCGCAAAGTGTTCGTGTGGCCGTTCCTGCTGGTCGGCGCGGCGGCGTTCGCGGCGTCGTACGCGCTCGGCTCGGCGCACTTCTGGATCTCGTACGCGCTGCTGGTGATCGCCGGCGCCGCAATGTACGCGCCGTACGGACCGTTCTTCGCGATCGTGCCGGAGCTGCTGCCGAAGAACGTCGCGGGCGGCGCGATGGCGCTGATCAACAGCATGGGTGCGCTTGGTTCGTTTGTCGGCTCGTATGTGGTCGGCTATCTGAATGGCGCGACGGGCTCGCCTGCGGCATCCTATGCGTTTATGAGCGTGGCGCTGGTCGCCGCGGTGATCCTGACGCTGATCGTCAAACCGCAGCCGCAGCCGCAGCCGCTGACTGCGCCTGTGCTCGCTACACCGTTGCAAGGAAAATAAGCTGATGAAGAAGATCGTCGCCTGGAAGGCGCTGCCCGAAGACGTGCTCGCGTATCTGCAACAGCATGCGGAAGTCGTGCAGGTCGACCCCGCCCGGCACGACACGTTCGTCGCCGCGTTGAAGGACGCGGACGGCGGCATCGGTTCGAGCGTGAAGATCACGCCTGCGATGCTCGAAGGCGCGACCCGGCTGAAGGCATTGTCGACCGTCTCGGTGGGCTTCGACCAGTTCGACGTCGCCGACCTGACACGCCGCGGCATCCTGCTCGCGCACACGCCGGACGTGCTGACCGAATCCACTGCCGATACGGTGTTCTCGCTGATCCTCGCGTCGGCGCGCCGGGTGGTCGAACTCGCGGAATGGGTGAAGGCGGGCAACTGGCAGCGCAGCATCGGGCCGGCGCTGTTCGGTGTGGACGTACAGGGCAAGACGCTCGGCATCATCGGGCTGGGGCGGATCGGCAGCGCGGTCGCGCGCCGCGCGGCGCTCGGTTTCAACATGAAGGTGCTGTACACGAACCAGGCCGCGAACCCGCACGCTGAACAGGCGTACGGCGCGCGGCGCGTCGAGTTGCCGGAGCTGCTCGCGAGCGCGGACTTCGTCTGTCTGCAAGTGCCGTTGACGCCCGAGACGAAGCACATGATCGGCACGGCGGAGCTCGAGTCGATGAAGAAAAGCGCGATTCTCATCAATGCATCGCGCGGCGCCACGGTCGATGAAAAAGCGCTGATCGAGGCGCTGCAAAACGGCACCATCCACGGCGCGGGTCTCGACGTGTTCGAGACCGAACCGCTGCCGGCCGATTCGCCGCTGCTGAAAATGCCGAACGTGGTCGCGCTGCCGCACATCGGCTCGGCGACCCACGAAACCCGGCATGCGATGGCGCGCAACGCGGCGGAAAATCTCGTCGCCGCGCTCGACGGCACGCTCGCCGCCAATATCGTCAACCGCGAAGTCTTGGGTCGATGAGACGCCCATGAGTGAGGCGCACATGAGCACGACGCCCGTTGCCACTCCCCGCCGCGCGACGATCACCGACGTCGCGCGCGAAGCCGGCACCGGCAAGACCAGCATCTCGCGCTATCTGAACGGCGAGATGAGCGTGCTGTCGCCGGCGTTGCGCGCGCGCATCGAGGCGGCGATCGCGCGGCTCGACTATCAGCCGAACCAGATGGCGCGCGGCCTGAAGCGTGGCCGCAACCGGCTGATCGGCATGCTGCTCGCCGACCTGACCAATCCGTACACGGTCGAAGTGCTGCAAGGCGTCGAAGCGGCCTGCCACGCGCTCGGGCTGATGCCGCTGATCTGCCACGCGGCCAATGAAGTCGAAATGGAGCGGCGCTATCTGCAACTGCTGACCACGTATCGCGTGGAAGGCGTGATCGTCAACGCGCTCGGCGTGCGTGAAGAAACGCTGCGGCCGGTGGGCGGCGGCGGGATTCCGGCGGTGCTGGTCGACCGTACGGTGGAGGGCCTCGTCGCCGACATGGTCGGGCTGGACAACCGGGCGGCGGCCGAGCTCGGTACGCGGCATCTGCTTGAAAACGGCTTCGACGAGATCTGGTTTGTCGTGCAGCCGTTCGAGCAGGTCAGCTCGCGGCAACTGCGCGAGGCGGCGTTTCGCGAGGTGATGAGCGGCCAGAAAGGGCAAAAAGGGCACAGCGGGGAGGG
>NZ_JBYSWU010000114.1:0-4291 GCF_058781505.1 Paraburkholderia sp. FW306-2-2C-D06C | reverse complement strand
TCACAGTTGCTTCGGTCATAGGACGTTGTTTCCGTTATCGTCTCATGACCTCGGCACACTAAAATTCTGACAGGCTCCGTTGGCCTGCCTCGAACCGGTAGCCCAGAAACTCGAACCCATGACCCTCCAGCCGGCAATCCCCAACGTGGGTCTTGTCGGGGTGCAGTGTCAAGCCGTTCGCATCCACCCAGGCCCGCATGCGAGAGAGCGCAGCTTCCGCTTCCTCACGTGTACGGCATAACACCACGGCGTCATCCGCGTAGCGCACCATGACCAGCCCTGCCTGGCGCATTGCCACGTCAAGCTCGTGCAGGTACAGATTTGCCAACAGGGGGCTGACAACCGCCCCCTGCGGACTGCCGGAAGTCGGCGTCCAGCGCGTCATGTCTTCCATGATGTCTTGCTTGAGAAAGTACTGGATGAGTTCCAGGACTCGGCCGTCCGCAATTCGCCCGGCCACTCTCGCAAGAAGGGGCAGGTGCGGAATCGAGTCGAAATAGCTTTGCAGATCGGCATCGACCACCCAGCAGTAGCCCGCTTTCACATGCCGGTCCACTTCGCGCAGCGCATCCTTGCAGCCCAAGCCCGGGCGAAAGCCGTAACTTCTCGGCTCGAACTCATTCTCAAAGATCGGCTCGATCACCAGCTTCAGGGCCGCTTGAACAACACGGTCCTTCACAGCAGGTATACCGAGCGGACGACGTCCTTTACCTTTCGGTATGTAAACGCGTCGCACCGGCTGCGGGCGATAGCTCCCGTTCCGCAATGCATGCGCCAGTTCAGCGAGGTATCGGTCCTGCGCTTGCGCGAATCGCTTCACGCTCATGCGGTCCACTCCCGCCGCCCCGGCGTTCTTCTCGACCTGAGCCCATCCCAACGCGAGCGTGTCCAGGCGAAACACCTTGTCAATCAGGCTATGCCACTTACCTCCTTTAACTCCGTTTTGTAGAGCAGCCAACATAGCGTCCGTCCAGATTGAAGTTGACGCGAATTTCCGCTGCACGCAGCTTCCCAGCCCGTTTGCATCTCGTCTAGTCGTTTCCGACACTGGCGATGCTTCGATCTTCATCTCTGCTTCCTTCCGGTCTTTTGCTATCAACTTTCCTGCCCCGCTTCCCTAGTGCGCCTTTTGCTCTGACGCAGGTCTCCACGACTTAACGCTGCCGTGTGCAGTACTATCGGGACTCTGACTCCTGCCAGCGTTCACCTCGCCGGCAGGTCTCCCCGCTTGCTTCGTGACACCGTCCCATCGTTCCGTCCTCAACCACGTGGTACGCCACCGCACCGCTTTGTCTGCCACGACAGCGTGCTGTGTTAATTCCAGGCTTCGCCACTTTAGTGCAGGCTCGCCGCCATACCCCGCCGAAACAGGTTCGTTAACCTACGGACCGACAGTTCGCTTCCGGTTACTCCCCACCCCGCCTCACGACGACGCAGTTACCTTCAGCTACGGAGCTGTGGCCAACTCCGACAGGGACTTTCACCCTGCAGATGGCACGCCATCACGGGCGTACACGAAACCGCTCGCGCGGTAGGGGGCTCCGGCCGGCGTGTGCGGTTCATGGGAGGTCCGCCGCGCGGTTTCGTATGTTGGCGAATGAGGCAATCCGCCTCGTTCTCCAGCAGGAGCCCAATCATGACCTTCTCCCATACGAACGCCAGTCCACTGCGCCAGCGCATGACCGACGACATGCGCATGCGCCAGCTTTCGCCGAAGACGCAGGACACCTATCTGCGCATCGTGCGCGAATTTGCCCGGTTTCTCGGGCGCTCACCTGATACAGCCACCGTTGAGGACCTGCGGCGCTACCAGCTGCATCTCGTCGATCAAGGCACCTCGCCCGTGTCACTGAACCACGCCATTACCGGCCTGAAGTTCTTCTTTGAGGTCACGCTCGACCGGCCCGAGCTGATGGTCAGGATGCACCCGGTGCGCATGCCCCGCACGCTGCCCGTCGTGCTCAGTCCCGACGAAGTACGGCGACTCATCGAGGCAGCGGGGAATCTTAAGCACCAGACCGCGCTATCGGTCGCGTACGGGGCCGGCCTGCGCGCCAGCGAAGTGGTGGCCCTGAAGGTCACCGACATCGACAGCCAGCGCATGACGCTGCGCATCGAGCAGGGCAAGGGCCGCCGCGACCGCTACGCCATGCTCTCGCCGGTGCTGCTCGAGCGCCTGCGCGTGTGGTGGCATGTGGCCCGGGCCCAGGGCAGGATGCTGGATGGCGGGTGGCTCTTTCCCGGGCTCGATCCCGTCGACCCGCTCAGCACGCGCCAGCTGAACCGCGCCATCCATGCCGCCGCCGAGGCCGCACACATCGACAAGCGCGTCTCCATGCACACCCTGCGGCACAGTTTCGCGACACACCTGCTCGAACAGAAGGTGGATATCCGCGTGATCCAGGTCCTGCTCGGCCACGCCAAGCTCGAGAACACCGCGCTCTACGTCCAGGTGGCCACCGACCTGCTGCACGAGGTTACCAGTCCGCTGGACCGCCTGCCCTCCGAGTAAGCCGCGCGCTGTAGCGCCTCATGCTGGAGGTTGCGGACATCTTCCGCAGCCACGGGCCAGCGTGGAGAGCAACGGCACACCTGAGCCTGGGGCAGCTGAAGGTCATGTCGGCCATCGAACAGTGCCGCACCGCGGCGCTGGGCGGGCATGTGCTGCGCTGTTCCGGCTGCTCGCAGATCGAAGTCGCCTACAACTCCTGCCGCAACCGGCACTGCATGAAGTGCCAGGCCAGTGCCGCACATCGCTGGCTCGAGGCGCGCCAGGCCGACCTGCTTCCGGTCGAGTACTACCACGTCGTCTTCACGCTGCCCGCGCCTGTCAGCGCGATCGCCTGGTACAACAAGCGGGTGATCTACGGACTGCTGTTCGATATCGCCGCCGAAACACTGCGTACCATCGCGGCAGACCCCAGGCACCTGGGCGCACAGATCGGCGCCACCCTCGTGTTGCACACCTGGGGCTCCGCTCTCACGCATCATCCGCACGTGCACGGCATCGTGCCCGGTGGCGGCCTGTCTCCCGATGGTGAGCGGTGGATTGCGTGCCGGCCCGGCTTCTTCCTGCCGGTGCGCGTCCTGTCACGCCTGTTCCGGCGCCGCTTCCTCGAAGCGCTCGCAGACGCACACCGACGCGGTGTGCTGCAGTTCTTCGGCGAGTATGCGGGGCTCGCGGATCCAGCCGCCTTTGCCCGGTGGCTTGCGCCGCTGCGCACCTGCGAATGGGTCGTGTACGCCAAGCGCCCGTTTGCGGGACCGAAAGCGGTGCTCGAGTACCTCTCACGCTATACCCACCGCGTCGCGATCTCCAACCAGCGCCTGGTCGCATTCGATGAGCGCGGCGTGACCTTCCGCTGGAAGGACTACCGCGCGAAGGGACACACCCGCTACAAGACCATGACGCTCGAAGCCGGCGAGTTCATGCGTCGCTTCCTGCTGCACGTGCTGCCCGGCGGCTTCCATCGCATCCGTCACTACGGGTTGCTGGCCAACCCGGTGCGCCGCGTCAGTCTCGCCAGGGTGCGTGAACTGCTGGACGTCGTGCCCGAGTTCAACATACCGCCGCAAGACGCGGTCGTCGCAGCCCGCCCCGCCTTCGTCTGCCGGCACTGCGGTGCGCCGATGATCGTCATCGAGATACTGGAACGCACGGCGCCCATTCGCGCACCACCCATGCCACGAGGCCCGACATGAGCGCAACGCCTCCTGCACGTGTAACCCGACCGTCGGCTCTGCGGCAACGCGGCCCACGAGCGGACGTTTGCGCCTGCCGCTTCGCTCAGTCCCTCGCACGTCCGCTTCGCCATCACAATTGCGCCACTGCACCGCTTCATCACTGCGTCAGCGCGCATCCAGCATCCCACCTGACTGCGCATCCATCAACATTGCTGGCCATCCCGGTCTATCAATCGCCATAGCGGCCAGGGCTCCGACCGCATCGGGGCACTCCGCGGTTTCCTCCATCGAGGCTCGTTCGACGCCTGCCAGCAAGGCGTGGTGGCACACTCACATTCCTGCGGACGATGGCAGGCATCGAACAACCCTAAACGAAGAACAACCCTAAACGAAGAACAACCCTAAACGAAGAACAACCCTAAACGAAGAACAACCCTAAACGAACGAACAACCCTAAACGAACTCGGCCGCAGGAGCCGACGTTGCTCGCCGGCCGATGGGTTCATGCAGACTGCAGCGAGTCCGTAAGAGGATCGTGCGGATAAGCGGCCAGGCACACCTCCAGCACCTCAGCGCGAAGCCAGCGATGGGCCGGATCCTGGTCGAG
>NZ_JBYSWU010000113.1:0-4632 GCF_058781505.1 Paraburkholderia sp. FW306-2-2C-D06C | reverse complement strand
CCGCTGGCAGCGTTTCGCAGGCAATCCCCTGTCCGTCTTCGGTTTTGTGATTCTTGCACTGCTGATCGTCGTCGCGGTTGCTCACTTATGACGGAGCAAGGCTGCTCAGTCCAAATGACGGTGATTAGCAGTGGCGAGGGATATTGGCAGAGGCGCAAGCATGTCGATAGTCGCCCAGTCGCCGTCCAGTTGTTGAGGTTCGTTAATTCCGCTATTGGGTGGACGATAACCCCGACCTGCAAAGGTCCGGCATTCTACCCGATTCGCTAGATGCAGCTCAAACGCTTGCTTGGCGCAGCTCTCAGCCGATTTCATCAACTGGAAGGAAACTCGCAAACAGTTATACGTGCTGGCGGAACCAGTCGATCTGCTTGTCGATGCTGCTGTCGACGTGCCGCCCATCGTACATGTCGTAGTGACCGGCGGTTTTCTCGACGTGAAGTTTCTTCGTGGTTGCCGATACGGCTTCAAAGAGTGCGATACCATGGTTCAGCAGGTTCACGCCATCTTCGCCGGCAATGACCACCAGCACCGGGCACGCGCAGCATGCTCCTTCGGCTTGTAGTTCAGCATCTCGCGAACGGTCAGGAATGGGATCTTGATGTCCATCGCGGGATAGCGTTGCCGGTTTTCTTCGACAAACGCCTTCGACTGTTCGTCTGTCAGCACCTTCGTGATCGCGACGAACATCTCCTTGCCAGTGTTCAGTTTCTTTTCATGCATGCGGTCGAGCGTCGCGACGAATGCCTGTTTTTCGGCTTCAGTCATGTTGCGCGTAACAACCTGTTCGCCGTCAGCAAAGCCGAGCTGGCTAACGACGGCCTTGATCGACGGATCACTTGCAGCTGCCGCGAGCACGTGACCGCCGCCCAGCGATGTGCCCCACAGCCCGACGCGCGCGGCGTCAATGCCAGCCACCAACGCCAATTAAGCCACTATTCGCGGTGGCCTGAACTGACTGGGATTGGCTCCCGCCAACTTGCGCATCAAGCGCCGCAATGCGGTGGCATCCTGGTACCCGACTTCGGCCGCGACCTGCTCCACGGTCATGCGACTCGATGCCAGCAGGGCTCGCGCGCGGCGCAGACGCACGCTTTGAATCAGCGCGAGCGTGCTCTTGCCTGTGGCATGTCGTACACGCCGTGCGAGCGTTCGCTCGGACACGCAAAAATCACGGGCAAGCTCGACGATTGTCGGCGGTGTCGGCAGCGCGCGTTCGATGCGCGCCGCGAGATGTGCCACCAGATCGTCGCAATTCGCCAGCACCTCCGGAACGACGAACGGCGCCTGTGCCTGACGGCCATCGATGAGCAGAAACCGCGATACGGCCTCAGCCAACGCGCTGCCGCAGCGCGAACGCAGCAGGTGCAGCATCAGGTCGGTCTGCGCGAAGGCGGCACCCGCTGTCACCACCGGCCCGTCAGCGCACACCATGCGGCCGGCGTCGACCGAACACGCCGGTGCGAGGTGCTGAAGAGCCGGCGCCAACCACCATGAGGTGGTTGCTTTGCGTCCGTCCAGCAGGCCCGCGCGTTGCAGCAGGAAGACGGCGGAGCATGACGCCGCGACATGGCCGCCGCGGCGTGCGTGGTGCCGAAGCAGGCGAATTACAAGCTCGGCGTCGTCTTTCTCGAATCGCTTCTGCGCGTCGTCGGCCCGATTCAGGCCCAGGCCGGGAACGATCCACGTCGACCGATCGGCTCGCGGCAGCCTCATGATCTTCTCCGCTTCGACAGACATGCCGCTTTGCAGCCGAACCGGAACCTCGCCGACCGAGACGATCCGCCACCGGGGCGATGCGACGCCGGTACGCGGTGCCAGCGCGGCGGCCGCGTTCAGGATGTCTAGCGTGACGGCCACGCTCGTCGCATAGGCGCCATCGAGAACGAGAACGGTGTAATCCTGCATTGTCGGAAAACGCCTGAAAGATGTCGATTCGGACACTGTCATTCTCGAGTTGGAACGCCTCTAATGCAAGCGTTCCATTTCATGCGCCGGAGCGCCACATGCCGAACGTCCTCATCAAGATTCCCAGCCATTCCTTTCGCGGCGAGCGACGCGCTGCGCTGGTGCAAAAGGTCAACGAGGCCGCAGCCGAGGCCGGGCGGATACCGGCCGATCCGCGCAAGCGCTTCTTTTGTTGGGTGTTGGTCGGGGAGGTCGATGCCGGTGCCTGGACCTGCAGTGGGGCCGACCTTACGACGCAAATGGTGCCTCGCGGTCGTGTCTTCGCCGGCCGTCGTCGATGCGCGCGACCGTGCCCAGTATGCGCGGCTCATGCACGCGGCGTTCGAAGAGGCGATGCCGCCGGCCGACAAGCGTCGACTTGCCACGTCGGTGATCTGCGCGAGGTTGCCGACGGCGCGCTATGGCGTCTGTCCGACTTCTCGATGTGCGGGTATACACATCTGCGGCATCTCGTCGATGAGGCCCAGGCCTGAATCCATGAAACCGCGCAACCTGACAGAGGACGATCCCCTCGACGACTTCGTTCACCGCGAGATCACGCTCGATGGTGCGACAAAGCTCGTGCACGTCGCCGGCTTGGGGCCGGCCGTGATCGTGATGACCGAGATGCCTGGTATCAGCCCGCACGTCGCACGATTTGCGCGGTGGGTGTGCGATGCGGGTCTGACCGTCTACATGCCGTCGCTGTTTGGCCGCGACGGAGCCGTGCCGGATGCGCGGGAGGGCGTGGACGTGTTTCGCCGGGCGTGCGTCAGCGCGGAGTTTCGCGCATTTGCCGCCAACGAATCGAGTCCGGTCACGCAGTGGCTGAGAGCGCTCGCCAGGCTTGCGCATGAGGAATGCGGCGGCCCTGGCATCGGTGCGATCGGCATGTGCTTCACCGGAAACTTCGCGCTCTCGATGATGCTCGAGCCCGCGATGTTGGCGCCGGTGCTATGTCAACCGTCGCTGCCGCTCGACGACGCGGCCGGTCTGGAAATCGCGCCAGGCGAACTCGAAGCCGTCCGCACGCGGCTTGAGCGGGAGAACCTCGAGGTGCTGGCATACCGATTCGAAGGTGATCGGTTTTGCCGCGCCCAACGCTTTGCCGCCTATGCGGAGGCACTCGGCGAGCGCTTCGTCGCGCGCGTGCTTCCGGACCGTGCCGCCAACCTGGATGTGGCGCCGTTCTTCGCGCATCACGTGGGATGTCCGCACAGCGTGGTTACGGCTCATCTGATCGACGCCGCAGGACAGCCCACCATTGCCGCTCGCGACGAAATCCTGTCGTTTTTTGTTCGGTGCCTCTATGCGGTGGCCCGGCCGTGGTGAGCTATCTGCTCTCGCTACGTTGAACCGCATCATTCCAGCTGCCTCCGACAAGCATGAAAGATGATTTCGTTGCTCAGGAGTTGAGCCTGTTCCTAAGAAGCCGGCGAGCCAAGCTTAAACCGGAGAATTTCGGCTTCGTGGTCGGGCGCCGGCGCGGGCGAGGCCTGCGACGGGAGGAAATCGCACAACTCGCGGGCGTCAGTGTCACGTAGTGCACATGGCTGGAGCAAGCTGAGCGCGAATTTCTATCATAGGTCTCGCAGTCATAGAAGCCCATCGTTTTCATAAATGAACTGCGCAGTTCCCTTGCGGCGTTCGGTCGCATCAAGTTGCAAATGACGGCGTCGGATATCGTTTCTGGGGACCGTCGTCGCAACGCCAGGACTGTTCCGGTATCCAGAAACGGCACCGACTGCGACATTCCAGAATAATTCGGCAAATCTGTATAACTTTGGCGCTTATGATAGAAATTCGCGCTCAGCTTGCTCCACCCCCATAGCGGGCAGAACGCTGCCTCCAAATACCAAGGCGGCTCGCAGGCACACGACACAATGCGTGGGCTGCGGAAGCTGACGGTACCAAACACGGTATCCACTTCGCGTTGCCGGTAGTCCTTCAACGCCGTCCAGCGATGGCATCGTCGACAGATGCGCCGCAAGGTGCAGATTTCGTCGGTCTGGGCGGGGAACACCGCCTGTTGGAGGTTATGAAGCAGTTGCTTTCCCTCCGCCATCGACAGCCCTACCGATTCGGCATCGAGCATTTGGCTTGGCCGGTCAATCCGGCCCACCTCGATCGTCTTTGCATCACCCCAGTCGGTAATCAATTCGACGCGAATGACGATCTTCATCGCACATCTCGGCATAGACACCAGCAAGGTCCAATGCTACCGCGCCGAAACCCCCACTCCTTTTAACAGTCCCAGCGCTGCTCGCTGTGCCTTATAAACTGGTCTTTGGGTCCAGAAGACTTTGTGTCATTTGACAGGCGTAGTTCGCACCGTATGCGTACTCGGCCGGTGGCAGTTGACTAACCAGAAGCGCCTTTTCGGCTGCCGTCAGCGCCAGTCTGAGCCATCCGGCGCGCTGTGCTGTGCGCGCATAGTCAAGCTCGCGTTGCTCCTAGGGACCGAGTGCGCCCTCGCGCGTGTCTTCAATCGCTTGCTGGCACTGCTCGATCAAAATAGCAACTTCGCCTTCGTGGCCGGCGTAGTCATCTGCGATGAGCTCGAAGCAGTCTGCGATAGCCATCAATAAGTCGCGATACATGATGTCCCCTTTTCCGATATTTATGTGGCGTCCGCGGCGCGAGCAGCCAGCTCCGCCAAATGCTCGATTACCTTTGCTCGCGGCC
>NZ_JBYSWU010000112.1:0-5118 GCF_058781505.1 Paraburkholderia sp. FW306-2-2C-D06C | reverse complement strand
GCCGTAAACGCAGAAACCCCACCGTTCTGGGTGGGGTTTCTGGTGCTGCTGGGGAGCCTGACGATGACCTACTTTCACACGGGAATCCGCACTATCATCGGCGTGGAGTCGTTTCACGGTCCTGTTCGGGATGGGAAGGGGTGGGACCGACTCGCTATGGTCATCAGGCATGACTTGTTGCCGTATTGCGGGGTTTGGGGCCCTGGGCAATACCGCCAATCGGGAAGAAGTAGTGTCTGGTGAGGCTCACCAGCGGGAGTTGTGTTGTTCGAGGCACAACATCGATCTCAACCTGTGTGTTCTGCTACCCCATCTGGGGTTCACACGCATCCCCTTCGGGGATCGGACCAGAGTAAGGGCTTTGCATGGGCCCGGAGTAAGTGCTAAAGCACTAACTCCGGCCGACAGCTAAAGCGCTAACTCTGGTCGAGACACACCTGTTATAGGATCAAGCCTTACGGGCAATTAGTATCAGTTAGCTTAACGCATTACTGCGCTTGCACACCTGACCTATCAACGTCCTGGTCTTGAACGACCCTTCAAGGGGCTCGAAGCCCCGGGGATATCTCATCTTAAGGCGAGTTTCCCGCTTAGATGCTTTCAGCGGTTATCTCTTCCGAACATAGCTACCCGGCGATGCCACTGGCGTGACAACCGGTACACCAGAGGTTCGTCCACTCCGGTCCTCTCGTACTAGGAGCAGCCCCCTTCAAATATCCAGCGCCCACGGCAGATAGGGACCAAACTGTCTCACGACGTTTTAAACCCAGCTCACGTACCTCTTTAAATGGCGAACAGCCATACCCTTGGGACCGGCTACAGCCCCAGGATGAGATGAGCCGACATCGAGGTGCCAAACACCGCCGTCGATATGAACTCTTGGGCGGTATCAGCCTGTTATCCCCAGAGTACCTTTTATCCGTTGAGCGATGGCCCTTCCATACAGAACCACCGGATCACTATGACCTGCTTTCGCACCTGCTCGACTTGTCGGTCTCGCAGTTAAGCACGCTTATGCCATTGCACTATCAGCACGATTTCCGACCGTACCTAGCGTACCTTCGTACTCCTCCGTTACACTTTGGGAGGAGACCGCCCCAGTCAAACTGCCTACCATGCACTGTCCCCAGTCCGGATCACGGACCAAGGTTAGAACCTCAAACAGACCAGGGTGGTATTTCAAGGACGGCTCCACGCAAACTGGCGTTCACGCTTCATAGCCTCCCACCTATCCTACACAGATCGGTTCAAAGTCCAATGCAAAGCTACAGTAAAGGTTCATGGGGTCTTTCCGTCTAGCCGCGGGGAGATTGCATCATCACAAACACTTCAACTTCGCTGAGTCTCGGGAGGAGACAGTGTGGCCATCGTTACGCCATTCGTGCAGGTCGGAACTTACCCGACAAGGAATTTCGCTACCTTAGGACCGTTATAGTTACGGCCGCCGTTTACCGGGACTTCAATCAAGAGCTTGCACCCCATCATTTAATCTTCCGGCACCGGGCAGGCGTCACACCCTATACGTCCACTTTCGTGTTTGCAGAGTGCTGTGTTTTTATTAAACAGTCGCAGCCACCAGTTTATTGCAACCCCTTCACCCTTCTGGCGCAGGCCAGTCAAGCTACAGGGGCGTACCTTATCCCGAAGTTACGGTACCAATTTGCCGAGTTCCTTCTCCCGAGTTCTCTCAAGCGCCTTAGAATACTCATCTCGCCCACCTGTGTCGGTTTGCGGTACGGTCTTGTTAAACTGAAGCTTAGAGGCTTTTCTTGGAACCACTTCCAGTTGCTTCATGGCCTAAGCCACTCGTCCCATGCCCTTGAATTGCGCGCCCGGATTTGCCAAAGCGCCTTCTCCAACACAGGAACCGGGACTTCCAACACCCGGACAACCTTCCGCGATCCGTCCCCCCATCGCATTTAACAATGGTGCAGGAATATTAACCTGCTTCCCATCAGCTACGCATTTCTGCCTCGCCTTAGGGGCCGACTCACCCTACGCCGATGAACGTTGCGTAGGAAACCTTGGGCTTACGGCGAGGGGGCCTTTCACCCCCTTTATCGCTACTCATGTCAGCATTCGCACTTCCGATACCTCCAGCACACTTTCCAGTGCACCTTCGCAGGCTTACGGAACGCTCTCCTACCATGCACATTACTGTGCATCCGCAGCTTCGGTATATGGCTTAGCCCCGTTACATCTTCCGCGCAGGACGACTCGATCAGTGAGCTATTACGCTTTCTTTAAAGGATGGCTGCTTCTAAGCCAACCTCCTGACTGTTTTAGCCTTCCCACTTCGTTTCCCACTTAGCCATATTTCGGGACCTTAGCTGGCGGTCTGGGTTGTTTCCCTCTTGACACCGGACGTTAGCACCCGATGTCTGTCTCCCGTGATTGCACTCTTCGGTATTCGGAGTTTGCTATGGCGTAGTAATCCGCAATGGACCCCACAACCATGACAGTGCTCTACCCCCGAAGGTGATACACGAGGCACTACCTAAATAGTTTTCGGAGAGAACCAGCTATTTCCAGGTTTGTTTAGCCTTTCACCCCTATCCACAGCTCATCCCCTAACTTTTCAACGTTAGTGGGTTCGGACCTCCAGTACGTGTTACCGCACCTTCATCCTGGCCATGGATAGATCACCTGGTTTCGGGTCTACACCCAGCGACTGAACGCCCTGTTCGGACTCGCTTTCGCTACGCCTGCCCTAATCGGTTAAGCTTGCCACTGAATGTAAGTCGCTGACCCATTATACAAAAGGTACGCCGTCACCCTCTTTCAAAGGCTCCGACTGTTTGTATGCATGCGGTTTCAGGATCTGTTTCACTCCCCTCCCGGGGTTCTTTTCGCCTTTCCCTCACGGTACTGGTTCACTATCGGTCGATCACGAGTATTTAGCCTTGGAGGATGGTCCCCCCATCTTCAGACAGGATTTCACGTGTCCCGCCCTACTTGTCGTACACCCAGTTCTTCCTCGCTGTTTTCGTCTACAGGGCTATCACCTGCTATGGCCGCACTTTCCAGAGCGTTCGACTAACAACAAAGATAAAGAGTACAGGCTGGTCCCATTTCGCTCGCCACTACTCTGGGAATCTCGGTTGATTTCTTTTCCTGCGGTTACTTAGATGTTTCAGTTCACCGCGTTCGCTTCTCATGGCCTATGTATTCAGCCATGGATACCTCAAAAGAGGTGGGTTTCCCCATTCGGACATCTTCGGATCAAAGCTCGTTTGCCAGCTCCCCGAAGCTTTTCGCAGGCTACCGCGTCCTTCATCGCCTGTGATCGCCAAGGCATCCACCACATGCACTTGTTCGCTTGACCCTATAACGGGTGTGTCTCGCACTGCATCCACTGGGGATGAAGCGTTGCTCACAATCGCTACAGGTTGAGTATTCGTGTTGCGCCGTATTCCAAAAGCGATCTTTCGATCTCTCTTTTCATACATTGATACAATCACAACCCTGATTCACCTACTCACACACCCATCTCCAGGTGTCCTTTCGTGAATCTCTTTACTACTTCTTCCTGATTGTTAAAGAACGACAGCCGATATAAAGCGCCTTGCTTCATACCACTCTGACTGGCTCAATCGCCAATGCCTGTTTCACTACACCGCCAGCATCTTGCGACGCCTGCTGCAGTAAAACCGGCATTGAGGATTGGTGGAGGATGACGGGATCGAACCGACGACCCCCTGCTTGCAAAGCAGGTGCTCTCCCAGCTGAGCTAATCCCCCAGTCATACAGATAACGCAATCTGATAGTCCCGGGGTCTTCACCGGTTAGCTGCAGCCACCGCAGAAACAGTGGTGGGTCTGGATGGATTCGAACCATCGACCCCCGCCTTATCAAGACGGTGCTCTAACCGACTGAGCTACAGACCCCTGAGTCTGTCTGCGTATCTGTCTTAATTTCACAGCCGATAAGCGTGAGCGCTCAACGCGTTGACACGTTAGCTCGAGAAAGGAGGTGATCCAGCCGCACCTTCCGATACGGCTACCTTGTTACGACTTCACCCCAGTCATGAATCCTACCGTGGTGACCGTCCTCCTTGCGGTTAGACTAGCCACTTCTGGTAAAACCCACTCCCATGGTGTGACGGGCGGTGTGTACAAGACCCGGGAACGTATTCACCGCGGCATGCTGATCCGCGATTACTAGCGATTCCAGCTTCACGCACTCGAGTTGCAGAGTGCGATCCGGACTACGATCGGTTTTCTGGGATTGGCTCCACCTCGCGGCTTGGCAACCCTCTGTTCCGACCATTGTATGACGTGTGAAGCCCTACCCATAAGGGCCATGAGGACTTGACGTCATCCCCACCTTCCTCCGGTTTGTCACCGGCAGTCTCCCTAGAGTGCTCTTGCGTAGCAACTAGGGACAAGGGTTGCGCTCGTTGCGGGACTTAACCCAACATCTCACGACACGAGCTGACGACAGCCATGCAGCACCTGTGTTATGGCTCCCTTTCGGGCACCCCCACCTCTCGGCAGGGTTCCATACATGTCAAGGGTAGGTAAGGTTTTTCGCGTTGCATCGAATTAATCCACATCATCCACCGCTTGTGCGGGTCCCCGTCAATTCCTTTGAGTTTTAATCTTGCGACCGTACTCCCCAGGCGGTCAACTTCACGCGTTAGCTACGTTACCAAGTCAATGAAGACCCGACAACTAGTTGACATCGTTTAGGGCGTGGACTACCAGGGTATCTAATCCTGTTTGCTCCCCACGCTTTCGTGCATGAGCGTCAGTATTGGCCCAGGGGGCTGCCTTCGCCATCGGTATTCCTCCACATCTCTACGCATTTCACTGCTACACGTGGAATTCTACCCCCCTCTGCCATACTCTAGCCCGCCAGTCACCAATGCAGTTCCCAGGTTAAGCCCGGGGATTTCACATCGGTCTTAGCGAACCGCCTGCGCACGCTTTACGCCCAGTAATTCCGATTAACGCTTGCACCCTACGTATTACCGCGGCTGCTGGCACGTAGTTAGCCGGTGCTTATTCTTCCGGTACCGTCATCCCCCCGCCGTATTAGGGCCGAGGCTTTCTTTCCGGACAAAAGTGCTTTACAACCCGAAGGCCTTCTTCACACACGCGGCATTGCTGGATCAGG
>NZ_JBYSWU010000111.1:0-5198 GCF_058781505.1 Paraburkholderia sp. FW306-2-2C-D06C | reverse complement strand
TCAAGGATTCGCTACGCCGGGCTTACGCCCGTCCTTGACCCGCCAAACCTACCCACTCAAAATTCAAAAGAGGCAAAATAGAGGCATGGAGATGATTCAACGCTTATCAAAAGTGGCGCTGTCCGCTGCGCCAATGGGACTGATTGCCGCGCTGCTATACGCAGGACTATTTATCAAGCCGTCGCCGCACAGCGCGATAGTTGCGAGACCGATTTTTGAACGCGGAGACCAGTTCTACGGAATCACGGCTGTAGGCCAGGGTGCATCGGCACATCTCCTGTTGGCTGGCACACACGGCAAAGTCCTTCGCAGCGATGACACCGGCAAGACATGGAAACCCGTGACCGTTCCTGTCGATACCGCCTTGCAGGATATCGGGTCATGGGGCAATGGTCAGGCGATTGCGGTCGGCGACCGAGGCGGGGTTCTTGTCTCGAGTGCAACCGGCAACGACTGGCGAAAGGTTGCCGTCCCTCATTCCAATATTTCCAACAAACTTTTGCGTGTTCGCACTCTGCCTGGGGGTGAGGCATGGGCGGTGGGCGAGGGAGGCGTCGTACTGCATACGCGTGACTATGGCGCATCGTGGGAGAACGTCGGTGTGCAGGAAGACGTCGCATGGAACGACATCGTCTTCCAGGGCAAGCGGGGCCAGCTGGTGGGCGAGTTCGGGCGCATCAAGGTAACTGATGATGGCGGACAGACGTGGCGGCCCGTTTCGAGTCCCGTAAAAACGAGCCTGATGGCAGTTGCATTTCGCGACCCATACAACGGAATCGCCGTTGGCCTTGGCGGGGTGGTCCTCGCGTCTACAGATGGCGGGGAGCATTGGAATGCATTGCCGCCTGTAACTCGGGAACACCTCTTTGATGTCGCGTGGACTGGTTCGGCATGGCTTGCTGCCGGCGACAAAGGTGTCATCGCACAAGGAAGCGCCTCTGCCGATCAATGGCACAGCTCGCGGCTATCCAACTGGGATCGTGGCTGGTATGCACGCGTAGCGAATGTCGGCGAGACCTGCTATCTCGTCGGCTCATCTGTTGCGACGGTACCGAAATGCTTTGCCTGACAAATAGCTGTAGTGATTGCGGTAATTGGAGGAGATCGGTGTGAAGGATATAACGTTCAAACGGCTCGAACACTTCGTCGAGTTCTGCATTCGATATCGCGCCGTCGTTGTGACAGTTTTTTCAATACTCACGTTAGTCATGCTTGTGTCCGCGCTTAGAGTCGAGATCAAGACAGTTTTCGACGATCTGCTGCCGACAAATCATCCATACGTTCGTATCCACGAGCAATTCCGTCAGGATTTCGGCGGTTCGAACGTGGTCAGCATCATGCTGGAAGTCGACCACGGAGATGTTTTTTCACCGGCCGTTCTGGCCAAGGTGAAAAAAGTCACGACGGACCTGCAGCAAGTGGACGGTGTCAGTCCGTTTCAGATCATCTCGCTCGCATCGAAGAAGCTAAAAACCATCCGTGGATCGATCGACGACATCGCGATCAAACCGATAATGTGGCCCGATGTGCCGAAAACCCCGGAGGGAATCGCGGCGCTCAAGGAGGCGGTTCTGGATAACCCCCTCGTCTACGGAGCCTATGTATCGCGTGACCTCAAAGCCGCGTTGGTGAATGTCGATTTCTATGAGAACGGGGTTGACTATAAAAAGATATTCCCTGAAATCATGAGGATTGCCAACGAGGCGCAGGGCGGCGGCGTGAACGTTCGCGTCGTGGGCGAACCGATTCTATACGGGTGGGTGAATCACTATGTACCTGAAACCGTTCACATCTTCCTGTTCACGGTTGCCTGCCTTATAGCACTGCTCTTTCTGATCGCACGAAGCTGGCGAGGAACATTGCTTCCATTGCTGGCGGGACTGACGAGTGCCATTTGGGCCTTGGGTACCGCGAGCATGCTGGGATTCAATCTCGATCCGCTGGTCATTGTGATTGCATTTCTCATTACCGCTCGTGCGATTTCCCATTCGGTGCAACTGGTTTCACGCTTCGACGACGAACTGGATAGCGGCGCGGATAGCACTACTGCGGCTGCGAAGGCGGCAATGCTCCAACTCTTCAAGCCTGGAATTCTTGGCGTAGTGGCGGATGCGGGTTGCATGGTCGTCGTGGCGCTTACTCCCATTCCATTGATGCACAAGGTATCGATCATCGGCACCGTCTGGGTGATGACAATCGCTTTGAGTGCCTGTGTCATGACGCCGGTACTGCTGTCATATATCAAGAAACCCCGCGGACATGCGCATCCGATCAATCTCGCCCCGGTGCTGGATTCGATTTTGAACCTCAGTGTCGGAATCGTGACGTCAAGGCTGCGTTACGTCGTGCTGGCAGGTGCTTTAACGTTGTTCGTCATTTCGGGATCGTACGCATTCAACCTGAAAGTCGGCGATTCGGAGCCAGGGTCGCCGATTCTCTGGCCGAGTGCGACCTACAACCTGGATTCAGCCGCGGTCAATCAGCAGTTTCAGGGTGCAGACCGGCTTTACGTCGTCTTCTCGGGGAGCAAGGAAAACGCGGTCAAGAATCCTGCAGTGCTACGCAGCATGGAGGATATGCAGCGATACATGGGTGCGCAGCCGGAGATAGGCGGAAGTCTGTCTATAGCCGACGTATTGCCAACGGTGCGCCGCGTGCTGCGTGAAGGGAATCCTCGCTACCAGGAGGTGGGGGACGATGCCGGTGAAAACGGCGAGTTGATGTATCTGTTTGAGTCGAATTCGGAACCCGGCGATATGTCGCGCTTCGTTGATCCTCGTTCGAAGAACGCCGCGGTGACTTTCTATTTCCGCGATCACAAGGGTGAGAGCGTCCGCACGGCGATGGGCCGTCTGAAGGACTTTATCGCATCGCACCCCCAGGCCGAGGGAAAGTACCTTCTTGGCGGAGGGCTGGTAGCAGTGCTGGCGGCTGTCAATGAGGTCATCCTCTCGGGACAAATTGAGAGTATTGCGCTCGCTCTGCTTGTACTGGTCGTCTGCTGCGCAGTTGCATATAGATCGACCGTCGCTGGAATCTTCTTTATGGTGCCGGTCGTTTTGTCGAATACGATCACTTTCAGTTACATGGCGTGGAAAGGCATTGGCATGAATCTCAGCACCCTGCCGGTCGCAGCGCTTGGTATCGGTCTGGGTGTCGACTATGCGTTTTATATCGTGGATGGAATTCGGGAAGAACTACATCACCACGATGACATATCGAAGGCTATCGTTCGCTCGCTAAGGACGGCGGGGAAGGGGGTGCTGATCACTGCGCTGACCCTCACTGCCAGTGTAGTGTTGTGGTGTACCTCATCGCTGCGATTTCAGGCCGATATGGGGATTCTGATGGCGATCTGGCTGCTTGTCTCAGCGCTCAGCGCGTTGTTTCTGATGCCGACTATGGTGTACGTCTTTAAACCGGACTTTGTTCTGGTCGGGAAAAAGAAAGCCGTGTCATCCGGTAAAAGCAGCGGGTTTGGCGCAACGACGGTGTCGTAATAAAAATCATATAACAGTGCGGTTTGGAGGAGATAAATATGTTTGATATAAATAGTAGTACATGTGGAAAATTAAAGCTTCGAAAATTGCCTCTGCTTCTGCTGGGAATCGGATGCGTGTTCGGCGCCCACGCTGCTGAACAGGACGGGACGAGTGGAGGGTTGACGTCCTTGCTTGGCTTAAGTGATAACGCGTTCACATACGGAGGGTTCGTGAGGACCTGGGCATCGATGAACCTGCAAAACCATCCAGAGGTTTCAGGTGGTGTCGGTCAGTTACAGATGCTACGTGGCTCGGTTGAACTGGACACCAGCTTGAAGACGGGGCCATTAACATGGACAGTTGTTGGTCGCTCTGACAGAGAGATTCTGACAGGATACGAGAAGGATTTGCAGGATCTCGCTCGACGGTATACACCGGGGGGACCTGGAAGTAGTCTGTTGTCACAATACGATCAGGACGAAATCCGCGAATTCTATGTGGACGCAGACGTTGGGAGACGGGTCCATCTGCGTCTCGGTAAGCAGCAGATTGTGTGGGGCGAAACAGATTTCTTCCACCCAACCGATCTCATCCAGGGGTATGACTACCGTTGGCGCTCATTTGTTGAGCCCGAGAGCGACGAGCTGAGAAAGCCGCTCATTACCGCGAACGCAAAAATCGATGTGCCGGAGGCGAACGGCTCGTTGCAGCTTGTACTTCGTCCCGGGGTTGATCGCAAACGGGACATCGGCAACACATATGACCTGTACGGTGGACGCTGGATGCAGGAACCCTTTAAGGGTACCGATTTCCTCGCGACGGCGACCCATTACGACTACAACCACCCAGCGGGCAATGTCAATGTTCCCACGGGAGGATTGCGATGGACGGGGGAGGCCGGGCCTGTGGGCTTCGCATTGTCTTACCTGAACACATTTAATCCCGACCCTGTGCTGAATTCGGCTGCCAATCCATACAAAAAAACGCCGTCCGGTGGATTGGGTGATTGGTTCTATCCGAAGATCGACGTGTTTGCGGCGAGCGCGAATGGCGAGATTACCGCGATAGACGCCGTGGTGACAGCCGAAGTGGCGTATCAACTACACAAGTTATACAACACAGGAACTGGTCTTCCGAATCTGACCCAGGGAACAGGTCCGGTTGTCAGCAAGAATGTCATCGAATCGACGCTTCGCATCGACAAGCAATTGCGTCTTGAATCCTTGCTCGGCACGAACGCGCCATCGTTGTTTTCCGTGCAACTGTTCGATACGTGGATTCAGAACTTCCACTCTTCTGATGACATTGTTGCGCAAGTGGGATGGAGCGCACCGGCAAAGCAGCACGACACGATTCTCACCGCGTTTCTCACCCTGAACTATATGAGCAATCGTATCAACCCGGGTATCGCGGGTGGAGTCGACGTGTCGACGGGCGACGCCTTCATCATCCCGAGTGTGGAATTCGCGTTTGGAAATCGCTGGCGGGTTCGCGCCGAAGCAGATCTCTTCTTCGCGCACGACTCGCGCACGAGCCCTACTCAGTTGGGCCAGAGCACCTACGCCCTGGCCGGTCTGAACCACAACGACCAATTCCTGATCCGCGCGACCTATCAATTCTAAGGAGACAAATATGAGACGTGTGATGGTCTAATTTCCTCGGACAGGTCGATAGGAGGACAATCCTGAATCGACGAGGAAAAACGATAGATGACAA
>NZ_JBYSWU010000110.1:0-5596 GCF_058781505.1 Paraburkholderia sp. FW306-2-2C-D06C | reverse complement strand
CGGTGACCGTGATAGAGCGATTTCGATTTCTTCATCACGCCATCTTACGTGACCGACCTGATAACCTGACAACGCCGGCGGAAGACATCCTCCGATCGTGCGTGCACTGCGGCTTCTGCAACGCGACGTGCCCGACGTATCAACTCCTCGGCAACGAGCTCGACGGCCCGCGAGGACGCATCTATCTGATCAAGCAGATGCTCGAAGGCGAGCCGGTCACCGACAAGACGCAATTGCATCTCGACAGGTGCCTGACTTGCCGCAACTGCGAAACGACCTGTCCGTCGGGTGTTACGTATCACGCGCTGCTCGACATCGGGCGCGAGATGCTGGAACGGCGGGTCGAGCGGCCCGTCGCCGACCGCGCGCTGCGTGCGGGCCTGCGCCATGTGATCCCGCGCGCGAGGACGTTCGGCGCGCTGCTGAAGGTCGGGCAAATGATGCGGCCTGTTCTTCCCGCGGCACTCGGCGAGAAGATTCCTCCTCACGCCCGGGTTGCCCTTGAACGGCCCGTTGTGCGCCATGCACGTCGCATGCTGATGCTTGAAGGCTGCGCGCAACGCTCGCTCTCGCCGAATACGAACGCGGCCGCCGCGCGCGTGCTGGATCGGCTCGGTATCAGCATCGAAGCAGCGCCGGAGGCCGGCTGCTGCGGCGCGACCGACTATCACCTGAACGCCCAGGAAGCGGGGCTTGTGCGAGCGCGCCGCAATATCGATGCATGGTGGCCCAAGGTGCGCGCGGGCGCGGAAGCCATTATCCAAACGGCGAGCGGTTGCGGTGCGTTTGTCAAGGAGTACGGCCACCTGCTGCGCGACGACCCGGCCTACGCCGACAAGGCTCGCCGCATCAGCGAAATGGCGCGCGATCTGGGCGAAGTCCTCGCCGACGCGCCGCTCGACGAGTTGCGGATCAAGGCCGACAAGCGCGTCGCCTTCCACTGTCCGTGCACCTTGCAACATGCGCAAAAGCTCGGCGGCTCGGTGGAGGGCGTGCTCGGCCGCCTTGGCTTCGACCTCGCGCCTGTTCCCGACGCACACCTGTGCTGCGGGTCGGCAGGGACCTATTCGTTCACGCAGCCCGAGCTTGCCCGCAAGCTGCGCGACAACAAACTCGACGCGCTCGAAAGCGGCAAGCCAGACGTGATCGCCACGGCCAACATCGGCTGCCAGACGCATCTGGGCGCGGGCGGACGCACGCCGGTGCGCCACTGGATCGAAATCGTCGACGAGGCGATCGACTGAACTGCGCACACGTTCAGCGCACGCCAGACGGTCCGTCACTGCCACCAAGCCTTCATTTGCAGGAGTTCAACCGAAGCATTCCCACTTCGCTGCACGGCGCACGTCGTGCGCTGCGGCAACCCTTATCGCATCAGAAAAAAGAGACTGGAGACATGGATATCATTGCCAAACCCAACGACGCCGCGCTCGACCGTGCCACGGTCGAAACCCGCGCTTATTCGAAAGCCACCTGGCGGCTCTTGCCGTTCCTGTTCGTGTGCTACGTCGCGGCGTACCTCGACCGCGTCAATGTAGGCTTCGCCAAGCTTCAGATGCTCAATGACCTGGCCTTCAGCGAGACCGTGTACGGTCTTGGCGCGGGCATCTTCTTCATCGGCTATTTCCTCTTCGAGGTTCCGAGCAACATCATCATGCATCGCGTGGGCGCGCGGGTCTGGATCGCGCGGATCATGATTACCTGGGCGGTGATCTCGGCAGGGTCGCTGTTCGTTAAGACGCCGACGGCCTTCTACGTCATGCGATTCCTGCTCGGCGTGGCGGAGGCGGGCTTCTTTCCGGGCATCGTCCTTTACCTGACCTACTGGTTTCCGGCCGAGCGGCGCGGGCGCATGAACGCGCTCTTCATGATGGGCATCCCCATTGCCGGCGTGGTGGGCGGCCCCTTGTCCGGCTGGATCATGACCGTGCTCCAGGGCGTGGGCGGCTGGTCGAACTGGCAATGGCTCTTTCTGCTCGAGGCGATTCCCTCGGCGGTGCTGGGCGTCGTAACGCTGTGCTGCCTGCCGAACGGCATCCGCTCGGCGAACTGGCTCACGGACGAAGAAAAGCGCGTGCTGGAGGTGAACATCGAACGGGACAGCGCGGGCAAGACTCACGGTTCGCTCGCCGGAGTGTTCACCGACGCCCGTATCTGGAAGATGGCAGTCATCTACTTTTGTTGCATGATGGGTCTCTATGGAATCAGCTTCTACCTTCCGACGCTGATCAAGGCGACCGGCGTGCGCACCGCGCTCGATGTGGGCCTGCTGACCGCGATTCCGTATGCGTGCGCTGCCGCGAGCATGTTCCTCGTGGCCCGCAGCGCAGACCGCTCGGGCGAGCGGCGCTGGCACTTCGCGGTGCCCGCGGTGCTCGCCGGCGCGGGCCTGTTCGCCAGCACGCAACTGACCGGCAATATTCCGCTCGCGATGGTCGCGCTGACCGTCGGCACAGCCGGCATGCTCGCGACGATGCCCGTGTTCTGGACCTATCCGAGCGCGATCCTCGCCGGTGGCTCGGCTGCCGCAGCCATCGGCATGATCAATTCGATCGGCAACCTGGCCGGGTTCGTCAGCGCGTCGGTCATCGGCTGGATGAAGGACGTGACACATAGCACGAACGCCGGCATCTACTGCGTGGCGGGCGCGCTTGTCTTCGGCGCCGTGCTGGCTTTGCTTCAGCCGCACCGGTCCGTAAGCAAGTAAGCCGGGTGAGACTCGATAAAACCTTCTGTTGCGTTTGGTCAAGATGCCTTTTTAATGGCAGCACGTCCTAGCCGTCCTGTTCAGACTGCCGCAAACTGTTGATCGTTGATTCCATGTCCTCGTCCCCGTCTTCAGATCGGTCATTGCTGACCGCAGTATAGGTTGGGCTCTGCCCTGTTCAACAAAGGCGGTCGAAATGGGCGCCTTCAGGAGCATCACACGTTGGAACGGCATTTCATGCTGGATGGATCATTACTCGCTATGTCTCATAACGGCGCTGTCACGTTGAGGTGTTAGTGCCGCAATAGCGGAGAGAACGCGCATTGCTCAGAAAGCGAGCGGATTTTGGGTGAGATCAGTGAAGCGATGCCACGCGGCAAAGCGTGCTGCGAGCTGTTTTCGATACAGTGAGGCGCGCAGCAAATGTCGCTTGAGCGCGAAGTGCTGGCGGATCGGACCGAAGCTCGACAGGAACGCCTGCGTACGGTTGGGATCGCGGAAGCCACGCATGCGGCGCTCGCGTTCACGCGTAGGCTGATGGCTATTTTCGGCACGATTGTTTAGGCGGGCACTGGCCTTGACAAAGACATGCTTGACGTCGGCCAGTTCGGGGATCTCGGCCTTCGCCGCAGGATAGCTACGGAGTTGGTCGGTCACGATCTTGCGCGGCACTTCGGAACCTGAGGCCAGCACGCGCTTGAAAAACCGCTTGGCTGCAGCCTTGTCGCGACGCTTCTGCAGCAGGATATCAAGCTCGGCGCCGTGTTGATCGACTGCTCGCCACAGCAGGTGAGGCTCGCCGCGCAACGTCACGAACACTTCGTCCAGATGCCACGTGGAGCCGGGCTTGCGACGTGCAGCTTTGACACGATGCGCAAAGCCCGCGCCGAACTTGTCGCACCAGCGCCGGATCGTCTCATAACTCACGATCACGCCGCGCTCGAACAGCAATTCTTCGATGTCGCGAAGGCTCAATTGGAAGCGAAAATACCAGCGCACGGCGCAGCTGATAACTGCAGCCGGAAAGCGATGACCGTGATAAAGCGATTTTGCATTCTTCATCGCCCTATCTTACGCGACCGCCCAGGCAACGTGACAATGCCGTGGCAATCGTTGTAGGGTCATTCGTGCTGGTGACGGCAACCGCTTTCGTCGCCGCTCACTATCACCGGGAGCAAATGCGCCAAAAACTGCTCAGACGGCTGGATTACCATCACGACTGGTGGGACTGGGGCAGCGCCCGGCGTTGAGCTTCCGCCCTCGCTAACCTGTTGCGGCACCGAGGATGATCGTATTGATGCCTGGTTGGACGGGCACACGCGGTTCTCCTGGAAACGCGCACTGATAACACCTGCGCGGTGGCCGCTCACGGTTTCTGCTGGTCCTCTCAATCAGCAAATTCCCCAGGCAAAGACTTTACCGCCTGGCTTTTTTGTCGACGGATTCAGAGGCCAGCGCAACGCCCCCGATCGCGAGAAAGATCGAGCAGGAACCCCATCAGGTCAATACGCCCCGCAGCGTCCCGGCAGCGGGTGCTGCGGGCGCGCGTCAATCATTACTTTCTCGCGGCGCGCGAGGTTTGCCCGTCGGCGGGTTGTGTCGCTCTCGACGCAGCAGTCGTCGCCACGTTGAAATGGCTCTGTCGCATTAAGGCGTGGAGGTAAAATCAGGGCGACAAGAATTTGATGAAGCTCGCGATGGAAAAGACGAAGAAGACGCCGCGAAAGACGTTACCCGCAGGTGTCGCCAAGGTTCTGAAGCGACTGCACTATCCGGTGGATGTGATTCTGCTGTGTGTGCGCTGGTATGTGGCGTACTCGCTGAGTACGCGCAATCTCGAGGAGATGATGGCTGAACGCGGTTTCGAGGTTGACCATTCAACCGTGCATCGCTGGGTGATCAAACTCGTGCCGTTGTTCGAAAAGGCGTTCCGCAAGCACAAGCGCCCGGTCGGCAAGAGCTGGCGGATGGACGAAACCTATATCAAGGTCAGTGGCGAATGGAAATACCTGTACCGCGCTGTTGACAAGGCGGGCAACGCCGTCGATTTCCTGCTGAGGGCTCGCCGTGACAAGGCCGCGGCGCGTCGCTACTTCGAGAAAGCCATCGGCCAGAACGGCGTGCCCGAGACGGTCGCCATGGACAAAAGCGGAGCCAATCTGGCCGCCATCCAGAGTATCAATGCTGAAAGGGAAACGCCGATCAAGGTCCGCCAGGTCAAGTATCTGAATAACATCAGAGAGCAAGATCACCGGGCGATCAAACGCATCACCAGGCCGATGATGGGTTTCAAGGATTTTCGGTGCGCCCGCATCATACTGTCCGGCATCGAAGTGATGCATATGATCAGGAAAGGGCAAATGAAGACGGCGCACGAAACTCATCCTTCCAGCGCCGAGCAATTTTACTCCTTGCTTATTTAACGTAACAAACGTGCATTCTTTCGACAGCACTTCGTTATCGCGACAGAACCCTCGCTAGATACCGTTCTGCTATTGTTAGGACACTCCCATCTCGATCACGTCTCACCCTATCTGGACGTCACGCCGCGCGAGCAGCGCGATGCGCTATCGGCGTTCGATCAGTTGGAGTGGGACTGAAGAAAACGCTTTGACGTGCCGATATCAGTTAAAGCTGGACGTCGTTTTCGATGATAGCAATGCTTGCAATCCGTCGCCTGAATGATATCATTGATATCAACATCACAGGAGGCATTGCAATGGCAAATCTTTTGGTGCGCAACGTGGACGACGCCTTGGTGCAGAGTCTGCGCGAACTGGCCGCTGCGCATGGCCGCAGCGCCGAAGCCGAACATCGCGAAATATTGGCAAAGGCGCTGCGAAAGCCCAAGCGTAAGAGCTTTGCGGAAGTGTTAACGGGTATTCCAAA
>NZ_JBYSWU010000010.1:0-173485 GCF_058781505.1 Paraburkholderia sp. FW306-2-2C-D06C | reverse complement strand
CTGGAAAACTCGACTTCTCACGCTTTAATGAGCATGCCCGATGAGCCCCGTTACCCACTCCGTTTTCAAAAGAGCCTCTATTTTGTTTGTCTCTCGATCGAGTTGATGATCGATCGCCGGTTTTTATTGTTCGACGTACCACCTCGGTTTCGCACTTACCGCACGTAATTCCGCGAAGTCGAAACCCGTATGTCGCCCCTAATTTCTTTCGGTTTCCGTACCGAATTTGTGGATCAGGTATGCATCCGATTCTATGGCGTGGTTGCAGTCCCAATCTATCTCTCAGCTTTATTGAGTGCGTTAAATATCGTTGATGCAACGAGGTGGTGACAGCGCTGGGTCACGTCAGGCCGCGCGCGCAGGGGTGCGCGACGCGCATATAAATGTCAGGAATACCTGTGTATCAACCCACACGCATGGAGTCTTTCTCTCCTTCGTCAAACAATTGGTCCGAACTAGTGCGCTTGCGGCTCGGCATCGACACAGATTGATTCCGACGCTTCCGCAAAACGAAAACAATGGAGGATTGACATGAGTCGTGGTGGCCGTCTCGATGGAAAGGTTTGCATCATCACCGGAACGGGTGGAAGCATGGGGCGTGCTTCGGCGCTGGCATTTGCGCGTGAAGGCGCAAAGATTGTGGGCTGCGACACGGTTGCCGAGGCCGCTCGGCAAACCGTGAGCGCTGTTCACGACGTTGGGGGGGAGATGGTATCGATGCACCCCTGCAACCTCACGCGCAAGGAACATTGTCACGATCTGGTCCAACTCGCGATTGAAACGTTCGGAAGAGTCGACGTCCTATTCAACAACGCGGCGATGGCCTATTTCGGTTGGGTTGACGAGATCAGTGACGATGACTGGTACAGGACCATCGACAACGAACTGCATCTCGTCTTTCAGATGACCAGAGCAGCATGGCCGGAGCTAATCAGGCAGGCTGGCTCAATCATCAACACGGCATCGGTTTCTGCCTGGTCGACATACCGGGTCCTGCCGGGTATTGCGCATTCGGCGGCCAAAGGTGCGATCGTATCGATGACGCGCCAACTTGCGCTTGAGGGACGTAGTCACGGACTCAGGGCAAACACTATTTCGCCCGGACTGATCGAGACAAATCAAACACGCCCTTTGCTTGCTGATCCTGCATGGTCCGAAGCGATGCTCGGAAAAATCATGCTCGGACGAATGGGTCAACCCGAAGAAGTAGCGGCGACCGCCGTATTCCTCGCGTCTGACGAAAGCTCTTTTATTACAGGGACCGATATCAAGATCGATGGCGGTACAACCGCGTGGTAAGACCGGCGCGCAGCCTCTGCCAACACGGTGCCTGACGTTCAACAATTCTTAAGCAAACTTCACGATGATCATCGAACAACGAACTTATCAACTCAAACCCGGCTCTTTGCACGAATTCCTCAAGACCTACGAGGCAGAAGGCCTGGAAATTCAAACTGCAGCATTCGGCGAACTTGTCGGGTATTTTATTTCGGAGGTAGGCGAGCTCAATCGGATCATTCAGCTCTGGAAATTTGAATCCTTCGAGGATCGCCAGCAGAGGCGTGCTCGCCTCGCCTCCATGCCAGAATGGAGAGCATTGCTGGCGAAAATCGGGCCACTACTTGTTAGTCAGCGCAACGAGATTTTGACACCCGCAGCCTTCTCGCCGATCAAGTAAAGCATGATGTTTCTTTCGAAACAGCGTGAGCAGGCGCCGCCCCGCGCAGGGGCGGCTATCTCTCACCGAGGGGATTCCTCATAGTGCTCGCTAGTGCTTATGTAGTAGCCCAATGCGTGCACTACACAGGTAATGAACAGGCGGAATGCTCCCCTTCCAATTTCGCCCCTTCATGGTGGACTAACAGTCCGTCGAGGATCGCTTCGCTCGTTGCGTTTAAAAAGAGTTCATTGATGAGGCAGCGGAACCACATGTTGCTGGGCTCTTTGTGATATCGATCATGCCAATATAGAGCGATTTCGAACGGTTCAATGTGCAGCGGCTCAGGCTTGAACGTTAGCGGGTAGTATCGACTGAGTGTCATCGCCAGCATTTCCGGTACCGTCCAGATCAGGTCTGAGCCCAGCAGACAGTGCGGAGCGGCAAGATATTGCGGCACCCTGATTTTGATCTTCTCGCGCGCGCCGGCGTCAATCAGCGCACGCTCGAGTATCCGATGGCCGCTTCCACTATTTTCGACCAGCAGGTGGTCGTGTTCGAGGAAGGTCTTTTTGTCGATGCTTCGACCGTCCAGCGGGTGGCCCTTTCGCATCACGCATACGTAGCGTTGGGTGAACAGTACTTTGCGATGAATATCCTGCTCAAGTGCAGGAAGGTACCCAAGAGCGACATCGATCCGGCCGCTGGAAAGCCCCGCCACCGTTTCTTCAATAGGCTCGAATACAGTATGCAAAGAGGTATGCGGCGCCAATCTCTGCAATTCGCGATGAAGCGTCGGCAAGAAAGCAACCTCGCCGATATCACGCGTGCGGATCGTAAAGGTCCGTCGTGCTAGCGCGGGAGAAAACGGCGGCGGCGTGCCGGTCGTGCCTCGTACAAGATGCAACGACTCAATGAGTGCCGTCGCAATGCTGGCGGCGAGTGGAGTCGGCTCCATTCGTCGCCCGACCAGCATGAATAACTTGTCGCCATATGCGTTGCGCAACCTCTTCAACGCACTGCTCACCGCGGCTTGAGTCAGACCCAAATTCTCGGCGGCCACGGTAACTGATCTATCCCGCCACAGTGCTTCGAAAACATAGAGCAGGTTCAAGTCTTTCATGCTGTCTCCTCGACCGGCTTCGCAGCTTCCTGGAGTGCGCGCCGTGGCCCTCGAACGAGGAAACGACAACGCGCACAGCCAATTCCTGCATAACCAGTATTTATACTTGTAATGATGCCGGCTGGCACTTGGAGTTAACGCTATCGAATATTCGATAATCGGCGTGCACGCCGATTTTTCATGGAGGCAGGCTGAGCCCGGTCCTGCACGCCACGGTCAGCCACGTCGATTAAGCGCGTAGAACCGAGCGCTGCTCACGGTTCAAGCGACCGACTCATTCCGTTTCAATAGGTGCGCCGTGACGCATCACCGCGTCTCGAGCGGAGCAGAGGGGATTCGACGGTCTCCCGCTCGCTTGTTCGCCTGGGCGTTGTGGGTTTTATATTTCTACTTACACCCTGGCCCCAGGGAAGCCAGGCGCTGGCGAAGCTTGACGCAAAGCATCGTTCGATGCATTGCATCAAGCCGGCATGCGACACGACGACACTTTTCTAGATGGCCAGATAACCGCCATCTACTGCGATTTCCGCACCGTGAACAAACGAGGAGCTGTCGGAGAGCAGCCAGACCACCGCATCTGCCACTTCAGATGGCATGCCGAGCCGCCCAATTGGATGCCTTGCTTCCAATGCCGGCAGCAATGCTGAGAACTGCGGCTGTGCGATAAGTGACTCAATCATTGGCGTTCGAATCACGCCGGGCAGGACTGCGTTCACCCTGATATTGTTGACGCCGTAATCGAGCGCGGCGCCTTTGGTCAGACCGAGCACGCCCCCCTTTGAAGCGCAATACTCGGATGCGTTGGGAATACCGACACGCCCCAAAGACGACGAAGCGTTAACGATCGATCCGCCCCCACTCTGCAACATGGCTGCGATCTGGTGTTTCATGCAGAAAAACACGCCCTTCAGGTTGATATTGATTACGAAATCCCACTGTTCTTCCGAAAGCTCATGCAATGGCGTATTGCGTTGCTCTACACCCGCATTGTTAAACGCGCCGTCAAGGCGTCCATACCGCTCGACGGTGGTTCCTACGACTCGTGCAACGTCCTCCTCGCGCGCCACATCGCCCGGGATGCCGATCGCTCGCCCCCCAAAATTCACGACTTCGGCCGCAACTTCGAGCACCGCACCTTCATCTCGATCGGTCAGCGCCACCGATGCTCCCGCCTTCGCGACTGCCAAGGCCGCCGCTCGTCCAATTCCTCGCGCGGCGCCCGTCACGATAACAACCTTTCCGTCCAGCAAATGATCCATGGTCAGCTCCTCGCCGTTATGCCGCAGCCGTGGCGGGAGCCGCTACCGCGTTAGCAAAAACGGGCGCCAGATCAATGTAAATACGGTAATCGTCGACCAGGTCAGTCGTATCGTGGTGTAAGACCACTGCACAGGGGACGGATACTTCGATTCCATCGAGTCGTAGGTAATAGGTCATGAAGCGCCGAATAGAAAAGTCGCCGACGTCCCAACCACCTGTCGGGACGTGCCGCAGCCCCGCTATAACGTTAAAGAAGTCCGTCACGCCACCAGCGACCGCCTTGCGACCGCTCAATTCAGGGGCATTGCCGAACTGAAAGATTACGTTTTCAGAAAGGTGGGCGACGAATCCCTCAACGTCCTTCTTGTCGACCGCCGTAAACATCTGTTCAAGATTACGCATCTTTGTCTCCGTGTTATTAAGAATTGGGTGAACTCGGTTAATCTGAAACAGCAAACCTGGAGCACGTCGACGGCTCGCTGGAACTGAGCGGGGCCGGCCCGAAGGTGGCAAGATAAAGAAGGCCGCCGAGAATCGCCAGATTCTTGAGGAAGTGATTTAGGTGATTCTGGAAATCGTGGGGCGGAGACGCCCCTAATGGATAGGACAGAAACACGCCACCGATCATCAGCCATTCTGCAAGGGTGGAATGTTCTCCTGTTCTCGGTGACTTCTTCATTTCCTGCCTCCATCGCCTCTGCGCCCGCGGACGTTGCTTGCGCAAGTGACCCGAATCGGGGGCTCACCCCCCCTCTCGTCAGCGCTCGTCCGCTGGCATTGGCATCGACCATCTCGAAGTTCATTGTGTGTCGACCACCTTCGCCTGTCGATGCAGCCAGCGTTATGCCTTTCTATAAATGAAATTTATTCACAGGATTTATATTTCTGATTTATTACATAATTCATACAGAATTATCTGGATAAATGGGCTCGCTTCGTCTCCTCGTATATGGATCGCCCGGATCCGTGACATTGTTGCCGTAGCCGGAAACAGATCCGGCTGCGCTGCGCAGCTTCCAGCCGCGGCGATTGTTCCGACGTCTACATCAGCGGCGCCATACATCCACTGACATAGAGCATTCGGCCAGCTTCGGGCGAAGCCTGGCACAACGCACTACGAACGCTGACAGGCTTTCGTGTAGGCCGGATCCACCTATTCAGAAAAGTGATGCGCAGGAACAAACACGACTAATGGCGAACGCGCGCGGCAACTCCTAGAATTCAGATCCGCACCATATCGGGCACGCGGACCGCCAAACAAACTATCCAATAGGAGACAAACGTGATTAGTGTCAGCCGTAAACTTGAAGTCAATCCCAACGATGGCTCGGGACCCGTAAATCTCAACCGTCAGCAGGTATGGGAAGGACTGGTTCGCAAGGCGGAAAATGCCGTCCCTTTTGTCGCAGCGATCACTCGTTGTTCAATCGTTGAACAGCATCCGGATCGCTTGATCCGCGAGATCGTGCTGCATGGAGAGACGATGCGTGAAATGATTCTGTTCTTCCCTGAAGAGCGCGTCGAATTCATCCGTCTCTCTGGGAAAGCGAAAGGACAAATCAAGAACATCCTTGAAGAGGATGCGACCGGAAAGCTGTACCTGCGTTTTACGTTCGATCTGGTGCTTGATGGCGTGAAAGGCGGCAGCGCAGAAGAAGTCGAGTTTGCCGAAGGTATGGAAGTGGCTTATCTGGATGCCGTGAATACGACGTTACGCAGGATTCGCGAAGAAGCGGTAGCAAAGGCCTCGTGAGTTTGCGGAGGCGGCGGGCAAGGCGGAACTCATGTTCTCGCATGTGTCGCGATGGAGGCAAGAGCTACAGGTACTGCCCTCTTTGAACCGCTGGGCCGTTGAAAATGGCAGTTGGCAAAGCTGCCATTCGCGCAACGGCGGCGGACCTTGGAGGGACGGGAAGCAGCTTCCGGACTACCACGGCTCCAAAAAGGGGCGCACCTCAATCTCGAAGCTCCAACCGCGACGATCCTGAGTGGTGAGGCCATGCACCGCCTCAGCCAGCGCTGCGGGTGAAACGAAAGCATCTACGGGTCTGTCGGGCATCTGCTTGCGCGAATTCGGAAGGTCAACGACACCATCAACGATGACGAGAGCGACATGGATACCCTTTGGCCAGAGCTTCCGTGCCATCGATTCGGCCAGGCTGCGCTGCGCGGCTTTGGCTGGGGCGAATGCCGCTGTCTGGATGCCGCCTCGTCGCGACGCCGTCGCACCGATGAAAACGATACTGCCCCGTCCGCGCTGGACCATCGAAGGAATGACCTCTTTCGAACAGAGGAATGCGCCCAAAGCGTTCACCCGCCAGGCAGCTTCGAACTGCTCTGCCGTAATAGCCTCGATATCGGCAAACACGCCTGAACCCGCGTTAAACAGAAGCGCGTCAACCTCTCCGAGATCGGAGCGAATGCTCGAAAACGCGGCTGCCACTGATGCCGCATCGCCTACATCGCAAGCGTACGCACGAGAAGATGGAACCTGCGTCGCGAGCGCTTCGACCTTGCCAGCGTCGCGGCCCAAGAGAGCCACGGCGTAGCCAGCGGCAGCGAAGCGTTGTGCGAGCGCCAGACCATTACCGGGTCCGGCGCCCGCTACCACCGCGACAGGACGCGTGTTCAGAATCTCAGTCATTTGCCTGTTTTCCTAACAATGTTTTCGTATGCGAAGTTGACGCCGCACCCCAGCGACGCGGTCCACTGCGAGCACTGGATGGCGTATGCCGCCCCCCTCGACGCTGTGTTATCTCGTCGGCAAGCCGTGGCTGCGCCCACTCCAAAGTCTACCCCTCAGCTCCCCGGTAGACCCCGTCTCATTGCGCCATCAATGGAACATTGTTTTCCAAAATTGCGGGTATAACTCGCCAGGAAATTAATCGAAGATATCTTCAGCGCACTCGCTGAGTTCTTTTGCCCGTCTGCGTTTTGGTCGCCAGAATTGATGTGCGCTCTAGTCACAGCGGTCGAGCCGACGATTCTGTTCACTATCACCGCAACAGAGATTGCCAGCGGCGAAGCCGGTGACCAAGACGGAAGAATTCAAGTTGTTGCGTTTGCAGATGCCACCAACCGTCCGTTTCACAGTGCAGAGCTCGCCTTCTATCATTTGGCTGCTCGGTGGCTGGTCAACAAAGAGGTCGTCAATCAGTTGGCTCCTGTCGTTGGAGAAAGCACACAGGCGCTTCGCCTGTGAGAACTATTTTCGGATACTTCGGAGTGAATTCGCTCGAAGGTTCTGGCTATGAGCTCAACGAATCCACGGTTCGGCTCGTATAACCCGAAACAAGCCGTTCATAGACTCTTAAGCCCCGGCACAACTAACCAGGAGACAGTATGAACCCCTATCCGGAAACGACCATGTGGACCGCCAACGTGCGGCGACTCTCATTTGCCCAGCAAATAGAAGCGACCGTTGAAGCCGGGTTTGACACGCTCACGGTGACTCCTCTCCAATACACCCAGGCGTTGGCAGCAGGCATGTCAAGTGCCGACCTACTAGCTATGGCGTCCGATTCTGGAATTAGACTGACTCAGTTGGACCCGCTGGCTCGATGGTCGGAAAGATGGCGCCCACAAAACATTGACCCCGCTGTCTTTTCTATCGGGTACTTTGCATTCGCAGTCGAGGATTTTCTCAGCATAGCGCGCGCTTTGCGGCTCGAGTCGATTACTGCCATATCGATAGCTCCTCCCGAAGTAACCTCGGTTGAGCAGCTCACCGAAGACTTCGCAAAGCTATGCGATCGGGCAGCCGACGATGGTATTCGCTGCGACCTCGAGTTCATTCCCCTCGATTGGAGTATCCCAGACCTCGACGTCGCCTGGAGAATCGTGCGGGACGCAGATAAGCCTAATAGCGGGATTGCATTCGATGTGTGGCACTTCTGCAGAAGCGGGTCGTCGCTCGAGACCCTTCGAACGATTCCTGGAGACAAAATCTCCTACGTGCAATTGTGCGATGGTGTCGAGCGCGTACCTGCGCACCGTTCACTCTTCCAGGATTGTCTCGAGGATAGAAGGCTTCCTGGGGATGGCGATCTGCCAGTCCGCGACATCCTCGGCGTGTTAAAAGATATCAATGGTCTGACCCGAGTCGGGCCCGAGATTTTTTCGCGCACCTTCGACTCAATGTCTGCGAAAAATATTGGCCGCGCGTGCGGTCAGTCTTTGGCGACGACACTCGAGCAGTTGGGGATTGCTCGAGGCGCGCCCAGCCAGATGGGTACTACTCCCCGAGATGCTCTCGCAAAAATTCAATGAAGCGCTGTGTCTTCGCTGGCAACAACCGCGTCTCGGTGATGGCGTAGACAGGAACGGGCGGGGCCTGCCAGTCTGGCAACACCCGACGCAACAGCCCCGCGGCAACGTCATCGGCCACGATTTCTTCCGCCAGCACAGCGATGCCGAGATCGAGCGTCGCCAGTCGCCGGATCATGCCGACGCTGTTCAGCAGGAACCGGCCGCCTACATCGATCTCAACCGTTTCCTTTTCCTTGTGAAGGGTCCATCCATTGACTTCCGCCGGGCTGAGACGCATGCACTCGTGTCGCAAGAGGTCAGCCGGCTCGCCGGGCTCGCCATAGAGTTCGATATAACGCGGCGATGCATAGAGATACCGCGGCAAACGGGCAAGTTGTCGTGCGATCAGACTCGAGTCCGGCGGCTCGCCCATGCGGATCGCGACATCGACGTGCTCGGTGACCAGATCGACGCGGCGCGGTGTCAGGTCAAACTCGAAGCTGATGCCGGGATAGCGTCGAGCGAATTCCGCAAGCAAAGGTGCGAGAAAGATATTCGCAAAGTCCACCGGCAACGACGCATGTAAAACGCCAACCGGCTGGGCCAGCATCTCGCCGAGTTGCTCGTGCGCAAGGCGCGCCTCTTCCACGATGCGCCTCGATCGCTCGAAATAGAGCTGACCGGCTTCGGTCAGCTCGATCTTGCGCGTAGTGCGATGAAGGAGGCGCAATCCGATTGCCTTTTCCAGCGCACTGATCCGGCGCGACAGCGTCGAGTTCGGCACCCCAATCGCCTCGGCCGCGCGGCGGAAGCTTTTCGCCTTGACCACCTCGACGAACAACGCCATGTCGTTCAGAAACTCCATCTCACTGCTCCATAAATGGCCCAATGATTTCCATTTTGCCATCTTTATCCCGAATACGGTTTACCGGATGATGACCCCATCTGATAAGCACATCACCGCCGAGGAGCACAACATGAGTCAGCTTTTCACCCCTGTCCGCATTGGCAGCCTGTCCCTTCCAAACCGTATGGTCATGGCTCCGATGACCCGCTCGCGCGCTGACGACGCAGGCGTTCCCGACGATGTCGTCGTCACCTACTACGCCCAGCGCAGCAGCGCCGGTCTGATCATTACCGAGGGCGTGTTTCCGTCTGCGGCCGGTAAGGGCTACGTGCGTACGCCCGGCATCCACAGCGATGCCCAGGTGGCAGCATGGAAGCAGATCACCGAAGCCGTGCATGCCCGCGGCGGACGTATCTTCATGCAGCTGATGCACAGCGGGCGCATCTCGCACCCGTCGCTGCAGCCGGATGGCGCGCTGCCGGTGGCACCGTCGGCCATCAAGCCGGCGGGACAGACCTGGACCGGCAACGGCATGGAAGAATTCGTGACGCCGCGAGCGCTGCGTCTGGATGAGATCGCCGGTGTCGTCGACGAGTACCGTATGGCGACGCGTCGCGCTCTCGAAGCAGGCTTCGATGGCGTCGAGTTGCATGCTGCTTCGGGCTATCTGCCTGAACAGTTCCTCTCGTCCGGCAGCAACCAGCGTGAGGATGAATACGGCGGTTCCGTTGCGAACCGTGCCCGCTTCGTTCTCGAAGTGCTGGAGGCGATGGTGGCAGAGGCCGGTGGTGAGCGCGTCGGCATCAAGATCTCGCCGGAAATGAACTTCAACGACATTTCCGACGCTGCACCGCAGGAAACCTACACCTATCTCGTCGAGCACCTGCGCGGCCTCAATCTCGCGTACCTGCACGTCGCCCTGTTCGGTACGAGCGTCGATTACCACGCCATGTTGCGCCCGCGTTTCGATGGTGCCTATCTGGTCGGAGGAGGACTCGACCAGGCCGCTGCTGAAAACGTGCTGGCCGAGGGTCGCGCCGACGCCACGGTGTTCGGCGGCGCATTCCTCGCCAATCCGGACCTGCCTGAGCGGTTTCGCGTGGGTGCGCCGCTCAACGCCCCCGACAAGAACACGTTCTACTCGCCCGGCGCACAGGGCTATATCGATTACCCCGCGCTCAGTGCGTCCGGTAACGTTTAAGGAGTAAGCCATGTCAACAACCACCGTCCGCATGCAGCGCGCCAACCGCGGAAGCCAATTCCGCGCATACAGCCTGCATGGTTCCGATCCCTCGCAGCTCGATCCTTTTATGGGAGTCGACCATGCCTGGATGAGCGCGCCCACGTTCCCGCCGCATCCGCACGCCGGCTTCTCCGCGGTGACCTACCTGTTCCTCGACTCGGAGACGGGCATTGCCAACCGCGATTCGCAGGGCAACAGCACGCTGATCGAGCCGGGCGGCCTGCATTGGACCGCTGGAGGAAGGGGTGTGGTCCATGAAGAGAATCCCGCGGTGCCGGGAAGTACCACCCACCTGCTGCAAATCTTCGTCAATCTCCCCCGGGAAAAGCAGAATGCGGCGCCGTTCGCGCTGAGCCTGGCCCCGCAGGACGTGCCGGTGGTGCAGCGCCCCGGTGTCCGGGTCCGCGTCCCCCTGGGCAGCTTTGACGGCGTGCGCTCCCCGCTGACACCGCCGACCGAGGTCACCTTGCTGGACATCACACTGGAAGCCGGCGCTGAGCTGGTGCTGTCGGTGGCCGCAGGCAAGCGCGCCTTCTTCATGCCGATCTTCGGCAGCGCTGAGCTCGATGGCGAAGGCTTTGGTCTCGACGACCTGCGTGTCCCGATCCTGCCGACCGCGACCGATGCGGTGATGCACAAGCTCGCTGCCAAAGCCGGCGGTGCCAAGGTCGCCGTGTTCATCGGCGAACCGTTGCGCCAACCCGTGTTTTCAAACGGACCGATGACTTTTGCGAGCCAGGAAAGCCTGATCGCGGCAACCGCCGCTTACCACCGTGGCGAAATGGGAACGCTGTAACAGGCCGCCACACACCCCGGGGCGTGCGCCCCATCACTACTTAGGAGCCGCATCATGAAGGTTGAACGATTCACTGCCGACAACACCGCCTTGCTGCTGATTGACCATCAGGTTGGCACGATGCAGCTGATCAAGAATATTGACCAGAAACTTGCCGCAAGTCAGTCGATTGCGCTGGCCAAGATGGCGAAGATCCTGAATCTGCCGGTCGTGATCACGTCCAGTCAGGAAGATCGCGCCCAAGGCCCGATTCTTCCGGAAATTGCCGAGATCCTGCCCGAAGCGCACGCGGCGCGAATCAAGCGCCCCGGCGTCGTCAACGCCTGGGCCTATCCCGACTTCCGCAATGCGGTGCTCGCCACGGGGCGCAAGAACCTGATCATGGCGGGCGTGACCACCGACGTTTGCCTCATCTTCCCGGCCATTGACGCTGCCCTCGAAGGCTTTGCCGTCCAGGCAGTGATGGATGCGTCGGGATCGCCCAGCGATCTTTCCGAAGAGTTTTCGCGTCAACGGATGCACGATGCGGGCGTGGTGCTCACCGCCACCAACACGCTCATGGCGGAAATCGCGCAGGACTGGTCCACCCCGGCCGGACAACAGCTGATCACCTTGCTGTTCACCGATGTCTTCCCGGCCCTCGGCGCCGGCATCGCTTAAACCCGAAACCACATCCTGTTGACTGAAGCGCATGGCGCTTCGGTCAACAGATCAATTCATGTTGGCCGACCGTGTAGGGATCGGGCGCGCGCGACTCTGAGGCTGGAAAACTCCCGCTGGCTGGTCCCCCATCCGGCTCGCGCGTTCCGGGTCATGAACTTCACGGGTAACGAAACTCCATGAACGCTCGCACTCGATGAGTACCACACACCCACAGATCGTTATCGTCGGCGGTTCTCTGGCCGGGCTCACGCTAGCGCTGGCTTGTGTAACAAGAGACGTGCCCGTTCGTGTTGTTGAGCGCTCTGCCCGGCGTGTGCAAGGTGGCGACAGCCTGAGCATCGATCTCGCGGCACTTGCAGCGACTGTCGGTCACGATCCGCGCGCGCATCCGATACTGCCCGTAGTACCCGCTTATCGTGATTTGACAACCTGGCCAGCGCTGTACGCCTGGTTGCATGAGCGGGCTGCCGGGACACCCGGCATCATCCTCGATGAAGGCAAGACCGTCACATCGGTCAAGGACCTTGGCGATCGG
This sequence comes from Paraburkholderia sp. FW306-2-2C-D06C, assembly GCF_058781505.1. Classification (NCBI taxonomy): domain Bacteria; kingdom Pseudomonadati; phylum Pseudomonadota; class Betaproteobacteria; order Burkholderiales; family Burkholderiaceae; genus Paraburkholderia; species Paraburkholderia sp. FW306-2-2C-D06C. The sequence goes on along the minus strand of NZ_JBYSWU010000010.1, from coordinate 161,113 downwards.
GCACAACTCTCCTTTTCGGACGGAACGGAGAGGTTTGCCGATGCGGTGATCGGCGCAGACGGATATCAAAGCATTGTTCGCCGGACGATTGCGCCAGACGCTCCGTTTGCCAGCTATGCGGGCTATCTCGTGTGGCGCGGGCTGATTGACGAACAAACGCTGGAGCGTCCTGTCCCCTGGCCGTCAAACGGTGGGTTATGGATAGAGTTTGTTGACGGATATCGCCTGGTCGCCGCGGTGCTTCCCGGTCGCGATGGGTCGGTGGAAATCGGACGGCGCCAGGTCACATTCGCCTGGTTCGATGTGCACCGGGAGGGGTTACTTCGTCACACTAACCGTCTGACGGCGGACGGTCACGTAGTGGGAACACTCGGACGCGGCAAGATTGGCGCAGATGTCCGTGCAGAATTGCTTGCGCTCATTCCACAGCTTTGGCCGGATACATGGGCGGAGGCGGTGGCCGTCGGGGTGCGCTCGGCAGACGCACTGAGTGGCGCCCCAATCGCAGAATACAAACCGGAGCGCTTAGCGCGTGGCGCGTTGGCGATCGTGGGTGACGCTGCCCATGTCGTTTCCCCGATGACGGGACGAGGCTTCGCGACCGGGGTGGAGGATGCGGCGGTGTTGGCGCAAATGCTGGCAGACCGGCGCGCAAATGAAACCGTTTCTGCCACTCTGGCCCGCTACGAGGCGGCGCGATTGCCCTACATCCGCGCGCTGGTCACTCACTCGAGGCGGATCAGCGCCGACTATCTTCGTTATGCACTAGCCACCTGATCAGGTTTCGTGAAATTCCGTTTCCGAGGACGCCCTTCGACCTGTTTTATCTTAAGTCAGCGTTGCGCAAGAGATCAGGCACGAAAGTTCCAGAACGCGGGCTCGCTGCACCGCGTCCAGCGGCAAAAGACGTGGCGACGGATAACGCGCATCGAGATAGTCGATGATCGCAAACGACTGGCCGAGCTGGAAGTCACCGTCAACGAGCGCCGGAACCGCGGCCGACAGGTTGACGCGATTCATGAACACGTCGGCACGATGTTCGCCGGTGCGAATATTGACCGGCACATACTCGTACGCGACTCCCTTCAGCGCAAGCGCAATCCGCACACGATATGACGTTGAGCTATTGAAGAAATTGTGAAGTTGCATGACCATTCCTCCGTGTGTCCCGTCGCTCAGACCACCCGCACGGTCAGCTCACCGCGGCGCTCAACGCCGACGGTCATCAAATCGCCCGACTTCACCGCGCCGACTCCCTCAGGGGTGCCGGTATAGATCACGTCGCCCGGCTCGAGACGGAAGAACTTCGACAGGTCCGTGACCGTTTCCGCGACCGACCGGATCAAATGCGTCAGGTCGCTCTTCTGCTTCGTCTCGCCATTTACGGTGAGCTACACGCTTCCCTGGTCGAAATGACCCACATCGCTGACGCGATGGATCGGGCCGATCGGCGCGGAGCGGTCGAAGGCCTTGCCGATCTCCCACGGCCTCCCCATCTCGCGCATCTTCATCTGCAGATCGCGGCGCGTCATGTCGTGATCTCGGACCTTCAGGAGATCCCAGGTACCTGCCCGAACAGTTCGCGTCTCCTTCAATTAAGGCACCAGGTATCGCGACTGCCGTCGCGGGCCACCGCTCCGCAACGGAACCGGTCACAAGACTTTGTTCGCTGTCTCAAACGGCCGGTTGATCCGATCGCGGGGCTAGATCAGTGTTACTTTGCGGTCGGCATCGCGAATTCAGCGCCCTTTTCGGTGCTCTCGGGCCAACGTTGCATGACCGACTTCTGGCGCGTGTAGAAGCGAACGCCTTCTTCCCCGTACGCGTGCATGTCGCCGAAAAGACTGCGCTTCCAGCCACCGAAACCATGCCACGCCATCGGCACAGGAATCGGGACATTGATGCCGACCATCCCCACTTCGATACGACGGCCGAACTCGCGCGCGGTGTTGCCGTCCCGGGTGTAACACGCGACACCGTTCCCGAATTCGTGCGCGTTGATCAAGTCCACCGCCTCGCTGAAGTCCTTGGCGCGCACGCACGCAAGCACGGGGCCGAAGATCTCTTCCTTATAGATGCGCATGTCGCGCGTCACATTGTCGAACAGGGTGCCGCCGGTGAAATAGCCGTTTTCGTGCCCTTTCACTTTCAGTCCGCGCCCGTCGACCACCAGCGTGGCACCTTCCGCGGCGCCAACGGCGATATAGCCTTCGATGCGCTCCAGCGCTTCGCGGGTAACAACCGGCCCCATTTCGGAAGCCGGCTCCATGCCGTTACCGATCTTCAGCGCACGGGCGCGTTCCGCCAGCCGGGGCATCAGCTTGTCCGCGACGTCTCCGACGAGCACCGCAACGGAGATCGCCATACAACGCTCGCCTGCGGAACCATATCCGGCGCCGATCAGGGCGTCGACGGCCTGATCGATATCCGCATCCGGCATCACGACCATGTGATTCTTGGCTCCGCCCAATGCCTGAACGCGCTTGCCGTTCTTCGCGCCGGTTGCGTAGATGTAGTTCGCGATCGGTGTCGAGCCGACAAAGCTGATTGCCTTGACGTCGCGGTGCTCCAGCAAGGCGTCGACCACTTCCTTGTCGCCCTGGACAACGCTGAACACGCCATCCGGCAGACCCGCTTCCTGCAGCAATCCGGCCATGAAAAGCGCCGCCGACGGATCACGTTCGCTCGGCTTCAGGATGAACGAGTTGCCCGCTGCAATCGCGACAGGAAACATCCAGCAGGGCACCATGCACGGGAAATTGAACGGCGTGATGCCTGCAACGACGCCCAGTGCCTGGCGCGTGGTCCAGTTGTCGATACCGGTCGACACCTGCTCCGTATAGTCGCCCTTCAGCAGTTGCGGGATACCGCACGCAAATTCGATCACGTCGATGCCGCGCGAGACCTCGCCCTGGGCATCGCTGAACACCTTGCCGTGCTCCGCCGTGATGATTGCGGCAAGCTCGTCGCGATGCCGGTTCATCAACTCCAGGAAACGCAGCATCACACGTGCGCGACGGATCGGCGGCGTATTGCTCCAGTTCACGAAAGCTTTTTTTGCGCTGGCCACGGCACCATCGACATCGCTCGCGTCGCCAAGATGAAGCGTGCGAGTAGCCTCTCCCGTCGCGGGATTGAAAACCTGTTGCGTGCGCTTGCCGTTGCCGACGACCCGCTGGCCGTTGATGAAGTGTCCGACGTCCGCGCGATCCGTATAGCTTTTCATGTCATCTCCCGAATAAGTTGTCAGTGCGTGCAGTGTAGAAGGCGGACACTTCGCTGAATATGCCTTATCATTGAAATCATTGTTTAGTAATGTGAACAATCATTGGAATTCAATGCAAAATATAGAAAATCTCTGGTCTCATCTTCACTGGCTGACCGTGCTCGCGAGTCAGGGCAATTACACGCGCGCGGCCAACCGGCTCGGTGTCAGCAAGGCAGCTGTGAGCCAGAGAATCGCGGAACTGGAGCGCGCTGCGGGTGTCTCGCTCGTTCAGCGCACCACGCGCAGCGTGCGGCTGACCGAAGCCGGTGTGCAACTGGTCGAGGAAACGAGAAGTCACTATGATCAGATCGCGCAAAGTTTCGCCGGCGTGCGCGACTCCGCCGACGTCGTGCGAGGAAGTATCAGGGTGACGGCGCCGGTCGCGTTCGCACGTCAGCAGTTGGTGCCACGGCTGTCGGAGTTTCTCCGGCGTTATCCGGAAGTGCGGGTGCAACTCGATTTGTCCGATCGATTGGCGTCGCTTGCGACCGAAGGCTTCGATCTCGCGATCCGGCATACCGCGTCCGCGCCGGAAACGCACGTAGCATGGAAGCTTTGCAAGACCACCACGGTCATCGTGGCCACGCCGGCCTATCTGCGCAAGCACGGCACGCCGGCACATCCCGATGAACTGGGCACGCACGACTGCCTCTTCTATCCACGCGCGCACGACACGGCCGGGTGGTCCTTCGAGCGTACAGGCGCACGCCGAACGGGTACCACGCGCCTGACAGTCCCCATTTCAGGCCCGTTCTGCGCAAACAATAGTGAAGCCTTGCGGGACGCCGCGCTCGACGATCTCGGCATCGCGCTCCTCCCGGACTTTAGCGCGGCGTCTTCGTTGCGCTCGGGCAAGCTGGCGCGCGTGCTATCGGAATGGCAACCCGTTGGCGTTTTTGCGGATCAGCTATTTGCGGTCCGGCCGTATGCAACCCATGTGCCGCGCGCGGTGCACGAATTCGTCGCTTATCTTCGCGAGACTTTCAAGGGCGGCTTTCTGGAGTGAAGCGCCGGCCAACACCGGGTTGCTGGCCTCACGCTGACAGCAGTCGTATGCACGCGGGCCCAAACTAGAAGCAGGACGAAAAGCGCGGTGCGCCCAAACGTGCGCGCCGCGAGGAGATCACAAACGATCAGAACTGCGTCGCGATACCTGCGAACACGCCGAACTGGCCGTGTCCGTAGTTCGGATTAGAGTTTGACGAGCTGGCATTGACCGGATCGTTGTTGACGTTTGCGCCATACAGGCCGCTATCGAGGCCCAGATTCGACGTCGAACTGTTCCGAACGTAGCCCACCTCAGAGTACAGGCGGGTGCGCTTGGACAGCAGGTAGGCGCCGGAGACCGTGTACAGCGTCGCGTTACCATTACCCTTGTTCGCGTTTGCGTGATACACGGCGCCTGTCAGCGTCACATCCGGCCTAACGGTCCAATGTGCACCGGCCCATTCCTGATCGACCGCCGTGGGCAACGAAGCGCCCGCGGGCAAGGCCGTCGGCGTACTGCTGCCGAAGTAACCCGCATTGGACGCATCCGGCGCGCTCAGATGCTGGTAACCGGCGAACAGCTTGACCGGGCCGAGTGCGTAAGCCCCACCGGTAAAGATCGAGCGCGATGCCAGATAGACGTTGCTGAACTTGCCATTCGGATCACGGATCTCGTCATAGATCGCTTGCAGTTCGAGATTGCTCGCGTTGTATTGCAATTTCACGCCGTCCGCGCGGCCCTGCGCACTGCCGAGCCCCGTCGAGGTGCCGATCTGGCTCGGCGCGCTGCCCGGCTTACCCGCATTCCATGTGGACGAGTTCGTCAGGTTATATTGGCCCTTCACCGTGAACCCGCCGATGCGTGGCGACGTGTATTCGAGTCCGTTTGCCGCCTGAGTCCAGATGCGGCCGCGCACAAGCGTGCCGATCGAATATTTCTGAGCCTGCTGCGGATCGGAATCCCCAGCATCCTGCAGCAATTCGCTCGCCCCGAAATTGCCGGCCCGGAACGCACCGAACCTATCGTTCCTCATGCCCACGGTCGCCTGGCCTTCGAAGAACGAACCGTTCGCATAAGAGCCGTTCTGCGTATTGAGTCTGGCCTCAAGGTGAAAGGTAGCCTGGGTGCCACCGCCCAGATCCTCAGCACCGAGAAAACCGAGCCGCGATTCGGCCCAGTTGCCGGTCTCAGCCGAAAACCGGTTCCCTTTGGGGATACCCGTTTCGTATTGCAGGCCGTTGTCCACGATACCGTACATCGTTACGTTGCTCTGTGCGGCCGCTGCGGCCGAACTCGCCATCAGTACTGCCCCGACTATAGACATCTTCATTGTCGTCTCCGTTATGTAATATGTACAACTTATTTAATTTAATATGGTTTGAGAAATGATTCTGCGAGACAGCCAGGCTGCATACGCCCGACTTACGAGCGATGGGTTCGCGTTCCGAAGTCAACGCACTTCATATCCGATCGCCACCCGTCCGAGGTCCCGGCAACCTGGTTCCCGCCCGCGACGTGGCGGCTTGCGCAACAGGTTTCCGGACCTGCAGACATCCATTACTCGCCTGCTAACTACTTCAGGTAATTGCTGAGGTTGTCCTTCGTGATCGATGCGAACGGCACAATCACCTCGGGCGGAGGCGCGCTGCCACCCTTGATCGACTCGACAACCTGATAGGCCGCGGCAGCCTGTCCTTGGGCGTTCTGAAAGATCGTTTGTGACATCTCGCCAGCCTTGATCGCGTTCAACGCGTCAGCAGTGCCGTCGATCCCTGAAATCATCACTCCCTTCAGCCGTCCTGCCGTTTTCAGCGCCTCGAGTGCGCCCAAGGCCATCTGGTCATTCGCTGCGATGACGGCATCGAACTTCGGGAAGCGCTCTATCCAGTCCTCGGTGATTTGCATTCCCTGGCCGCGATCATAGTTACCTGGCAAACTGGCCAGCAACTTGACATCTGGCCGCTTGTCCAGACATGCCTTGGTAAATCCTTCGAGACGTTCCTTGGAATGGTAGAGACCGGGCGTGCCCTGCAGATACAGAATCTGCGCGTTCTTCGGTAGCTTCGCGGCCATCAGTTCGCCCTGGAGTCGGCCTGCATCGAAGTTCTTCGAACCGACGAAGGTGTACTTGCCGCCTGCCGATTGAATGCCGAGTGCGATCACGGGGATGCCCGCCTTGTTCGCTCGTTCCACGCCGGGCACGATCCCCTGGTAATCGACGGGAACGACCACGATCAGGTTAACCTTCTGGGCAATGAAGTTGTCGATCTGATCGAGTTGCTTGCTGATGTCCCCGTTGGCGTCTGCGAAGCGCACGTCGAGATTGGAGTCGGCCTTGGTCGCCTGACCAAATGCCGTTTTGACTCTATTCGGGAAAATATCTGAATCCAACATATTGGTGTAGCCGACGACGAACTTCTTGTCTGCAGCTTGCGCACCACCTGGAACGACCATCACGCCAATGAGCAACGTGACTAATAGATTTACAAATATTTTCATGTACTCCTCCTGTCGAACTGCGTTGTAAAAAAACCAGGGCAAACAAATGAACCACGAAGCGCACGGTCGTGTGCGCCTCATCAGTTCATTGCCGCCCCTTTTTCCCCTGCATTTTTCTTGTGCCGACGTTTTTTGTCTTCACGTCCAGAATGACCGCAGCGGCGATGATCAGCCCCTTCGCAATCTGTTGCCAGTACGAGCTCACGTTCAGCAGATTCAGAATGTTGTTGATTACGCCGATAATCATTGAGCCGATCATCGTGCCCATGATCGTTCCCGTGCCGCCCATGAGGCTCGTTCCACCGACCACCACCGCTGTGATCGCGTCGAACTCATAGCCGACGCCCCCCGCGGGTTGTCCTGAGTTTATGCGGGACATCAGGACGATCCCCCCAATGGCAGTCAGAATGCCGCTGTACACAAACGCCCTTGTCGTCACCTTTTTCGTGTCGATGCCGGAGGCGAGCGCCGCCTTACTGTTGCCGCCCACTGCATAAACGTAGCGGCCGAACCTGGTCCGGTTCAGCAGGACCCAAGAAACCAGCAGCGCAGCGAGCAGGATCAATACGGAGATCGGTACGGGTCCGATAGCGCCCTGCCCGATCACGCCGAAATTGCCCAGATTGCTGACTGGAATACCCCCTGTGTAGAGCAGCACTGCCCCGCGCGCTACGGTCGTCATCGCCAGAGTCGTGATGAAGGACGGAATGCCAAAGCGGGTCACTACAAAGCCGTTCACGAGACCGACCAGGATGCCAATTGCGACGCCGGCCAGCACGGCCAACGTGATGCTTCCCGTCATTGACATCACGCTCGCGGCGAGCGTGCCTGTCAGCGCGACGACTGCTCCAAGCGAGACATCGATCTGCCCGAGAATAATGATGAAGGTGACGCCGCAAGCAAGCAGGCTGACCACGACGACCTGGCGCAGCACGTTGGTCAAATTCGTCACGGTCAGGAATGCATCACTGACGAGCGATGCAAGCAGGACGATACCGACGAAAATCAGGATGGTTCCGTATTTTCTATAGATGGCGGCGAATCCCATGTTGCGGAACTTCGAGAGCGCACCTTCCTGTGTAGTGAGAGCCTTTTCAGGCATGCTGTTGAACATCATTTACCTCCTGTAGCCAGTTTCATGATCCCTTCCTGGGACGCGTCGAGACGACCGATTTCGCCGGTCACTTCTCCCTCGCGCATCACGATCACGCGATCGCTCATACCCAATATCTCCGGTAGCTCGGACGAAATCATGATGATGGCGAGACCCTGTTGTGCGAGTTGCGACATGAGCTTGTGAATTTCCGACTTGGATCCCACGTCGATGCCGCGGGTCGGTTCGTCGAGAATCAGCACCTTCAGATCGCCAAGAAGCCACTTCGCAATGACGATCTTTTGCTGGTTGCCACCGCTGAGATTGCCTGACGTCGTCTGGAGGTCCTTCGTCTTGATTTTCAACATCTCCTTCATCTGCAGCGCGGCGACGCGTTCGCGCTTGACGTCGAGAAAAATGCCCGAAGTGAACTTCTCGAGGTTGGCGAGCGCAATGTTTTCCTGAACGGACCGGCAGAGCACGAGTCCCTCGCTCTTGCGATCCTCGGACACCATTGCAATGCCGCGTTTGATCGCGCTCGCGCTGTCCTTCAAGCGCAGTGAAACCCCTTCCAGAACGATGCTCCCTTCGTCGAGCCGATCAAGTCCGAAGATGGCTCGTGCCACCTCAGTACGGCCGGCACCAATCAGGCCAGCAAGACCGAGTATCTCGCCGCGCCTGACCTTGAAACTGACGTTGTTGAACACGCCATAGCGCGTGGCATTTTTGACCTCCAGAACCGTTTCGCCAATTTGCGCTTCACCTTTGGGGAAGATGCTCGAAATCGTCCTGCCCACCATCAGCGAAATCAGTTTGCCTTCGTCGTAGGCGCTGGCCGGCCCAGCATCCACGTATTGCCCGTCCCGAATGATGGTGATGTCATCGGCGATCTGGAAGATCTCGTCCATCTTGTGCGTGATATAGATGATCGCCACGCCGCGTGTTTTCAGGTCCTGAATCTGCCTGAAAAGCATGGCGACCTCGGTATCGCTGATGGCGGAGGTCGGTTCATCCATGATGATGAGCGAGGCACCGCGGGAAATCGCCTTCGTGATCTCGATGAGCTGCATGCCGGCAATACTCAATTCCCGCATTTTCTGACGCGCGTCGTATTTCAGGCCGAGCGTGTCAAACAGCATCCGGGTGTCTTCATACATACGTCGGAAATCCACGAAACTGCCGAGGCAAGACAGCACACCGGGTGCCTCGATTACAGGCTCGCGGCCGAGGAAAATGTTCTCAGCCAGAGTCATGTCCAGCACGGGACTGAGTTCCTGGTGGATCATGGAAATACCGATCTCCAATGCCGACCTGGTATCCTGGTGCTTCAACCTCTCGCCCTTGAAATAGATCTCGCCAGCGTCGATGCTGTGCTCGCCGCTCAGGATCTTCATCAGCGTGGACTTGCCAGCGCCGTTCTCACCGACCAGTACGTGTACCGTGCCCTCGCGCACCTTCAGACTGACCTTGTCGAGAGCCAGGACGCCTGGAAATGCCTTGGTGACATTGCGCATTTCCAGAACATAGTTGCCTTGCATTGAAACCATAAACCAACTCCTTTCATGACAAGCCGAAACACGTCATGCGCGAGCACTCATCGTGTCGGCCCGCGGATCGCACCGGTGCTTGACAGATCGCTGGATTCCCAGCGGACGCATCGTGATGATGCGAACCGTCCGGATCCTGACTTGCAGCGTCAGGATGCTGATACTAGGAGGATGGGCGTGAAGCTGCGCTGGGTCGCGACAATGAGCAAAGCCGATAGCGCTGTTGTCGCTGCACCGAGGAATGGGGAGTCGTGCCGGATGCCACACGAACGCAGTTGATTTGCTCCAAGCAATTCATCGAATGTCTCCATTGATCTTTTATAGTTCTTCGTACGTGGGCGACTGCGTCGCCGGAACAGGTGCCTACCCATTGCCGGCGGTGCAGCCTCGCTACCATTTGCCGCGAGATACTTCAACTTCAACTCGTCACGTTTGACCAGTCGGCAGAGCGCTCCGTCACTGACTGATGCTCTGTTTCAAAGCATTGATCGAAGTCCTGATGCCAGCGTCAACAGGCATCGTCAGATCTTCCATTTCGAGCGAAACCCAGTCGTTGTAGCCCATCATCCGGACCACGGAGAAGAACTCCTTCCACCACTGGAGATCCTGGCCACATCCCACTGCTACGTAGTTCCAGGCGCGGTTGGCGACGTCCTCGACTGGCTTGGTTTCCAGCAGGCCGTTGACGTTGACCAGTCCACGTTCCAGACGAACGTCCTTGCCATGCACGTGATGAATCGCTTCGCCCAGCGCACGTGCTGAGGCGATCGGATCGGCACCCATCCAGATGAGATGGCTAGGATCCAGGTTCAAGCCGACCATGGGACCCACCGCATCGCGTAGCCGGAAGAGGGTTTCCGGATTCCACACCAGCATCGAACTGAAGTTTTCCAGGGCGAACTTCTCAACCCCGCACTCCTTGGCCTTGGCGACGAGCTGCCGCCAGTACGGGATCGCGACTTCGTTCCACTGATAGTCGAGGCAGTCCTTCAAGGTTGCCGGCCAGCTGACTGTGTACGTAATCCAGTTAGGGATCCGATCTTCAGGGCTTGCCGGCGGCAGACCGCTCATCATCACAATCTTCTTCACGCCGAGCAGGCCAGCCAACTGGATAGTCTTGTCCGTGTCGGCCTTGTGTTTTGCCCCCAACTGACCTGGATCCAGCGGGTTTCCCGAGACATTGAGTGCTGCGATCTCCATGCCGCGGCTCTCGAGCGCGGCCCTTAAGGCCTGACGTTTGCCCGCGTCAGCCAGAAGCTCGTCGGCTCGCAGGTGCGGTGCGGATGACCAGCCACCGGCGGTCATCTCAACACCGAAAACACCCATCTCACATAGTTTGTCCAGCATTTGCTCAAAGGGCAGATTGCCCAGGCTGTCAGTGAAGAATGAAAGTTTCATTTCTGTTTCCGGTCTCGATTGAATTTTCGCGAATTCGCGGGGTGTTGGCTTGTTACTCGAACGGGACCCAGGTCGCGCCGTTGTTGGCAGACCTCACGCAGTTTTCCAACCAGCGCACGCCCTCGAGGCCGGCATCAATGTCCGGATAAACCAGATTGGCGAGCGTCCTTTCGTCATTCCGGTTCTTCGCATCGATGGCAATCGCAAACTTGAGATAAATGTTCGCCCAGGATTCGGTCAGGCCTTCGGTGTGCAGGGCACCGAGACGCTCGTCTGCGTTGCAACTGTCGTCCAGATATGGCATGCCGCGATGCAGCGTCTGACTCGGCTGCCCCTGGACCTCATAACGCAACTCGCTGGGATTGGAGTCCGACCACACGAGGCTGGCCTTCGAACCGACGATGCGGATGCGCTGGCTGTCCATGCAGCCGGCATTGACCGATGAGGCCCACATTCTGCCGACTGCACCATTCTCGTAACGCATCAGGACAAAAGCGTTGTCCTCCAGCGGCGCGCGAGAGGGAATGAAGCTCTGGCGGTCGCACATCAATTCCTTGATCTTCATGTGCGGCATGATCAACTGGGACATGTAGTACGTATGGGTCGAAAGATCCCCAAGTACAAAAGTCGGCCCAGCTACCTTGGGGTCGACGCGCCATTTCTGCGCATCGCTGATTTTGTCGCCATCGTCAGTTGCGTTGAAACCATGGGTATATTGCAGATCCACCATCCGCACCTGACCGATCTCGCCGTTGGCAACCATGGCGCGCATCTGCAGCAGGAGCGGATGCCCCGAAAAGCCATAAGTGACGCCGACAATCCGGTTCTTTTCTTTGGCCAGCGCCTTGATTTCGCGTACTTCCTGCGTCGTGAAAAAGAGCGGCTTCTCGCAGATCACATGGAGACCCGCGTTCAGGGCTGCCCGAGTGATCTCAAAGTGTGTCCCATTGGGTGTCGCGATCGAGACAACCTCGATGCCGTCCTTGCGCTTCGCCTCTTCCTGGAACAGGGCGTCGTAGTTAGCGTAACAGCGCTGGGGATCAACACCGAGATTGGTGCCGAAGTCGCGGCCCCGCTCAGCATCGATATCGAAAGCGGCGGCGACCAGCTGAAACGCCGTGTTGTCCCGCAACGCGCCGCAGCGGTGCTTGTAGCCGACCTGGCCGAGACGGCCGCCGCCGACCATGGCCCAGCGCAATGGGCGCGCAATCTTTCTTTCACCGTTCAACAAGATTCAACCCTTCCTATTGTTCAGCCGTTGTCGTCGGAGACGTCAGTCCCATCAGACGATCACGGATGTCATTAATGTCGTGCAACCGGGTGCAAACCGGTGCAAAAAAGAGCCCAGCTCGAACTGGACTTGCAACCGGGTGCAAAGTTGCACTTAAAAAATGGCGTCTATGCACCCGGTTGCAAATAACAGTAGACTCCTGAACAGATGAAGTCAACATGGGAAATCCCGACATGGCAAAAAAAATAGCTGGGAGCGGCCAGCGCAAAGTTACTGCGAGCGATGTTGCTCGACGAATCGGTGTGTCCAAATGGACGGTGTCCCGGGCTTTCACAGAGGGTGCATCGATATCGCCCGATGCCCGTGAGCGCGTGCTTCAGGTAGCGGCGGAACTGGGCTACCGGCCGAATCTTCTCGCGCGTAGTCTGACAAAGCGGCGAACCGGAATTGTTGGCCTCGTGGTCGACGAGCTCGCGAACCCGAACCTGTTCCCGGTGCTCGACGAGGTAACCAGTCAATTGCAGCGCAAAGGCTATATGTCCTTGTTGCTCAACATCAGCTCAGAGCACAGTCATGGTCCGACGCTCTCATTGGCTGACCAGTTCCAGGTGGACGGTCTGATCTTTCTTGGCACGATCCTGACCGACGAACTGGTACGACTGGCGCAGGATATCCGCAACATCCCTCTGATCGTGCTTTATCGCAACAGCGACACGCCGAACATCCAGGTCGTGACAACCGACGGCTATCGGGCCGGCGGCGAAATAGCGACGCTTCTAGTCGAGCAGGGTTTTCAGCGGATTGGCTACATGGCGGGGCCGCCCTCGCAATCGACCCAGGTAAGGCGACTGGACGGATTCGCTGATGCTCTGGCTGCGCGGGGGTTAAAGGTCGAAACTATTCTTGAAGCCGGGCATTACGCGCGCGATCGCGGATTTCAGACGCTTACCCGCTATCTCGATGAGACGTCTTCCGACACCCGGATCGAGGCACTGTTTTGCGAGAACGATATTCTGGCGATAGGCGCACTGGATGCGTTGCGCGCACGGGACGAGGCAGTCCCCATGGCCATCGTCGGGTTTGACGATATCGAGTTGGCGGCGTCCCCCTGCTACGGGCTGACAAGCTATCGCCAACCGATGGAACTGCTGATCACCGAAGCTATCCGCCGTCTCACTATCGAGGGCGAACGCGAGCCCAATTTCCTCGCACCAGGTAGTCTGGTGAGACGATCGTCACACCTCAGGGAACGATAAGCACAGGGTCCACATGCCGGCATTCTCCTGAGAAGCATGCACACGACTCGCCCGCTCAGGTTCGCGGGTTGCCGGTAATGCTTCTCGGCAGACTTCCCAGGTTGACACGTCTCAGCCGGCGGTCTACTGTATTGCAACCGGGTGCACAGAAACCCGGTTTTTTTGACCCAGTTTTGCACCCGGTTGCAAAACTGGGCATAAACCTAACAGGATCGGACGCGGGCCATGGATTACGCCTCAACTTCCTATCGGAACGCAATGCACGGGCGGCGGCCTGTTTATTGTCGGTTTGAGGCCGCACGCGCAAGCACCCGAACGGCCTCGTGGGGCGCACTTTTCATCCGCAGGCACGCCTCGATATTCCGCAATGCAATCTGATGAGCTGTACTGAATCAAGCAAACGATCCTGATACAAAGTCCCCGAAAGAAAGGGCTGGGTCGTTCATAAAAGGAGGAGTCAACGATGCACAACGCTTACGAGACGCACGTCGTCCGCAATACGGCCGTCCCGGTTGGATCGGACAGCGGTGAACGGGCCACACGATACATCAGGCTCATCACGGTCATTTCAACCTTTGGCGGGCTGCTTTTTGGGTACGACACCGGTGTGATCAACGGTGCATTGACTTATATGAAGCAGGACCTCGGGCTGACCCCCGTCACAGAAGGGATGGTCACGAGCTTCCTGCTGCTTGGGGCTGCAATCGGCGCAGTGGCCGGCGGACGCTTGTCCGATCGTAACGGCAGGCGAAAAAACATCATGTTGCTCGCCCTGCTGTTCCTGATTGGCGCACTGGCATGCACGCTGGCACCCAACGTTCCTGTGATGGTGGCGTCGCGGTTCGTACTGGGTCTTGCAGTAGGTGGCGCGTCCGTATCGGTACCTACCTATCTTGCGGAGATAGCACCGTCCGATCGGCGTGGTCAGATCGTCACGCAAAACGAGCTGATGATCGTCTGCGGCCAGATGCTGGCGTTTGTTTTCAATGCGGTCATCGGGAATGCATGGGGCGCGGAGCACGGCGTCTGGCGGTGGATGCTGGCGCTTGCCACGCTGCCTGCGGTCGTGCTGTGGCTGGGCATGCTCGCAATGCCCGAAACACCCCGCTGGCTTGCGATGAAGGGACGCTTCGGCGACGCGCTGCGCGTCCTCAAGCAGGTGCGAGACGAACGTTTTGCGGCTGCAGAACTCGCCGACATCCGACTGATAAGTGAACAGGATGCCCGTACGACGCGCGGCGGCTGGTCCGATCTCTCTACTCCGTGGATGCGCCGCGTGTTCCTGATCGGCGTCGGCGTCGCAGTAGTGCAACAGGCAACCGGCGTGAACTCAATTATGTACTACGGCACCCAGATTCTGACCACGTCGGGATTCGGAAAGGAGACGGCCTTGTTCGCCAATATCGCGAACGGCGTGATATCAGTGGCTGCGGTGTTTTTCGGCATCTTTCTGCTCGGCAAGGTCGGCCGCAGACCCATGTTCCTCACCGGCTTGACGGGAACGACAGCATCGTTGCTGCTCATCGGCCTTTTTTCGGAACTGCTGCCGGTATCGGAAATGCGCGCATATCTGATCCTGTCGTCGATGGTGATGTTTCTTGGCTTCATGCAAGGGTTCATCGCGCCGGTGAGCTGGGTCATGCTCTCCGAAGTGTTTCCGCTCAGAATTCGGGGATTTGCGACAGGCTTCTCCGGCTTCGCGTTGTGGATGGTCAACTTCACTATCAGCCTGCTTTTCCCGTCACTAGTCGAATACGCTGGAATTTCCACGACGTTCTTTATCTTCTTCGCGCTTGGCCTGCTTTCACTCACGTTCGTGAATCGTTACTTGCCCGAAACGAAAGGGCGAAGCCTGGAAGCCATAGAGGCCGATTTCCGCCGGAAATACGCGAACACCTGATAGTCATCGCGCGAGGTACGAGCCTCGATTGGCCGACTGGCATTCTCTTCAACATCTGGATAAATTCATGGGTCACATCAGACTGACAATGGCGCAGGCGCTCGTCCGGTTTCTCGACAATCAGTATGTCGAGTTCGACGGTGTGCAGACGAAGTTCGTCAAGGGCGTGTTCACGATCTTCGGACACGGCAACGTGCTGGGTCTCGGGCAGGCGCTGGAACAGGATCCCGGCGAGTTGCTCGTGCATCAGGGCCGAAACGAACAGGGTATGGCGCACGCGGCAATCGGCTTCGCGAAGCAGAACCGTCGCAGGCAGATCTACGCCTGCACGTCATCGGTCGGACCTGGCTCGGCGAATATGGTGACCGCTGCGGCGACGGCCACGGCAAACCGCATCCCCGTGCTGTTCCTGCCAGGCGATGTACATGCAAGCCGTCAACCGGATCCGGTCCTGCAGCAGATCGAACAGGCGCACGACCTGACGATCAGCACGAACGATGCCTTCCGGCCAGTGAGTAAATATTGGGACCGCATTGTGCGGCCGGAACAATTGATGAGCGCGTGCATCAGTGCGATGCGTGTGCTGACCGATCCGGCCGACACGGGCGCGGTGACGCTCGCCTTGCCTCAGGACGTCCAGGCGCAGGCCTATGACTATCCCGACTATTTCTTCGCGAAACGGGTGCATTGTGTCGACCGGCGGCCGCCGGCCGCCAATGCGATCGCCCGGGCGGCTGCCTTGATCACGCGCAAGTCGAGGCCGTTGCTGATATGCGGCGGCGGGGTGAAATACTCCGACGCTGCAGCGGCGCTGAAGCAGTTTGCCGAGCAGTTCAACATTCCGTTCGCGGAGACACAGGCGGGCAAGGGGGTGATCACATGGGACCATTCGCTGAATCTTGGCGGTATCGGCGAAACGGGTTCGCTGGCTGCCAACACGATTGCTCCCGCAGCCGATCTCGTTATCGGCATCGGCACGCGGTATACCGACTTCACGACGTCGTCCAAGTGGCTGTTCCAGAATCCCGACGTTGAGTTCATCAATATCAATGTCAGCACGTTCGATGCCGGCAAGCTCGATGCAGTACCGATCGTCGCGGACGCAAGGGCTGCGCTGGAGCAACTGGGTGATGAACTGAAACGCATCGGCTTCAAGTCCGCCTGGACGAGCGAGGTGGAGATCGCGCGCGCCCGGTTGCACACGGAGGTGAGCCGCGTCTATGGCGTGGCGTACTCGCCGGACGACTTCGTCCCGGAGATCGATGACCGTCTGGACCGGGGCGTTCTCGACGAATTCATCCGCGTAACCGGCTCGTCCCTGACGCAAAGCCAAGTGCTCGGCTTCCTCAATTCGGCGCTAGCGGATGACGACGTGATCGTCGCGGCCGCAGGCAGTCTGCCCGGTGATCTGCAGCGCGTGTGGCGCGCAAAGGGCGTGGACAACTACCACGTCGAATACGGCTATTCATGCATGGGTTACGAAGTCAACGCGGCGCTGGGCGTGAAGCTCGCCCAGCCGGAGAAGGAAGTGTTTGCATTCGTCGGCGACGGCTCGTACATGATGCTGCACTCCGAGCTGGTGACGTCGATCCAGGAGCGCAAGAAGATCAACGTCGTGCTGTTCGACAACATGACGTTCGGTTGTATCAACAACCTGCAGATGGAACACGGCATGGGCAGCTTCGGCACCGAATTCAGATACCGTGACGATGCAACGGGCCGGCTCGCAGGCAGGTTCGTGCCGGTCGACTTCGCCGCGAACGCCGCGGCCTATGGTTGCAAGACATACACGGTCACGTCGATGGACGCGTTGCGCACAGCGCTCGACGATGCGAGAAAGCAGAGCGTCTCCACGCTCATCGACATCAAGGTCCTGCCGAAGACGATGGTTCACAAGTACGCGTCGTGGTGGCACGTGGGCGTGCCAGAAGTATCGGACAACCCGCGCGTCGACGAGGCCTCGAAACTGATGAAGCAGGCACTGTCCCACGCAAGGCGTTATTGAACGCTCCAGTACATCCAATAGATGGTACCCGCGCCGTCGCCGCTGCGCGAAGGCGGGCCCGACATCACGCACTTTAACGAAAACCTTATCAGGAGCAGACATGCGAATCGCCCTTGACCCCTACATGTATCGCCATCTTCCAATTCCGAAAATGGTCGAGAAGGTTGCCGAACTCGGTTACGAGTACATCGAACTGTCGCCGCGGGAAGACTTCCTGCCGTTCTACAAGTATCCGCGCGTCGACAAGGCTCGTGTGCACGAGTTCAAACAGGCACTGCGCGACAACGGCGTGAAGCTTTCGTCGTTGCTGCCGCTCTATCACTGGTCGCATCCCGACGAAGCGATGCGCGAAGCGGCCGTACGCAACTGGAAGCGCGCGATCGAGGTCGCCGTGGAGATGGAGTGCGATCTGATGAACACCGAGTTCAGCGGCCAGTCCGACAATGCGCTGGTGTGCGAGAACCAGTTCATGCGCTCGATGGAAGAACTGCTGCCGGTGTTCGAACGCGAGGGCATCAAGCTGGACATCCAGGCGCACCCGTACGACTTCTGCGAACGCAATAACGAGTCGGTAGACATCATCCGCGGCCTCGACAAGCCGTGGCTCAACTATCTATATGCGGTGCCACATACGTTCTTCTATGACGACGGCAAGGGCGATATCGCCGCGATGCTCGACTATGCGAAGCCCAAGCTGACCCACCTGATCATCGCCGATACGTACAACCACCGGGCATCCTCGAATCTTCGCTATATCGTGAACCCGCCTGGTGTGACGGCGACCGTGCATCAGCATCTCGATATCGGGCAAGGCGAAATCGACTGGGACACGTTCTTCAAATCGGTACGCGATATCGGCTTCGACGGTATCGCCACGGTCGCCGTATTCGCGTGGGAAGACCGGGCGGACGAGTCGAGCCGGATGATGCTCGAAGCCGTGAAAGAAGGGCTGTGCCTCAC
This sequence comes from Paraburkholderia sp. FW306-2-2C-D06C, assembly GCF_058781505.1. Classification (NCBI taxonomy): domain Bacteria; kingdom Pseudomonadati; phylum Pseudomonadota; class Betaproteobacteria; order Burkholderiales; family Burkholderiaceae; genus Paraburkholderia; species Paraburkholderia sp. FW306-2-2C-D06C. Next base: position 142,968 of record NZ_JBYSWU010000010.1, on the reverse strand, counting down.
CTGACCTCCACGCGCGAAAAATACGCCCCGGCGGACTACGATCGCCGCCCGCCGGACGGACAGGAACCATGGAGACGAAGAGATGTTCATCAATCGATGAACGTCTTCAAACAACACAGGAATACATATCGTGCAAAAACTGAGAACCATGACCGAGCGCAAGTTCGATCTGATTTGCCTGGGTCGGCTCGCAGTCGACCTTTACGCGCAGCAGATCGGCGCACGCCTCGAAGACGTCACGAGCTTCGCCCGCTATCTGGGTGGGTCGTCGGCGAACATTGCTTTCGGTTGTGCCCGGCTGGGACTGAAATCCGCGATGCTCGCGCGGGTCGGCAACGATCACATGGGACGGTTTCTCGTCGATGCGCTCGAGCGTGAAGGATGCGACGTAAGCCACGTCAAGACCGATCTGCAACGGCTGACCGCGCTAGTGCTACTCGGACTGAAAGACCGCGATACATTTCCGCTGGTGTTCCACCGCGAGAATTGCGCGGACATGGCAATCGACGAAACGGATTTCGACGAATCGTTTATCGCATCCAGCCGGGCACTGCTGATCACCGGCACCCATTTCTCGACCGAGCAGGTACATCGCGCCAGCACGAAGGCGCTGGAGCATGCACGGCGTAACGACGTGCGCACCGTGCTCGATATCGACTACCGCCCGGTGCTGTGGGGCCTCACCGGCAAGGCTGACGGCGAGACCCGCTTCATCGCCGACGGCAGCGTCAGCGCTCACCTGCGCGGGATCTTGCCGCTGTTCGACCTCATCGTCGGAACCGAAGAAGAGTTTCGCATCGCAGGCGGCCGCGACGATCTGGCCGATGCGTTGCGATCCGTGCGCGACGTGACGTCCGCCACGCTTGTCGTCAAACGCGGGCCGCTCGGCTGTACCGTCATTGACGGTCCTATCCCGGACAGTCTCGATGGCGATCGTCACTATCGCGGCGTGCAGGTCGAGGTTCTCAATGTGCTGGGCGCGGGCGATGCGTTTATTTCCGGCTTTCTCAAAGGCTGGCTGACGGGCGCCGACTATGCAACCTGCTGCGCCTATGCAAACGCCTGTGGCGCGCTGGTCGTATCGAGGCACGCATGTGCGCCTGCGATGCCTACGCCCGCGGAACTCGATTATTTCCTCGCCAACGCGTCGCGCATGCAGCGCCCGGATCGCGACACCACCCTCGCCCGCCTGCATCGCGTAAGCACGCCGCGCCCGCAATGGGACGAAGTGCTCGGCTTTGCATTCGATCATCGCGACCAGTTCTTCGCGCTCGCGCAGCAGGCCGGCGCGGACGAAGACCGCATTGCGACACTCAAGCAACTGTTCGTCAAGGCGGTAGCGGAAACGGAAGAGCACGCGGACTACAAGGGGAAAATGGCCGTGCTGATCGACGACCGCTACGGCCAGGATGCGCTGAATGCCGCAACCGGGCGCGGCTGGTGGATCGGCCGCCCCGTCGAATTGCCGGGCTCGAACCCGCTCCAGTTCGAGCATGGCCGCTCGATCGGTACGGCGCTCGTCGCATGGCCGCGCGAACATATCGTCAAGTGTCTCGTGCAATATCACCCGGACGACGAGCCCGCCCATCGCATCGAACAGGAAAACCAGTTGCGCGCGCTGTACGACGCGGTTCAGGCGAGCGGCCACGAGCTGCTGCTCGAAGTCATTCCGCCGAAGGACCGTCCACAGACGCCTGATCTCATTCCCCGCGCACTCGACCGGCTGTATGACCTCGGCATCTATCCGGAATGGTGGAAGCTGGAAGCGATGAGCGCCAGCACGTGGCGTGAGGTCGACGCGTTGATCGAAAGGCGCGACCCGTATTGCCGTGGCGTGGTGCTGCTCGGCCTGAGCGCACCGATCGAGAAGCTGGCGGAAGGATTCGCCGCCGCAGGCGCCAGCAGGACCTGCCGCGGGTTCACCGTGGGGCGGACCATTTTTCATGAGCCGAGCCGTGCGTGGTTCGCCGGCGAGATCGACGATCGCGCACTCATCGACCAGGTGCGCAGCAGCTTCGAGACGCTGATCCGTATCTGGCGGCAAGCGCGCCAGCAAAAGGAGGCCGCATGACGAACCTGCTCGTCAAGGGACAATCCACCGGGCCCGACATCGCCACCGTGACGCCCGAGTCCGCCGGCTGGCGCTATGTGGGTTTCGCCGCGAAACGCCTTGGCCGCGGCGAACGGCTCACGTTCGACACGGGCGGGACCGAACTATGTCTCGTCGTATTGACCGGCGTCGTGACGGTATCGACACCATCGCAAACGTGGCGCGAGATCGGCGAGCGGCGCAGCGTATTCGAAGAACGCTCGCCGTATGCCGTCTACGCGCCGCCTCGTACTACCGTATCGATCGAAGCATGCGACGACGCCGAAGTGGCGCTGGCCACCGCCCCGGCGAGCGGCCAATATGAAGCGAGGCTGATCGAACCGTCGACGATTGCTCGCTCGGTGCGTGGCACTGGAACCAACACACGCTATGTGTGCGACATCCTTCCGCAAACCGAGCCGGCGGAGTCGCTTCTCGTCGTCGAAGTCCTGACGCCGGCCGGGCATGCATCGAGCTATCCGCCGCATAAACACGACGTCGACGACGCGCCCGTCGAGAGCATGCTCGAAGAGACTTACTACCACCGTCTCGATCCGCCGCAAGGGTTCGCGTTCCAGCGCGTCTATACGGATTCACGTGATATCGACGTTTCTCATGCGGTCGAAAATCACGACGTCGTAATGGTACCGCGCGGCTATCACCCGGTCGTCGTGCCGCACGGCTACAACAGCTACTACCTGAATGTGATGGCCGGTCCGAAGCGCGTATGGCACTTCAAGAACGATCCGGCGCACGAATGGATGCTGTCACGGTAGTCGAAACCACACGCGCGCGACGCGAGGCTGCCGGTATGCCATCGGCCATGCGCACGGACGTCCGGCGGCAGGACGAAGATCGCATCGACAGCGATCATTCAACCGGCGACGCGCCGGCCGTCGTCACTCGCGACATGCTGCTGCAGCGTATCGCCGCCGCATATCCGACTCTGTCGCACCAGTTGCAGCGGATTGCCCGCGACGTCGAGCGCCATGCTTCAACGCTCGCGTTCGACCGCGTACAGGACATCGCGACGCGGTGTGCGGTCCAGCCCTCAGCGGTGATCCGGTTTGCAGGGCAATTGGGCTTCAGCGGGTTTCGCGAACTGCGCGGGGTGTTTCGCGCACATGCGGGAGCCCGCACCTCAAACCCACCCGCGCGACAGGATCATTCGGACGGTACGTGCAAAGCACTGCTCGCCGAACGTATCGAGCACACGCGCGCGGCCTGGCTCACGTGGCAGGCAGACATCGACTACGACGCGTTGGCGCGTGCCGGACGACGGCTCGCCGAGGCCCGCAGCGTGCGCATCGCGTGTACGCCACGAGGGTACGCGGCGGCATGCTACTGCCTTCTCGCATTGCTTGAGACCGGCAAGCCGGCGGAGCTAACCACGTCCATGTGGCCTACACCGCTATTCGGACATGGGGACACTGCGCACGACGAGGCGTGGCTCCTGGTCGATCTCCAGGCCGACAGTTCCTTCTTGCAGCGTGTTGCGAACAAGGCCGTCCGAACGGGAACGTCCCTCGTCCTCATCACGGACGATGCGACGTATCCGTTGGCTCTCGGCGCATGCGACGTGCTAACCGTTGCGCCGGCCGGCGGGCTCGACTTCGATTCGGCGGCCAGCACGATGACGCTGTGCGCGGCGATGCTGAATGCGCTCGCGCCTTGACGCGTACCCTTGCCGACGGCGCCGAACTCCATGAGGGGCGCCTCGATACCGGCCGCCCCAAGCCTCAATAACCGCTGTTATAGATGCCGCCGAGATCGCCCTGCACTGACCGGCACATCCTGCGGTGCAACAGGGAAAACCCCTGGGTGACGAGGTCTTACCCTCTTGAACAGTCCAGTCACGGTCTTAGCTATCAGATCAAAAGATCATTACCCTTGGGATAACGGACTCGCCCCGAACGTGATTGAACCGATACCCCTCGCTCCATAGACTCATCTCATGTCCAGAGCGAGAGCACACATGTCCAGTCAGAGTCCGTCCCATTGGGCCACGCGGCGTGCGGAAAAACATCGCCGCCTCGCGCGCGTCGCATCGATCGCGGATGGCGTGGTATTGCCCACCGAGCGCATCGTCGACGTCCTTCAAAACCTGATCGCGCCGGGCGACCGGGTTGTCGTCGAGGGCAACAACCAGAAACAGGCCGATTTTCTGTCGCGCGCGCTCGCCAGGGTCGATCCGGGCATCGTCAACGGCCTGCACCTGATCATCCCGAGCGTGAGCCGCGCCGAACATCTGGATCTCTTCGAGCGCGGCATCGCCAGAAAGCTCGACTTCGCCTACGCCGGTACGCAAAGCCTGCGCATCTCGCAGTTCCTTCAGGACGGCATTCTCGAAATCGGCGCGATCCATACCTACATCGAACTGTACGCGCGGCTCTACGTTGATCTGACGCCCAACGTCGTACTCGTGGCCGGCTACAAGGCCGACCGGCAAGGCAATCTCTACACCGGCCCGAGCACCGAAGATACGCCCGCGCTCGTCGAAGCCGCCGCGTTTCGTGACGGCATCGTGATCGCGCAGGCCAATGAAATCGTCGACGACCCGAAGGACCTGCCGCGTGTGGATATCCCCGGTTCGTGGATCGACTACGTCGTCCAATCCGACAAGCCGTTTTTCATCGAGCCGCTTTTCACGCGCGATCCGCGTCTCATTACGCCTATCCACGTGCTGATGGCAATGATGGCGATTCGCGGCATCTACGAGCGGCATCAGGTGCAGTCACTCAATCACGGCATCGGTTTCAACACAGCGGCAATCGAACTGATCCTTCCGACCTACGGCGAAAAGCTCGGCCTCAAGGGCAAGATCTGCAAACACTGGACCTTGAACCCACATCCGACCTTGATTCCGGCAATCGAAACCGGCTGGGTCGAGAGCGTGCACTGCTTTGGCGGCGAACTGGGCATGGAAGCTTATGTCGCGGAACGCCCGGACATCTTCTTCACGGGCCGGGACGGGTCGATGCGCTCCAATCGCGCGCTGTGCCAGCTCGCGGGGCAATACGCAGTCGACATGTTCATCGGCTCAACCCTGCAGATGGATGGTCTCGGCAACTCATCGACGGTGACGCACGGTCGGCTGACCGGCTTCGGCGGCGCACCGAACATGGGACACGACCCGCACGGCCGCCGCCACGCGTCCCCCGCCTGGCTCGATCTGCTGCAAACCGACAGCCCGCTCGAACGTGGCCGCAAGCTGGTCGTCCAGATGGTCGAGACGTTCCAGGCGGGCGGGCAGCCGACCATCGTCGAATCAATCGATGCGGTCGAAGTGGGCCGCGAAGCCGGCATGCCACTCGCGCCGGTCATGATCTATGGCGACGACGTCACCCATGTGCTGACGGAAGAAGGCATCGCCTACCTCTATAAGGCTCGCTCCATTGAACACCGCAAGGAGATGATCGCCGCCGTCGCCGGTGTCACGCCGGTTGGCCTGACGAGCAACGCAGACAGTCTTGCAGCGCTGCGGCGCGATGGGTTTGTCGCGCTGCCCGAGGATCTCGGCATTCACCGCAATGAAGCCAATCGCTCGCTGCTGGCCGCAAAGAGCATGGCGGATCTCGTCGACTGGTCCGATGGGCTGTATGCCCCACCCGCACGCTTCAGGAGCTGGTGATGCGCGACAGTCTTGCAACGGCTTCGACTCCGAGCATCCTCCCGCAGCTGCAAACCGCCGGGAAGGAACGGCTCGCCGAACGCCTGGGTGGGCACGTGGTCGCGGCACTCATCGAGGAAGTCACGCTCGCGCCGAAGCCTGGTCTCGTCGATATTCGCAGCCGCGGCGCGCACGACGACCTCGACTGGCACCTGATGTGCGCGTCGGCCCATGCGTTGGAGCCGACCTTTGTGGAACTGGCCCACGCGGCCATCGAAACCCGGCCGATGCTGGCGCTTCGCGAGCGCATCGGTGCGATCGGACGCAACGGCGAAGTCCGGATGCTGCACGCGACCGGTGGCGTCAACACCCATCGCGGCGCGATCTGGGCGCTCGGGCTGCTCGTGACCGCTGCAGCGCGCGAGCCGACGGATCTCACGCCGCATGGCGTTACCTCGCGCGCCGGATCGATCGCGCGTCTGCCCGACCGCCACGCGCCCACGCTGACCGGTCACAAGGGCGAGCAGGCGTGTCTCGACTATGACGTCGGCGGCGCACGTGGTCAGGCGCAGGCAGGCTTTCCGCACGTGGTTGAGGTTGCCTTGCCGGAACTCGCGAGTTCGCGCCTTCGAGGCGACAGTGAAACGGCAGCCCGGCTGAACGCGTTGCTCGCCGTGATGGCGAGTCTCGACGACACCTGTGTGCTCGCACGAGGCGGACGCGGCGCCCTCGCCGAGACGCAAGGCGGAGCACGACGCGTACTGGAGCACGGCGGAGCCGCCATGCTTGCGGGCCGCCGTCACCTGAAGGCACTGGACCGGCGGCTCATCGAACTTCATGTGTCACCCGGCGGTGCCGCCGATCTGCTCGCCGCCGCACTCTTTCTCGACAGGCTTCAAAACGAAGCCCCTCACACGACGAAGGCATAGGAAAGCAAATGGAAACCATCGTCCTTGATTTCCCGGCGGGCGCCCCCGCCCGAGGCCGCGCACTTGCAGGCGTCGTCGCGTCCGGGGACCTCGAAGTACTGCTCGAAACGAACGACGGGAACCGCACTGTCGTGAACATCACCACTTCGGTGGATGGCATGAGCCGCGTCTGGGAAGCCGTACTCGAGCGCATCTTCAGTGACGGCTCGTTGCCTGCCGCAAAGCTCGAAATCAACGATTTCGGCGCGACGCCGGGCGTTGTGCGCATACGCGTCGGGCAGGTGTTCGAAGCACTGACTCAAACCGGTGGAGCGTGAAGAACATGGATGCACAGGAACTGCTCGCGCGTGAAAGCTTCATTGAACTCAATGCGCGCAGCCGCGCGAAGAAGCTGCTCGACGAAGGTACCTTCAGCGAATTGCTTGATCCATTCGAGCGCGTGAGCTCGCCATGGCTCGCGCGTCAGGGCATCGTGACCCAGGCCGACGACGGCACCGTAGTCGCCAGGGGAACCATCGACGGACTGCCCGCCGTCGTGCTAGGCATCGATGGCGGCTTCCAGGGCGGCAGCATGGGCGAAGTGTCGGCGGCGAAGATCGCCGGCAGCCTGGAACTCGCTGCCGAGGATAACCGCAACGGCATCCCGACGCGCGCCGTCATTCTCTTCGAAACCGGCGGCGTCCGGTTGCAGGAGGCGAACCTCGGGCTCGCGGCGATCGCGGAGATCCACGCGGCCATCGTCGATTTGCGGCGCTACCAGCCCGTAATAGGGATCACGGCGGGCCCGATCGGCTGCTATGGCGGCATGTCGATCGCAGCCGGCCTGTGCAGCTATCTGATCGCGACCCGCGAAGCGCGCCTCGGTCTTAACGGACCGGCCGTCATCGAGCAGGAAGCGGGGATCGCGGAATTCGACTCACGCGACCGTCCGATGATCTGGAGCTTCACGGGTGGCGAACAACGGTATCGCACGGGTCTGATCGATGTGTACGTCGACGACGCCGCCGATACGATCCGGACCGCTGTGATCGAACGCTTCCGCGCTGGGCGTCCCGAAGCGTGCCGCAGCGAACGTGTCGCGGGCTTTCTGCAGCGGCTTTCCGAAATCGATCCGAGCGAGCAGAGCAGCCCGGAAAATGCGGTCGCCATCTACGGCAAGGGGTTCCAGTCATGAACACAGGCGAGTTTTCGAAGCGCGGCGCCGTCTGGCTGGATGCGCTTACTTACAGCACGCCGTTGCAGCCGGGCTACCGGCCTTCGGTGCGTGTCGCCGACGCACGGCTGGGCGACCATCCGGCGCGCTTCATTGCCGTGGTGCCGGACCCCGATAATCTCTTTCCGCGTGCGCGCAGCGGCGAGATCGGTCTCGTCGAGGCATGGGAGGTCGCTCGGGCGGTGCGCGAAGTGGTCGACGCCGATGCGAAACAGGACGACAAGCGCCGCGAGAAGCGCGCGATTGTCGCGGTCATTGACGTCGCGAGCCAGGCGTATGGCCGACGAGAGGAAGCCTATGGCATCCATCAGGCCCTGGCCGGCGCCGCCGATGCCTACGCGAGCGCGCGCCTCGCCGGCCATCCGGTGATCGGTCTGATTGTGGGGCGTGCGATGTCGGGTGCATTTCTCGCGCATGGCTATCAGGCAAACCGCCTGGTAGCGCTTGCGGATTCACAGGTCATGGTTCACGCGATGGGCAAGGAATCCGCCGCGCGGGTCACGCTGCGCTCGGTTGCCGATCTCGAAGCATTCACGGCCCGCGTGCCGCCGATGGCCTATGACATCGACAGCTACGCCTCGCTCGGATTGCTGTGGAAGCTACTCAGCGTGAGCAACGCCGATGCACCGACGGGCGCCGATCAATCCATCGTAGAACAGACGCTGCAAGCCGCACTCGACGACATCCGCGCCGACCCGTCGCGCGGCCTGGGCGGTCGGCTCGGCAGCGTACACCGCGCGGCCTCGGTGAAGGTGCGTCGGAGGCTGCGCGAACAATGGCGCTGAACACGCAGCGATACCAGTGTTGATGCGCCCCCGCGGCGCAAACAAATCCGGCCGACTTCGAGCCGATAAAGCTACTACAGGAGACGCAACATGATCATCTATGGAACTGCACTGCTCGCGTTCTGCCATCTGGCGGGACTCTTTCTCGGCGACCTGCTCGGGGTCGCGATCGGCGTGAAGACGAATGTCGGCGGGGTCGGCATCGCCATGCTGCTGCTGATTTTCCTGCGCCTCTATCTGCACAAGAAGGGGCTGCTGCCGCAGGAAACTGAAGCGGGCGTGGGCTTCTGGGGTGCGATGTATATCCCCGTGGTGGTCGCCATGGCCGCCAACCAGAACGTCGTTGCCGCGCTCAAGGGCGGTCCGGTCGCGCTCCTTTCGGCATTGGGCGCCGCAGCCCTCTGCGCATGCTGCATCGCCGTTCTTTCCCGCACCGGTCACGACAGCACGTCGTTCGTGAACGCTCCGCAACTTGAAGAAATCTGAAGCAGGAGTGCGTCATGTTCCATATGCTCGATAAAGTATTGATCCAGAACGGCCTTGTTACCTCGTTTGCGCTGGTCGGCCTCATCATGTGGGTGTCGTCACTGATTTCACGCAAGCTGACGTTCGGGCGCGTGCACGGCTCGGCCATCGCTATCGTGATCGGCCTCGCACTGGCCTGGTTGGGCGGCGCCTTCACCGGCGGACAAAAAGGTCTCGCCGACCTGCCGCTCTTCACCGGCGTCGGTCTGATGGGCGGTGCGATGCTGCGGGACTTCGCCATCGTCGCGACAGCGTTCGAGGTGCAGGCCACCGAGGCGCGCAAGGCCGGGCTCATCGGCGTAGTGTCGCTGCTGCTCGGAACCGTGTTGCCGTTTATCGTCGGCGCGAGCATCGCGCATGCGTTCGGTTACACCGACGCGGTCAGTATGACGACCATCGGCGCGGGCGCGGTCACCTACATCGTGGGGCCGGTGACCGGCGCAGCGATTGGCGCAAGCTCCGACGTGATGGCGCTCAGCATCGCCGCAGGGCTGATCAAGGCGATCATCGTCATGATCGGCACGCCGCTCGCAGCCGGCTTCATGGGATTGAAGACGCCGCGCTCGGCGATGATCTTCGGCGGACTGGCGGGTACCGTCAGCGGCGTGAGCGCGGGGCTCGCCGCGACCGACCGGCGCCTCGTCCCCTACGGCGCGCTGATCGCAACGTTTCACACGGGCGTCGGCTGCCTGCTCGGACCGTCAGTCCTGTTCTTCGCGACGAAAGCGTTGATGGGCACCTAAAACGCTAAGCCCTGCATGTGCTGCGTGAAGGAGAATCGCTTGTCTATCCCTGAAACCATCGACGGCGTGCTCCAGCCGCACGATCTCCTGCTGGTAGCGGACCCGTGGGCCGCCGGTGCATCGTGAGCGTGCTATTCACGTTCCCTGGCCAGGGCGCGCAGCGCAGCGGCATGCTGCACGCGTTGCCGGATCACGCCGAGGTTGCTCACGCACTCGAAGAAGCCAGCGACGCGCTGGGCTACGACGCCCTGTCGCTTGACGACACGAACTCGCTGCGCTCCACCGTCGCGGTCCAACTTTGCCTGCTGATCGCGGGCGTCGCCCAGGCGCGCGTCATCAGCGCCTTCGGCCACAAACCCGACATGGTCACGGGCCTTTCGATCGGCGCCTATCCAGCCGCCGTGATCGCAGGCGCTCTGCGCTACGCCGACGCCGTCAGGCTCGTCGCATTGCGCGGCCAGTTGATGGAACGAGCCTTCCCGCACGGCTACGGCATGACCGCGATCATCGGCATGACACAGCGTGCGCTCGAACGATTGATCGCGGAAGTGAACAGCCCGGCCATGCCGGTCTTTCTGGCAAACATCAACGCCCAGACGCAGATGGTGGTCGCGGGCAGCGATGCCGCCATGCAACGCCTTGCAACACTTGCTGGTGAGCACGGAGCGCAACGCTATGAGCGTCTCGACGTGGCGGTCCCTTCGCATTGCGCCTTGCTCGACGCGTCCGCGACTGCGCTCGCCGATGCCTTCGGCCAGGTCTCCGTGCGCGCGCCTCGCCTTGTGTATCTGAGCAGCAGCATTGCACGCCCGCTTTTCGACGGCCCGCGCATCGCGGCCGATCTTGCCGGCAACATGGCGCGGCAGGTGCGATGGGACGATACAGTGAGGCTCGCGTGGGAGCGAGGCGCGCGCCTCGCGATCGAGATGCCGCCATCCAGCGTGCTGACCCGGCTGAGCAGCGCGATTTTCACGGAGGGGATCGCGGTATGCAGCGCGACCTCACTTCCGGACCTTGGCACGCTCATTGAGCGGGAACAGGCGCGCCAGTAATGGCAGCCTGAGGAGTGGCGGTCAGTCGACGCTTCTCGTGCGAAGGCGGCAGACGGCCATGAGCGCGAGCAGGTTCGGATCCCGTTCGCGTGCACGCAGAAAGCTCACGCCAATGGTCTGGCGCATCAGGTATCGCGGCTGCAGCGGAATGAATTGCACCTTGTCGCCGAATACACCGCGTACACGCCCCGGCAAAAGCGTATAACCGACCCCGCCGCTCACAAGGTTCATCAGCGAAAATATATCGCCGACTCTCATGGTGACGTTCGGCGTGAAGTCCGCGACGCGAAAGGCCTCCAGAAAGCCATGATACGTCGCGAAGCCCTCGCCTAACGAAACGAATGTCTCGTCGCGACAGTCCCTCAAATCGACGGCTTGCTGATTAGCGTAGGGCGATCCGGCGGGCGCTGCGAAAAAGATGTCATCTTCGAACAGCGGAATGGATTCAACTTCAGGCTCGGCGTCGGGCACCGCCATCAGGGCGGCATCGATGACGCCCAGCTTCAACTTCTCCAACAGTTCGGCATTCGGCCCAAGCACGAGCTCGACCTGAAGCGTCGGCCGCCGCACCTTGATATCGATGACGATGCCGGGCACGGTCTTGATGGTCAGCGAGTACAGGGAGCCAATCTTCAGACGATGCGACGAGTAACCCGCGGCCTCACGCGTCGCGCGAATGCCATCGGACATCAGCGTGATCACCTCCTGTGCTACATCGGCAAGCATCTGCGCGGCTTCCGTCGACTTCAGGTTGCGGCCCTCGTGCCGGAACAGCGCACACCGCACGCCTTGTTCGAGCGAATGCAGCGCCCGGTGCACGCTGACCGTGCTCACATTCAGAGCCTCCGCTGCCTTCGACAGATTGCCGGTGTCCATGAATGCGAGCAGCACTTCCAGCTTTCGAAAGGTGATTTCGTCGTCGATTCGGTCGCGCATCTTGAACTGTTAAATGATCTGATTCGACGATTATCGGCTCGCCTCCGCTTCTGACATATAGCGTTAATCCCGCATTCACTAGAACGCCTCTTCGTCAGAGCGCCCGCCTCACGAAAAGCTCGTTAGCCGTGAAGCACTGTGGTCCATTCCGGTCGCGCGTCGTCGACGCTCATGCAGAACCACTGCTCGCATTGTCGAGCGACGCCACTCTCAAAGGGCCCCGACTCCCGCCGCTGCACCCTGGCTTGAGCCGCCGACGCACACTGCGTTCCGGGCGACCTCAGGTGGCCGGGATCTGGACGCCCGATAGCGCTCCAGCCCCGGCTATATTGATCGCCCGCTTGCCGTGCTGCTATCGGGCGGCAAACACCGATACCCCTCCGTTGACAAACCCGTTCGATGCGCAGTCAGGACAACCCGCCGGTGCGGCAGCAGAAGAGTAGGGAACAAAGACGAGCCCAGTTGCGGGATCAATCGCGACCGAATGCGCATTGTTGCCGGTGTTCAGCCGCGCCGTAACGCTACGCGAGCCAGCGTCGACGATCGTGAGCATCGGTTTGCACGGCGACGCCGCGGTGCACGTTCCGTTCGTTGAAGCGTTGCCCGATGCAGTCCACCGGCTTGTCGCGTTGTAGTATCGGTTCGTCGCGGCGTCGTATTCGAGTTGATCGCCGCCGCCCGCGTTAAGTGAAGCGACGAGCGCGCCGCTTGCCCGGTTGAAGATTTGCATCAACAGTGGCGAGCCTGTAGTCGCCTCGCGGCACCCAACGGCGATGTCGGTGCCCGGCCCCAGCGCAAGACCGGTCGGATCGCAATTGCCTTCCGCGTACATCGCTACACCCGCAAGGGCCGTGTAATTCTGCGTCGTCCCGGACGGTATCGCGCGAATCGCTGCGCCGGGCAGCTTGACCAGTTCACCATGCGGATTTGCAGTGCTTCCATCGACGTTGACATAGAAGTTGTCACTCGCCGCGTCGTACACGCACGCCTCCAGCCCCGCAGTGGGTTGACCGGCCGCGTCCGTGAAGGTGACTTTCGCGATCACACTTTGAGTGGTTGTGCTGATGAACGTCGCGAAGGGCGTCGGCTCTTCGGGACTGGAGATCATGAAGATGCCGTGCGTCGAGTCGAGACAACCCTCGTCCGCCCGCACGCCGGTGGCGCTGACAGGGATGTTGGTGAGCACGGCGCCCGCAGCAGGATCGACGATTTTCACGGAGTTGACGTCACCGGTATAGATGAGGTTGCCGACCGGCGTTGCGCCATCGGGCCCGGACGTCGAATTCGAGCCCGACCTAAGACCTGCGAATGCGAGATTCCCGCTGCCCTGGATCGACTTGACAAAGGTCTTGGTCGGAATATCTATCACGTCCAGAGCGGCGTTATTGCGATCGGTGAAATAGTAGCGGTTGCCGTTCGTGGTGCCGATATCGAACGAAAAATTGCTCCCTGCTTTCACGTTCGGTACCGCAATGTCGGCGACAAAGTGTGGTCCTGTTTCCAACTTATCATTGCCGCCACAACCGGCCAGCGCAAACACCGCGCATACGACCGAAGCCTTTACCCATGCTGACCTGCGCATCTTATATCTCCTATATTCTCGTTACTCACTGGATGACCGCACGCGCGGTGCGCGTCCGGAGCAAGCGCGGAACCTTGCCTACGGATACGAGATATGCAACGTATCCATGTGCTCACTACTGTCGCTTTCCTGGGTCGGCGTTCGCGATAATGGCCGAAGCTGCCGACACGTATCCGCTTTTCGGCGACAAATTTCAACTTCCATATGTCTGCTATGGGTGCCCCGAAGCAGACACCGGCGAGGCGGCGTTAGAGAAGACCGGGGAGGCTGATGTAGCAAGAATTCGCTGGCATTTTGTGATCTGGCGAACTCCCATATCGCCCGGCGAAATCAGGTTTCGAACGACACCCACGATTCAGTCGATCGGCAATACCACGTCATCCGTGATCGAATCGATGGGCGGCAGTCGGCGATGTTTTTCCGCGAGGCGGGTGGCCGAGCCGGAATGGGACGGACTTTGATGGGACATACCACTCTCGCTGGAAACTTGAATCGAGTCTATGGTGCGAGCAGCATCGGTTCAATTACGCCCGGCGGGAATTCGTTATCTCCGAGCTAATGATCTTGTTAAGGTGAAGGAAGAAACCGTGACAGGATGGGCAAGACGGTCATCGGCGTGCGCCTTAGGGGTTATCCCGCGTTCGATCGCTGCGCCTTGTTCGACGGATCAATCACTTCATGGCGGTCCATCAGCGACTTGACCTGCGCATCGGTAACGGCGATCGATCTGAATGTCGGTTCGAGGCCGCTATCGAAATCGATGGCCACATCCTTTTTTGAGGTGGCGCCGGCCGCACATCCGCCGCCGGACAGTTCACCGTCCAGCGGCGGCATGCTGGCTTTACCGCGCCTGCACCTGCACCGGTGCACCCGGCTTGCCCGCCACTTGCGGGGCGATCACGAGGTAACGACGGGTGTCGCCCGTCGTGCTCATGCCCGTCCGGGTTTTCTCTTCGAAAGTCTTGCCGTCGAGACCTACGGTTTTCCATTAATCGCCGTCAGATACTGTGCGATCTGATCAATCTGATCGGCAGCCAGCGGCGCGCCGTAGACCGCGCGCATCTTGCTCACCTCCGCCTTCCACTCCTGAAACGACAGCGGTGGCTGCCGGGTGATCATTCCAGCGGAGTGACAGATCACGCATTGCGAGTTCGCGAGATCTGACCCATTGCCAGGCGGAAACGTCGCTGCCCCATTGGGCAGCCGGACGTCGACGGTCCGGATCGCCGTGCTGCCGACCGTGTCCGGCCCGGCCAAGGCGGACGCCCACGCACAACTTACCCATATCAGCAGGACCGCAGCAGACGCTTTCATGATGCCCTCCTCATGCGGCGACCACGGTCGCTGATTCGACGACATTGCGCATGTAGCCGCCGCCGTTCCAGTTGGGGGTGTCGGGCTGTTCGATTCCATCGCTGTTCACGGCCTTCACCTTCAGTACATACTGGCCAGCGCGACGCGGCGTAAACGGCGCGTCCCAGCGGCGGAAACTGTATTTTCCAAAGTTCTTTTCGAGGCGCGCCGACGCCCAGGAAGCACCGCCGTCGGCGGAAAACAGCACCCTCCGCACACCCGTGTCGCCGCCGAACGCGATGCCCCTGACCGTCGTCATTTGCGCCATAGGCAGCACTGAGCCGTCACCGAGATTGGTGAAGAATGACCGCGGCACCATCCGGTTGATGGGAACTGTCTTCACACCAGTCTGCCCGGGCTCGACATTCGCGTGAGGTGTATCGGGAATCTGGTAGGCCTTGGCCATCCAGAAGTTCTCGTCCGGCCGGTCAATGACCTCGATGTCGTTCAGCATCTTCATCCAGTATGTCGAATACCAGCCGGGCACCACGAGCCGCAGGGGAAATCCGTTCAGGAGCGGCAGCGGCTGGCCGTTCATCCCATACGCGACAATAACTTCGCCGTCGCGGGCATGGTCAACATTGAGTGTTTTGATGAAGTCGGGCGTCGCGGCGATCACCCCCTCGTCGAGACCGTTGAAGCGGACCTGAACGGCGCCCGCCTTGACCCCGGCCCGATCGAGGATATCCTTGAGCCGCACGCCGGTCCACAATGCATTGCCCATTGCGCCGTTGCCCCACTCTCCGCCTGCGACGCGCGGCTTGAAGAAGCCTCGGGAGTTGCCCGCGCACTGGTTCACCGCAGCCACTTCGACGCGCGGAAAGCCGCGCATGATGTCGCTGAGGCTCAGGCGGAGTTCGCGGCCGACCAATCCGTGGACCACCAGCCGGAAGGCCGCGCCATCGACGCGGGTCGGAATGCTGGACAGATGCCAGCGCACGAAGAACCGGTCGTTCGGCGTGAACACGCCGTCGTCGAACACGGAAAACGGTGTCTCGAGCAACGGCGGCCGGCTTCGCAGGAGCAGCATCTCGCCCTTCTGCGGAAAAGCGCTCGTCAACTCCCGCAAACCATTTTCGAATGGCAGCGTCACGGCGTTGGCGGCCCAGGAGCGGTACGCCCAGCTCCCGCCCAACCCCATCAGGCCGCTTGCCGACAGCGCACGCATCAACTGCCGGCGCTTCGCACCGTATTCGTCGCTCATTGTGGTCTCCTGCGCTACCTGTTGAAGCGCGCCCGCCCGGCCAGCATGCCCGTCACGCCACCCACTGCAGTGCCTCGTGCAAGCGCGGGCAGCAGGTCGCTGCGCTGCACAAGGGTCGCTTCCGGCAGGTCTTCGAGCGGTAAGCCGGGACGGGCAAGCACATGGATGTGTCGCCACTCGATCCGTTTGAGCAACAGTTCGTCGATGATGTCCTTCGCACTCTGCACGTTAGGCAACAGGAAATATATGCGCCGCATCTCGCGCCTCCTATCGGGGATACCCACAACGCTGGCCGCCGCGTCGCCGGTCACTGCGCATCACGTCCCCGCCAGCGAGGTGCGACGGCGTTGCGTTATTCAATATAGTCGCAATCCGGTCCGAATTCCTGAGGCGCGCCGACCCGGCTCGAACCCGCTGTCAGCCGTGGTACGGAAAAGCTGAGCGAGAGACGGGAGCGGGTAATGAGGATCTGCCTCCCGATCTATCAGGGGGTCTGTCTTGCGCTTCCTGGCGCAGCGAGCCTGACTACGTGCGCAGTGGACGTCAAACAATCCGACGCAGCAGCGCCGACTCCGCAGGATCCACGTTTTGCTGGGTCGGTCGAGGCAACTCGTGCGAAATGCCATGACTCGCCACATTCGATGTATGGCCAGACGGTCAACGGACAGGTGCTGGGAAGCCCGTAGACTATGCCGCCCGCCCCCAGCGGAATGATTTCGCGTAGGCGATCGCCGCGATGACAACAGCCCGACCACAAGCCTGATGGTGTCAGAGCGCGTTCAACGGAATCTTGAGGTAACTGACTTCGTTATCCTCCGGTGCGGGCATCGCCCCTGCCCGGATATTGATCTGGATTGCCGGCAGGATCAGCGTGGGCATTGCCAACGTGCGATCCCGTGCAGTGCGCATGGCGACGAAATCCGCTTCTGACACGCCATCGTGCAGATGAACGTTGCTGTGGCGCTGCTCCGCCACGGTAGTCTGCCATTGTGGGCCGCGCGATTCCGGCGGGTAATCGTGGCACATGAAAAGACGCGTGTCCGGCGCCAATGCAAGCAGCTTGCGAACCGACCCATAAAGCACATGCGCATCGCCGCCAGGAAAATCGCAGCGGGCCGAGCCAACGTCCGGCATGAACAGCGTGTCGCCGACGAATACCGCATCGCCGACCTGATAGGCCATATCGGCTGGCGTATGACCCGGCACGTGCAAGGCACGCGCGGTCAGCGCGCCGATGGAGAACGTTTCGCCGGCCGCAAACAGATGATCAAACTGTCGGCCGTCGGGAGGCAGCTCCACACCGATATTGAAGATCCGCTTGAATACACTCTGCACGAGCCGGATATTCTCTCCGATTGCGATCTTTCCACCGATTAGCCCTTTCAGATACGGTGCTGCCGACAGGTGATCGGCGTGCGCGTGCGTCTCAAGCAGCCATTCCGGCCGAAGTCCATGCGCCCTTACAAACGCAACCACGCGATCCGCAGACGCAGTGGATGTGTGTCCGGATCTCGGATCGTAGTCGAGCACCGGATCGATTACCGCGCAAGCCGAGCCCTCACCCGCGTGGACGACATAGCTCACGGTAGACGTGGCCGGATCAAAGAAGGGTTCTACGAGGGGTTGCATCACGGACTCCAATCCATATCTTGAAACACATATTATTTTTTTATATACTGTTTGTCAATGCATCGTTACCCTTAACATATGAGCGAATCTCTCACCCCTCGAGCCCGCGCCGCTTTGCGGGAATCTGCGACCAAAGCGTGCGCGCTTCTGAAGGCGCTCGCCCAGGAGGATCGCCTGCTGCTGTTGTGCCAACTGACTGAGGGCGAATGCAATGTCGGCGAACTTGAAGAACTGGTCGGCGTGCATCAACCAAGCCTGTCGCAACACCTTGGCGTGCTTCGGGAAGAAGGTCTGGTCGCGACCCGGCGCGAGGGCAAGTACATCTATTACAGCCTCGCCAGCGACGAAGTCATTCAGATCATGCAGACGCTCTCGGGTCTCTACTGCGGAAAGCTCAGGATGCGTGGCAAATGACCCTTGACCTCGCGCATTTCAGCCCGGCCACTGCATTGGCCGGCGGTCTCGTCATTGGCCTCGCTTCCGCGCTATTTGTACTCGGTAGCGGTCGCATTGCCGGGATCAGCGGGATCCTGGGTGGTCTGTTACACGCAGGCCGCGGCGAACGGGCATGGCGTGTTGCATTCACGGGCGGCATGTTTCTCGCCCCCTGGGCGTTCCGACTCGTGGCCCCCTTGCCGGCAGCCACCGTCAGTGCCTCACCGCCGATATTGGTACTTGCCGGACTGCTTGTCGGCATCGGCACGCGATACGCGTCGGGCTGCACGAGCGGTCATGGCGTATGTGGCATCTCCCGTGGCTCTGTGCGCTCCGTCGTCGCCACGATTGCATTTGTGGCCGCGGGATTCTTGACGGTGCTGGTCAGCCGTCATTTAGTGAAAATTTGACATGCTGATTGTTAACGCATTGATCACCGGTCTCTTGTTTGGTATCGGTCTGATTGTTTCCGGGATGTCGAACCCGGCGAAAGTATTGGGTTTTCTGGACCTCGCAGGCCGCTGGGACCCCTCCCTCGCCTTCGTGATGGCTGGGGCGATCCTCGTGGGCAGCATGGCATTTGGCATCGCTCGCCGCCGCAGGCACAGCGTGCTCGGCATGCCGATGCAATTGCCTGCGGTAAAGCAGATAGACCGCCGTCTGATCGGCGGCAGCCTGCTATTCGGCGCCGGTTGGGGGCTGGCGGGCTTCTGTCCCGGTCCCGCACTGGTCAGCGCCGGCAGCGGGCAGCCTGAGGCGTGGCTGTTTGTCGCCGCGATGCTGCTGGGCATGGCGATTTTCACGCTGCTAGAGCAGCGCAACCTCAAGCGAAACTGATCAGGAGACGCCAACGTCCGTTCAAATCGTGCGGCACGACGCGCAATGCTCAAGCGCGGGACAGGTGATGCCGGATGATCTGCCCGTAATAGCGGCGGCGGGTTACCGTTCGATTATGTTCAGGCAAAGCCACACCGCCCCGACCGACGCTGCGGCTTTGCCGTCGGCGAGACCGCCCTGTCACCTCAACCTCGAGCGCGGAAAACTCGACTGGACTGCACCGTGCGCGCGAGCCCCGACACTGTCCAGAGTCATGCGGACAGCGAACATATTGCGGTTAATTGACCAACATCAAGCGCATTGCGCCGGACAACCCCAGAATCAAGCATACATAGTGCGGTATTGATACAGGGATCCACGATGTCCACATCTTTCTCCAGCCTGTCGAGGGCCGCGCTGCTCGCACTCGCATGCGTTGCATCGACGGCGGTCTTTGACACACAGGCGCAGCCCGCTCCGGGAATGCGCGGCATGATGCCCTACCAGTTGTTCAGCGCCGACGAACGTGTCGAATTCTGCACGCAGATGCGCAGCGCCGCGACACCTGCGGAGCGCCAGGCCATCGCGCAACGCATGCACGATACGATGGTCAACCGTGCGAAGGAGCAAGGTATCGTGCTGCCGCACGGTATGCAAAACGGCAATCCAATGATGGGGCGCGGCGGCGCTGAAATGGGCATGCGCGGCATGGGTTGCGGACCGGGCAGCGCTGACCCGGACGGACGCGCCGCTGCGCCGGCCGGCGACGTGCCCGTTGGATACGACCACGGTATCGCATTCGTCACGGGCGGGGTCGGCGACGATGAAGCTGCTGCGCTGCGTGGCGCCGCATCCCGCTACAGCATGGCGGCAACCTTCGCTTCCAGTTCCGGTGAGTACCTGTCGGGTGTGGCCGTCCAGGTGCTAAAACCGGATGGTGCGCTCGTCTTCACCGCCGTTTCGGAAGGCCCTTATCTATTTGCGCAGATTCCGCCCGGTCACTATCGCCTGGTCGCAACCTCCGATGGCCTGAAACGCACGCGGACAATCGTCGTGCCGGCGCACCGCGGCGTCCGCCTCACACTGAATTGGCCGGCGGCACGGCCGGCCTCCTCCCAGTGACCTCGCGCATACTGGCCTGTACCGGTCCCGCATCGGCCCTGCGCACGCTCCCGGCCGATCTGGCCGTTATGCAACGTCCGGCTCGATGGCGGCTGCTGCTTGCCGCATGCTGCATGCTTGCTTCGACATCCGCTTGTGCCGAAGGGCTATCCACGGCCGTCGTTGAAACTGCGCCGGTCCATGACGAATTTGTCGCCGATGCAGTAGTCGAATCGATGCGGCAAACAGCGATTGCCGTCCAGGTTCTGGGCCGCATAACGGCTTTGAACGTGAAGGCAGGCGATCGCGTAAAGGCCGGACAAACGTTGCTCGCGATCGATCAGCGTGCGGCGGACCAACAGCTGCAGGCAGTTCGCGCACAGGTCGAGGCGGCGCGCGCCGAACGCGAGGTCGCGCAGCGAGATCTCGATCTCAAGCGCGCCGAACTGAGCGATCTGACGGGCGATCCCGACACCGCGTTACGGCACCTCTCCGCGTCATCCGCACTCGAATCCGTCGCGGCAGGCGATTTCGCCGACTGGCAGGAACGCGCGATGGCAACCAACCCGTTGATTGAACTGCGCAGGCTCGACGTCGAGATCGCGCATGAAGAGACTTCCCGCTATCGCCAGGGCGGCGGCACGACGGTCGAGGCGTTCGCGTCGTATATCGGCGACCGGATGAACGGCGCAGGTTACGGCGGCAACAGTTCAATGCGTAGCAACAGTGCAGTGATCGGCATCATGGTAACGATACCGCTCTATACAGGCGGGTTGCGCAGCGCGAAGCACGACGAAAGCATCGCGCTGCTCAGGAAGGCGGATCTCGACCAGGATGCCGCCCGTGTCATGGTCGCGCGCCAGGTTCAACAGGCATTCCTCGGTCTGCGCAGCACCCAGGCGCAGGTGATCGCGCTGACGCAGGCGGCCCATTCGGCCGACTTGCAACTGGATGCGAATCGGACCGGCTTCGAAGCGGGCGATCGGCCGTCGATCGACGTACTGAACGCACAGCAGGCGCTGTTCAGCACCCGGCGCGATCTCGCCGCGGCACGCTATCAGGTTGCGATGAGCCGATTGCGACTCGTAGCCGCGGCGGGCGAACTCGATGAACAGCAGTTGGCGCAGATCAATGCCTTTCTTCACTAGCGCTGCAGGCCACGTCCGGCATGCTATTCCACTGGCGATTCGGGCATGCGCAGCACTGGTTGCGATATCGATCGTTGGGGCCAGCGTGCGTCATCCTGCCAGCGCGGCAGACGCTTCGGCACAGCGCCGGGCGCAGGTCAGGCAGTTCGGCGCAACCGTAATGCCTTTCGATCTCGAGCGGGCATTGGGTCATGGATTGGCTTCTCCAGCCATTGAGCAACTGTCAGCACAAGCGATAGCTCAAACTGACGTTCACACTGTTGCGCCGGTTTTCGTTCGGGCCAGCGTCTCGCTCATACGTATCGCGGCAATCACGCCGGACAAGCCAGTGAGGCCGGCCACCAGCCATAGTGCCGACGCCAGGCCAAACAAGTCAGCGGTAATGCCGGCCAGTAGCGCGCCGATCGCGTAGCCGAGATCGCGCCATAGCCGGTAGACGCCCACGGCGGAAGCCCGCCAGTTCGGCTGGGCGATATCGCCGATGGCGGCCAGCAGGGTCGGATAGACCATCGCCGTACCGATGCCGAGCAGGACGCCTCCCAATCCGAAACCTACGAAACGCGCCGTCGATGCCGTGATGGCGATGCCTGCCGCCTGCACCCACATCCCGCCAGCGATAAGCCATTTGCGGCCGATCCGATCGGATAGCGCGCCGGTGAATATTTGTGTGCAGCCCCAGACGGCCGGATAGATCGCGGCGAGGATGCCGATCTGGGCGAGCGTCATGCCAGCGACGGCGAATACCAAGGGGAACAAGCCCCAAGCCATGCCATCATTCAGGTTGTTGACCAGCCCCGCCTGGCTGACGCTGGAGAGGTTGCGATCACTCAGCGACGTACGGCGGAAGATCTCCCCCTGGCTAAGGCGTTCCCCGTTCGCAGCAGCCTGATGCATGCGCAGTTCCTGCGCGACGTAATGCCGGGTCTCCCGAATGCTCAGCGCAGACAATAGAAGACCGGCCACGACATAGCCGACGCCGAGATAGAAGGGTTCCGGCCGGAGCCCGAAACGCGCGGCCATCCAGCCGGTTGCCAGGGCGCTGCCGGCAACAGCGACGTAGCCGGAGAATTCGTTGAGCCCCATTGCCAGCCCGCGCTGCTTCGGCCCCACCAGGTCGATTTTCATGATCACCGTGGTGGACCACGTCAACCCCTGGCTGATGCCCAGCAGCACGTTGGCGGCGACGACCCAATCCCACGCCGGAGCCCACATCAACACGAACGGCACCGGGATGGCGATCAACCACCCTGCCACCAGTATGTGCTTGCGACCGAAGCGGTCGGACAGACGTCCCGCCAGATAGTTGGTCAGTGCCTTGGTGACGCCGAAGACGACGATAAAGGACAGGATCGCCGCCTTCGCCGCAATGTGAAAATCGTGTTCCGCGATGGCCGGCAGGATGCTGCGCTCCAGCCCGACCATGGCGCCGACAAACGCATTGACGATGACCAGCAGCGAGAACTGGCCGAGATTCTCACGCAGCCCGAGATGGATCGATGCGGTGTCCACGCCTCAAGCCTCCGCGCCCAGATTGGCTCGCGCGCGAACTTCGTTGTGCTCCCGCTTCGCGAGCGCATTGGCGAGGCGCAATGCGTTGTAGGTCAGCTCGCTACCGTAGGGCGGGCCGTTCAGGATGAAGAGTGCTTTCATGGCTGATGCTCCGTCTGATAAAACAAAACGGTTTGCTGCCCGAGGACACGAAGGTTCGGTCCCCGAAGTGCCACAACAAACTAATCGGGCAAGGCCGACGTTTCAACAATGGCGCTCGCAAGCTCTGCAGCGCCAGCTCGGAGAACGCTCACGCACGAAGACTCGCGCCGATCTCATGCAGCGCCGGTCACCGGATCTCTATCGCGCGATGACGTGACATGCTGCTTGGCCGCTTCGTTGCTGTGGGACAACGCACGCAGCGCAAGGGAGAGCGCCAGTTGCGTCTCATGAGCGACTGCGCCACGGTCTTGATCGAAGTGCCTGGCGGCGCTGCGCAGATGCAGCGCCGCCTGCTCGTGCAGCTCCGCCGCCATTGCGTGATGCTGGGCCGCGGTCGTGCTGCTTTCGGCGGAACCCGGAGGTGGGGGCACTACCAGCGGCGCACTGGCGTTGTGTTTGGCGGCGTCGTTCGTCCGGTCGATGGCGTGCAACGCATGACCGTGCGCCATCATCGCCTGATGTGCGGCGTGGGCGAAGTCTTTGCCCGCCTCGAAATGCCGCGACGCCTCGCGGTGGAAGCGCCCTGCCTGCTCGTGATGCGACGCTGCGGCTTCGAGGTGTCCCTTTTTACTGTGCTTAGTGTTCATGGCTGCTCCAGACGAGTCACATGATTGATTGTTCGCGCGTCCGGCGGCGGCGGATTGATCTAACTCAACCGCGGATAGCATGCCCGGACGAGCGCCACCGAACGCGGTGTGTGGTGGCGCACGGGGCTGTTGCCATAACAGATCAGTTCCGCGTGGACTTTGCGCTGCAACACAAACGGCCGATCAATTCCCGAGTCGAGCGCGCCACCACTCAGGCTAGAGCTGGCGCCTGCACGATGGCCGCTCGTTGCCATTCTCCGGTAATGCGTCGAACCAATTGGAGACGTGGCTGAAGCCGTCAAGGGGGCCGGCGCCGCAGGCAATTCCGACCAGGCGAGCGCAGTTGTATGGGTCGACTGCGAGCGCCTGGTTTTTTGATAGCGGCCATTCGCTGCGACTAGGGTAGCAGTTCCTTGAGTGACTGTTCCAGCAGGATCTCCGCGCACTGATGCCGCAGTGGATTGACCTGTATCAGTCCTTCTCGGGTTGCAACCAGTAGCATTTCAATTGCACTGATCGCGCTGGGCGCTGTCGACCGCGCTACAAGGAATGCATTTGCGCTTTGGTCCAGACGGTCTATCGTGTACTTGATCCATTTCAATGGAGCACGCCATGGCCGACCCACTTGCCGTATGGCACACCGAGCACATTAATTTCGCCCGGCTACTCGACATTCTGGAAGAACAGGTAGCTGAGCTCCGCCGGGGCGAGAACCCGAATTACGCTCTCATCGGCGATATCCTTTACTACATGCGGAATTTTTCCGATCGCGTTCATCATCCGCGGGAGGATGTTGCGTACGCGCGGCTTGCTGAACGGGATCCCGGGACTCAAATGGTGGTGAACCGCCTTCTGCAGGAGCATCGCGTGATCGCCACGGCCGGCGATGAACTCCTGATTCGCATCAATGAAGCCGCGGGAGATGTTGTAATCCCGCGCACGGCTCTGGAGGCGGCCACGGCGACGTATCTTGTGTATTATCGTCAGCACATTTCCACTGAGGAGCGAGACCTGATGCCTCGCGCTGCGCAGGTGCTGACAGAACAGGACTGGGCTGCAGTCGATGCGGCCGTACCGGCTAGCCCCGATCCGCTTTTCGGAGACAATCTGCTGGAGCGCTTCGAGGCGCTTCGCAGGCAGATCGCTCTAGACGCGCAGGTGTCAAAGGACCTGGCCCAGCCACCGGACGCTCATTGATTGACGCCGGCCACAGGGTGCTGTTCACGCGCATCAGCGATGCAACAGCATCGGGCCCACCCGTCCGTGGAATAATGTTCTGGCGCAGGCCGTCGACTTGGAAGCTGTTGCGAAATCAGTTAAACCAGGGTTTTTGGCATCTCGTCATACGGAAGTATCGTACCCGTCGCGCAGGATCTGGATGGTTATCGCCGCATCCATGCCGTGATGGATGCGGCGGGATCGCCCAGCGATCTTTCCGAAGAGTTTTCGCGTCAACGGATGCACGATGCGGGCGTGGTGCTCACCGCCACCAACACGCTCATGGCGGAAATCGCGCAGGACTGGTCCACCCCGGCCGGACAACAGCTGATCACGTTGCTGTTCACCGATGTCTTCCCGGCCCTTGGCGCCGGCATCGCTTAAACCCGAAACCCCATCCTGTTGACTGAAGCGCATGACGCTTCAGTCAACAGTTCCGCTCATGTCTTCCGGGTCATGAACTTCACGGGTAACGAAACTCCATGAACGCTCGCACTCGATGAGTACCACACACCCGCAGATCGTTATCGTCGGCGGTTCTCTGGCCGGGCTCACGCTAGCGCTGGCTTGTGCAACAAGAGACGTGCCCGTTCGCGTTGTTGAGCGCTCTGCCCGGCCGCTCAAGCAGGAATTAGACCGTCCGCTTCGCGGTTGACAAGAGACGATTGCAGAACCTTCGATTTAGCGCCCCCTGTGCCCCATTCATATGAGCGACGAGCGATAACTCCCGGGAATCGCTTCATCCAAAATATTCAATGGCCGGTCATGCCGAATTTCCCGATACTTCGTTCAAGCTGTAGCGCAGTCATCGGGGAAGGTCTTCGACCTTCCCCGTTCCGCGCGCATTACAACAACATGCGAGCTGTATCAGGAGACAGACATGCAATCGCGACTCACGGCAGTTCTGGTGGAAAAATTCGGCCACGCGTTCAGTGGCTACGATCTCATCACAGGAGAACGGCGCTTTAGCGTCGCGTTGCCACACTATCCACACGAGTTCGTCGTGGATCGCGATGGACGTTTTGGCTACGTCGGCCACTACGGGGTTCAGACCTTCGCGCACGCCGGCGTTGGCGGCCACGAGGTGTTCGTGATCGACATCGAGCGCGGCGAGCACGTGCTGACGCTCGATTGCGAGCCTTATTCGCGCATCCATGGCTTACAGATCGACAGCCGGAACCGCGTATACGCTCTGAGCGAGCACGGCAATACGCTTCTGGTATTCGAAGACCCGCATACTCGGCAAGTACCGGACCGCGCCGTTCCGACGGGCGGTATCAAGAGCCATCTTTTCGTCGTCTCACGGGACGGCGAGCGTGCCTATATCAGCAACCTGCTCTCTCATACGGTGACACGCGTGCATCCCTACGATGCATGCGAGTCGCCCGTCGCTGTCAATGCGGGAGGCCGTCCGGAAGGCTGCTGTCTCAATCGCGATGAAACCGTTTTGTACATAGCGAGCCGCGACCACCACTGCCTGTCGACGATCGACACCGGGAGCATGAAGGTGATGCGAACGGTGCGCACCGGTGAAGATCCGACGCGCATCTACCTCACACCGGACAACCGGCTGCTGGTCGTCAATTACGGCGAGCGCAGCATCCGCGTTTTCGATCCCGATTCGCTCGAAGCGCTGGGGCGCGTCGATACAGTGGCGAAGCCCATCGCCGTCTCGATTCATCCGGATGGGCAGAGCGCCTACGTCGCGTTGAACGATAACAGCGTAGGAATACTGGATCTTTCGAGTTTGACTCTGCGGCACGGGTTTTCAACCGGCCAGGAGCCCGACGGACTCGCAATACTCGCGTTGTAATTCGACAGACAGCGTCGCCGGTGCCAAGACGAACAACAAGGACGGCGCAAAGAAGGAGACAAAATGGACACGTTGAGCAGTGCCGTACCGGTACAACACGCGCAGGCGAGCATCCCCAGCAAGCGCTGGTTGCGGATCATTCCGCCGATCCTCATGGCTTGCGTCATTTCGTATATGGACCGCGTCAACATCGGCTTCGCCATGCCTGGCGGGATGGGCGCCGAACTCGGGATGAGCGCGAGCATGGCCGGGCTGGCCGGAGGCATCTTCTTTATTGGCTACCTGTTTCTGCAGATTCCGGCTGGACGGCTCGCCGTGCATGGGAGCGGAAAGAAATTCATCGCCGGTTCGCTGGTGGCGTGGGCGGTGCTTTCCGTGCTGACCGGCTTCGTCAGGAACGACACGCAACTGCTGATCCTGCGCTTTTTGCTCGGCGTCTCTGAAGGCGGCATGCTGCCCGTTGTGCTGACCATGGTGAGCAACTGGTTCCCGGACAAGGAACGCGGACGCGCCAATGCACTCGTGATCCTTTTTGTGCCGATAGCGGGCATCATCACCGCGCCGCTGTCAGGCTTCCTGATCGCGGCGCTGAACTGGCGCTACCTGTTCATCATCGAGGGCGTTCTATCGCTGGTGTTTCTGCTCGCGTGGTGGACCCTCGCCAGCGATCGCCCCGCCGACGCGAAATGGATTTCCGGTGCAGAGCGCGAACATATCCTTCGTGAGCTTCGGGCCGAGCAGGAACAAGTGAGTTCCGCGAGGGTGAAAAGCGCGTCCCTGAGCCAGGTGCTCGCCGACAGCGTGATGTGGCGGCTGATCGGTCTGAATTTTTTCTATCAGATGGGCATCTACGGTTATACCCTCTGGCTACCCACGATTCTGAAAAACCTGACGCACGGCGGCATGGCCAAAGTCGGCATGCTCGCGGTTCTGCCGTATATTGGGACCATGATCGGCATGCTGGCGGTATCGAATCTCTCGGACAGGTTAGGCAGACGCAAGGTTTTTGTCGTCGGACCCATCGTCGCCTTTGCGCTTTGCATGTTCTGTTCCGTCTGGTTTCAGAGCAGTGCCTGGATTTCGTACTGTTTCCTGATCGGCAGCGGCGTCTTTCTGCAAGCAGCGGCTGGCGTATTCTGGACCATTCCGCCAAAGCTCTTCAGCGCGGAAGTGGCGGGCGGGGCGCGCGGCGTGATCAACGCGCTGGGTAATCTTGGCGGCTTCTGCGGCCCATATCTTGTTGGCGTGCTGATTCAGAAATACGACGCAAGCATTGGTGTCTATAGCCTTGCGGCCGCACTCCTGCTCGCGGGGGGAATCGCCGCCACGCTACCCCGAAAGTGCGACCTGTAGACGATCATGCATACCTTGCCCTCGCTGCATGACCGAACAAAGCTGGCCATCGTCGACGCGCACCATCATCTTTGGGATCTCGCGGCTGGCCATTACCCGTGGCTTCAGGACGAGTATCAAGGAGACGCATTCTTCGTTGGGGAATATCAGACCCTGCGTCGTGACTATCGGGTAACGGAATACCTGCGCGACACGTCGGGCTATAACGTGATCGCAAGCGTGCACATCGAGGCGGAGCGCTCGCGAAGTGAGCAGGTCGACGAAACACAGTGGCTGCATGAGGTACGGAACAGGACGGGGTTGCCGTCCGTTGCGGTACCGCACGTGTCGTTCATACAGGCTGACCGGGACGAAATTCTGGCATCCCACGCCAGCTATCCGGAGGTACGCGGCATTCGGTCGAAACCCGTGACCGCACGATCACCACAGGACAGCGTTCGGGGCCAGGTGGGTACGATGCAGGATCCCCAGTGGCTCGAAGGATTATCGGCGCTTGAACGATACGGCTACTCGTGGGATCTGCGCGTACCCTTCTGGCATCTGGCGGAAGCGGCGGAAGTCGCCGCCGCCTTCCCGCGCATCCGGATCGCTGTCAATCACACCGGTCTGCCGTGGGATCGCTCCGACGAGGGGCTAGCGCAGTGGCGATCGGGTCTCGAAGCGCTCGCCGCAAATCCGAACGTGTACATCAAGTTGTCCGAGTTCGGTCTGGCGGGCGGCCGATGGGACGACCGGAGCAACCGTCGCGTGATTCGCGATGCGGTTTCGATTTTCGGCCCGGATCGCGCGATGTTCGCGAGCAACTTGCCCGTTTCATCGATCAGCGCGAGTTTTGGCGTCATCGTCGAAACGGTGCTCGACGCGTTGGCGGACTACGACGATCCGGCGATCGCAAGAATTTTTTCGCAGAACGCTATTGCCTTCTACCGGATCGACGCCTGAGCGAATCGCTCGCGCACCGCACCGATAGAAGTCGGCATCTTTCGTCAGCCCAAGCGATCACTTGCCATTTGCGTGACGATGTCGAAAGCCTTCTGCGTGGCGCCGACATCTGCCTTACCCTGCCCTTGAATGTCGAAGGCGGTTCCGTGCGCCGGTGTCGCGATCGGAATCGGCAAACCACCGTGCACGGTCACGCCGCGCCAGAAACCCATTAACTTCATCGCAATCTGTCCTTGATCGTGATACATCGTGACGACGCCGTCGAACGCCTTCTGATCGCGGGCGCGCACGAAGATCGTATCGGCGGGGAACGGGCCTTGAGCGTCGTAACCGAGCTGACGTGCTACTTCCACGGCGGGCGCAATCACGTCGATCTCCTCCCTGCCGAACGCACCGTTGTCGCCGTTATGCGGGTTGAATCCACACACCGCGATGCGCGGGCTTGCAATGCCAGCACGCTTGAGACCGTCATGGATCAGTTGCACAGCGCCGACGATACGTTCCGACGTCAGCTTTTCGCTCACGTCTTTCAGCGCCATGTGCGAAGTCACCCGCGAGGTCCACAGTTCGTCCAGCACGTTGAACTCACAAAAGCTGCCTGTGTAGCCCAGTTGCTGGGCAAACCACTCCATTTCATCGCCTGTTTCCATGCCGGCCATGTGCAGTGACGTCTTGTTCACCGGCGCAAATAGCATGCCCTGCGTCCAGTTTTCCTGGGTCAACGCGAGCGCTTGCCGGAATACGTCGAGACTGTAGCGTCCCCCCCGCCCGGTCGAGGTTGCACGCTCGTAAGGTACGTCGTCCGGAAGCCGGAAGTCGATAAGCGACGGTACGCCGTGATTTGTGAACGCGGCTTCGACGTTGTCGACCACGTGGTAGTCGAAACGCTGACCGGCAATGTCCATCCCCGTTTCAAGCTCGCGACGGTCGCCGATGATAAGCAGATCCGCACGTGCACGGTTCTCGGCATTTGCGAGCAGACGTGCGATCAGTTCAGGACCAATGCCGGCGGGATCGCCAAGCAGGACTGCGATACGAGGTTTCATGATGTTCACCATTTTTTTCAGGCAGCTAATGTGTACGACGCAGATCGATGACGATCGATCCAATGATATAGACCAGCGCGCACGCGCTGTAAAAATACGGGACCACGTCGAACGACCTTGACTATTTACTCAATGATATTGAAATCGCCCAGATGCTTGTCGCTCAACTTGATGCCAAGACCGGGTGTTTCGTCGGACAGCTGCAGGAACCCATTTTGCGGCTGCGGCTCACCTTCGAAGATGTAATAAAACAGCTCATTGCCGACCTCTACGTCGAACACCGGGAAGAACTCGGACATCGGGCTTGCCGTGCTCGCCATCGTCAGGTGGTAGTTATGCATCTGGCCCGCGTGCGGAATCACCGGCACCGACCACGCTTCGGCCATCGCATTGATCTTGCGTGCCGCCGTCAGTCCGCCGACGCGATTCGTGTCGTACTGGATCACGTCGACCGCGCGGCGCTCGAGCAGATCCTTGAAGCCATAGCTGGTGAATTCATGCTCGCCACCCGACACCGGCACGATGTTCATCTTCTTCAGTTCCTGATATCCCTCGATGTCATCGCCGATCACCGGCTCTTCGATCCAGCGCGGGTTGAATTCAGCAAGCCGCGGAAGCATCCGTCGTGCGTATTCGAGCGTCCATCCCATGTAGCATTCGAGCATGATGTCGACCTCGTCGCCGACCAGTTCGCGCAGCAGCCGCACTTGCTCAATGTTCTTCGCCATTCCCTGCGGGCCATCCTTTGGGCCATATCCGAAGCGCATTTTCATCGCGGTGAAGCCCTCTTCCAGATAGCCCTTTGCCTCTCCTAGAAACGCTTCACGATCGTCGTTGTTGTAGAGCTTCGACGCATAGCACCAGATCTTCTCTTTCGTGCGGCCACCCAGCAGCTTGAACACGGGTTTGTTCACAGCCTTGCCCATGATGTCCCACAGCGCGATGTCGATGGCCGAGATCGCCGCCATGCCGATGCCCTTTCGCCCCCATGCGAGCGTGCGGCGATACATCTTCTGCCAGATGTATTCATTGTCGAATGGGTCTTCACCGATCGCGATCGGTGCGAGGTACTCATCGATGATCTGCTTGGCGACGCGCGGTGCGAGCGCGCAATTGCCGATCCCCACGGTGCCGTCATCGCACTCCACTTCAACGACGAGCCACCCGTGGAAGCGGAACGAACCCATTGCATCACCGCGCTCGTACAGAATGTCCACCGCGTTCGTGCAGAAATGCGCTTGCGGCGGTACGACCTTGCCTTTCCATTCAAAGACGCGCGTGCGGATGTGCTTGATCTTCATGATTCAAATCTCCTGGAAGAAGTTAGTGGCTCGGGCGGTTGCCGAGCGTTGCGGCAAAGTTGTCCGGTTTGCCGGATTGCAACGGATTGGGTCTGAAGGCAAGGAGCAGCGCGGCGCCAATGACACCGACCGCCGCGAGCATGAGCATGCCGGCCGACGGCCCGGCCATGCGTTCGGCGATTCCTTTGAGATTCGGCGCAACGAAGCCCCCCAGATTGCCGATGGAATTGATTAGCGCGATACCGCCTGCGGCGGCCACACCGCCGAGATAGTTGGTGGGCAGTGTCCAGAACAGCGGCTGCACGGAGACGAAGCCCGTTGCGGCAATGCAGAACGCGATGACAGCCAATGGAACTGACGCCGTGAGCGCGGACGCCGCTATCCCGGCTGCCGCGAGTGTGAGCATCGCGGCAGCCCAGATGCGATGGTGGCCAACGCGATCAGCCAGCCGCGTCACGACGAAGGTGCCGATGATTGCCGCGATCCAGGGGATAGCGGTAATGAGGCCGACTTTCGTCCCGACATGGCCGCCCGTCAGCCCGGCAATTCGCGTGGGAAGATAAAACACGACGCCATACACGCTCATCTGGACTGTGAAGTAGATCATGCTGCAGGCGAGGACGCGACGGTCGCGCAATGCACCGGGAACGGAGGCCGGCCCATGTGCCCGCTTGTGGTCGTCTTCAGCACGTAACGCGGCTACTAGCGCGGCTCTTTGTTCTTCAGGGAGCCAACGAGCTTGAGATGGACGATCCGTCAGATAAAACCATGCAATCACACCCACGATCGAAGCTGCCAGACCCTCGACCACAAACAGCCATTGCCACGAAAGGAGATGAAACGGGTTCGACATATCCAGCAGCATCCCTGATATCGGACTGCCCAGAAGCAGCGCGAGGGGAAAGCCGAAATAGAACGCACCCATGGTCTGCGAGCGCGTGCGTGCCGGAAACCAGCTGGAGAGAAACAGGATAATGCCGGGAAAAAAGCCGGCCTCTGCGATGCCGAGCAGAATGCGCAGCGTATAAAAACCTGTCGGACTGTGAACGAGAGCGGTACAGGCCGATACGATTCCCCATGTCACCATGATGCGGCTCATCCACGCGCGGGCGCCGAACCGGTACATCAAGAGATTGCTCGGAACCTCGAAGATGGCATAGCCGATGAAGAAGATGCCCGCGCCGAACGCGAATGCGGCGTCGCCGAGCCCGGTGTCTGCCTGAAGCACGTTCTTGGCAAAACCGACGTTCGCGCGGTCAATGAAGGCCAGCACGTACATCAGTATCAGAAACGGCAGCAGTCTGCCGCGCGCTTTCCTGATGGCGCCATGCAGCGCAGGGCTGGCGTTCACGTCCATGAAGTCGTCTCCTGAATATTTGTCCATACGTCGGCTCGTTTCACCCGTCTCGAGCATGTTTTTAAGTACCACTAGTGTGCGAAACTATGCGATAACTGACCATTGAATTAATCGTATCAGCCGATTCCCAGGAGTTATTGCTCAAATGATCGCCCCAGCATCCACCATCCGCAAACGTCTGCGCCTGCGTCACCTGCAACTGATGGTCGCGCTGTCGGAGACGGAGTCGCTCAGGCGTGCCGCCGACGAACTTGCGATGACACAGCCGGCGGCGACGAAGGCATTACAGGAACTCGAAGACACCGTCGGCGTTTCGCTTTTCGTCAGGCACGCTCGCGGCATGGAGCCGACCATCTACGGCGAGGCGGTGATGCGCTACGCGCGCGTGGTCTTCGAGGATCTGGATGAACTACGGGAAGAACTCGCCGCGATCGAGGCCGGCGATATCGGAAAGGTGCGCATCGGAGCCGTGATGGCGCCGTCGCCCGAGCTGCTGACGCAGACTATTGTGTCCCTCAAGGCCGCGCATCCGCGCCTTCAGATCACCGTTCAGATCGATACGAGTGATGTTCTGGTGCAGGCGCTGCAGCAAGACCAGCTGGATATCGTCATAGGCCGCATTCCAGACGGGTTTCCGGCGCTCGATTTAAGTTTCGAGACGTTGGCTGAAGAGGCACTGTCGATCGTCGCGCGGCCCGGCCATCCGGCTACCGGCGCGGCGCGCCCCCGCCTTGCGGAGCTTGCGCAATATCCGTGGATCGTGCAGCCGCATCCGAGTCCGATGCGGCAAATCATCGACCAGACCTTTCGTGAGTCGCGGGTCGCGCCACCCACGAGCACGGTGGAGACGTCGTCGATCCTCACGACGCTTTCTCTACTGCGCGACTCAGACATGCTGGCCGTGCTGCCGAGTTCAGTCGCTCAGTATTACGTCGCGCTCAGCGCGATTGCGTCGATCTCCACACCACTGCGAGGACGGCTTGCCCCTTATGGCCTGATCCTGCGGAAAAACCGTCGGATCAGGCCGGCAACCCAACTCGTGATCGATTCGATCCGCGGAGCATGACGGGCACCTATTGACCCGGGCGTTCGGCAAGCTGCAGATGCCCGTCGGTCGTTGTGCCTGCCGGTTCCAGACCGTCATCGAGCGGTATGTCCGGCCGCATGAAGAACGTCATGACAATACCTACCGCCAACAGCGCGAGCGAGCCTGCAAACGGTAGCGTCGATCAGAGGTCGGCCAGTTGAAGCTTGCCTTCAATGCGGCGGTTCAAGCCAAGGGGATTGGCTGTTTTCAATGCGTCGGGCAGCAAGGCTTCGGGCACGTCCTGGTAGCTCACAGGTCGAAGGAATCGCTCTATCGCGAGACTTCCAACTGAGGTGGATCGTCCATCCGCGGTTGACGGATAAGGGCCGCCATGCACCATCGCATGTCCAACTTCGACCCCGGTACCGAAGCCATTCACCAGAATGCGACCCGTACGACGCTCCAGAGCCGGCAAGAAGGCGCGAACGTCCGCATGATCGGCTTCGTCGATATGCAGCGACGAAGTCAGTTGGCCCTCCAGCGATTCGATCACTTCCAGCATCGTTGCAAGATCGGGACAGCGCACCACCATCGATGAGGCACCGAAGATTTCCTCCTGCAATTCGGCGTGCCGGAGAAACGCCTCGGCGGTGGTCGCAAACAGCGCTGATTGACCTTCGGTTGCGTCAACGGGTGCCTTGCCGCGTGCGAGCATCGCCACTTCCGGGTGATCAGCAGCCTTGGCAACCGCCCGCTGATACGCGTCGCGGATGTTTGGCGTGAGCATTGTCGCCGCCGGCATATCAAACAGCGCGGTTGAGGCGGCGTCGATAAAACGGTCGAGATGTGGACCGTCAATCCCGAGGATCAGCCCTGGATTCGTACAGAACTGGCCAGCCCCAAGTACGAGCGACGCGGCAAAAGCGCGGCCGACGGCCTCCGCACGGTTTTTTAGTGCTGCCGGAAACAGCAGCACCGGATTGATACTGCTCATTTCGGCATACACGGGAATGGGTTCCTTGCGGGCTGCCGCAAGCTTCATCAGCGCCGTGCCGCCGCCTCGCGAGCCAGTAAAGCCCGCCGCCTTGATCCGATGGTCGCTCACCAGTTTCTGGCCGATCTCGCGGCCACTGTCGAACAGCAACGAGAATGTCCCTTCGGGCATGCCACAATTCTTCACCGCTTTCTGCACGGCCATGCCCACCATCTCGGAGGTCCCTGGATGCGCCGAATGGGCTTTGACAATCACCGGGCACCCTGCGGCGAGCGCCGAAGCCGTATCGCCGCCTGCCACCGAGAATGCCAGCGGAAAGTTGCTCGCGCCGAATACCGCCACCGGGCCCACACCGACATACCTCAACCGCAAATCAACGCGAGGCAACGGTTTGCGCTCCGGCTGCGCGGGGTCGATGCGAACGCCCAGAAAATCGCCTGAGCGAACGACGCTTGCGAACATCCGCAACTGGCCCACCGTACGGCCGCGTTCGCCCTCGATACGGACACGCGGCAGGCCGCTCTCCATGACGCAACGCTCGATCAGATCATCGCCGAGGTCGAGGATATTTTGCCCGATCGCTTCGAGAAAGCGTGCTCGGGCTTCAAGCGCGCTCTCGCGATAGGAATCGAACGCGGCCCACGCGAGCGCGCATGCGGCGTCGAGGTCGGCTAAAGTCGCACCGCCAAACGAAGGCTCCAGCAAAGCGCCAGTGGACGCATTGACGGCCCTGATCGAACCATTCGAACCGCGCACGGTATGTTGGCCAATGAGTAGATTGCCCGAAATCTGCATGATGGAAGCAGTCTCCTTTATTCGAATTGAGCCAACTATACGTGCGCGATAGCCGGTTTGAATAATGAAACCTTTCCATGAGGTGATAACTTTTACGACTCACTGATAACCTCGCGGCGAGGCCGCACGCTCGAGATATGGTCGCCTGAAGACAAGGCGTTCTGGGCACGTGAAGGCGAGGCGATTGCCAGACTCAACCGCCTTCGTCTGGGTGCCATGGATCGCGCTGGCGCCATCACCTTTCACGCCGTTGACATGCGTGTGTTACACGGCCCCAGCGCGAACAGAAGCATCATTTCAATAATACTTGAAATATAGAAATGAATGACCTATCGTTCCGGACATGGACTCGAATCTCGTTGTACGCGCCCTGGGCGCGCTCGCCCATGAATCGCGCCTCGCGATCTTTCGCGCCCTTGTCGTGGCCGGACGTGGCGGTATGGCTGCCGGTGAAATCGCACAACAGTTGGGGCTGTCCCCTTCAAGCCTGTCGTTTCATCTCAAGGATCTGTCATACGCTGACCTGGTAAAGCCGCGACAGGAGGGGCGTTTCGTCGTCTACACGGCGAACTTCGATGCCATGACCGGCCTGATCGGCTTCTTGACGGAGAACTGCTGCGCTGGTGCCGCGTGTGCCGCGAGCGATCTCCCCAACTGCTGAGGAGACATACCATGAAGCGCATGCATATCCATGTCGCTGTTGAAAACCTGAGCGACAGCATCCAGTTCTACAGCGCCCTGTTCGGCAACGCCGAGCCCACCGTTCTCAAGAACGACTACTGCAAATGGGAACTGTCGGATCCTGCAGTGAATTTCGCGATCTCGCAGCGCGGCGCAAAACCAGGTGTCGATCACATCGGCATTCAGGTCGACACCGACGCGGAGCTGGCTGAGATGAATGCGCGTTTCAGCGCGGCACAACTGCCAGTCGCGGCGCAGATAGGCACGACCTGCTGCTATGCCAGGTCAAACAAGGCGTGGACGATTGATCCACAAGGCGTCGCCTGGGAAACTTTTCGAACACTCGATGCAGCGCCGGTCTATGGCCACTCGCGCGAGCAAACGCAAACGCACCAGCGATCGTCGGCTGCATGCTGCGCGCCGTCTGAACCTGCCGTGACTTTCTCGAGCCGCCCGTGAGCGACAAACCTTACTCGATTCTCATTCTCTGCACGGGCAACAGCGCGCGCAGCATCATGGCCGAAGCACTCTTCAACGTACTGGGAAAGGGGAAGTTCCGGGCGTATAGCGCGGGCGGTCATCCATCCGGCACCGTCAATCCGTTCGCGATTGAGCGGTGCGAAACGCTCGGCTATGACACGTCGCAATTACGGAGCAAGAGCTGGGATGAGTTCGCGACACCCGACGCTCCGCACATGGATTTCGTTATCACGGTTTGCGACCAGGCCGCGGGCGAAGTCTGTCCGATCTGGCCCGGCAAACCGATGACAGCTCATTGGGGGTTTGAAGATCCGGCCGCTTTCGAGGGCAGCGACGAAGATAAGCGCAAGGTCTTCAGCAAGGTCTATCGGCAGATCATGAACCGGGTGAGCCAGTTCGTGAACCTGCCGCTGCATGTGCTGGACCATAACGCGATCCAGCGAGAAATGCGCGCCATCGGCGAGAAGCCCGCAGAGGAATCAAATCAAGTGCGAGCGAGCATGCGGCCATGAAAATAAGAACGACCAGCGACGCTGATCTGAACGAAATCCGAAAGCTTCTACTCGTCAATGGCTTATTGGTGGAAGACGTTTCGGCGTCGCTCATCGAAGGATTTCTGGTCGCAGAAGATGCGAGCGGATCTGTCATCGGCAGCATCGGACTTGAGCGACTTGGCTCCAGTGTGCTGTTGAGATCGCTCGCTGTCGCGTCACACGTGCGCGGAACGGGCATTGCACGGCAACTGGTCGTACGGCTCGAAGAGATGGCGCGCTCGTGCGGCCAACTGGATGTCTGGTTACTGACAACAACCGCGGAGCGTTTTTTTGAGCGAGCCGGGTATAAGCAGGTAACCCGAAACGGAGTGCCGGGCGAAGTGCAGCTATGCAGGCAATTCGCCGCTCTGTGTCCTTCGACGGCTACCTGCATGCGAAAGCGGCTTTGCCCGATGCACTCCTGAAGCCTCGGCTTAGAGGATGCTGCTCGTTCAGAGGACCAGCAGAATCCGAGGGCCGCCACCGCGCCTGAGCGCGCGGCAGCCCAGCCAACGATGCGATCACCCTCGGTACCGCAACAACAGCACAGGGAGCGCAGAAGCTCAATGCGAGGCTCTGCTCCAGTCCCGCCAGTAGCGACGGTAATCCAGCTCTCTGAGCTGTCTCCGGCGCATTTGCTCCCGGTGATAGTGAGCGGCGACGAACACGGCTGCCATCGCCAGCACGAATGAACCTACGACAATTGTCACTGTTTCACTCATCGGAACCTCCATGGCTGCTCTCTCCGGTTCATTGCAGGTGCTGCCCTCCGTTGATCGCAATGTTGGCTCCAGTCACGAAGCCCGCTTCGCGCGAACACAGGTACAGCACAAGTGCGGCGACTTCGTCGGGCTGCCCGAGCCGGCCGACCGGAATCTGCGGAATGATCTTCGTCTCGCGGATTTCCTCGGGCACCGCCATCACCATCTTCGTCGCGATATAGCCAGGCGAGATCGTGTTGACGGTGACGCCTTTCTTTGCCACCTCGAGCGCCAGCGATTTCGTGAAGCCGTGCATGCCGGCCTTCGCCGCGGCATAGTTGGTCTGACCGAACCCGCCCTTGGAGCCGATGATCGACGACACGTTGATGATGCGGCCCCAGCCACGCTCGACCATGCTGTCGCACACCGGCTTAGTCATGTTGAACACCGAATCGAGGTTGGTCCGGATGACCGCGTCCCAATTGACCTTGTCGAGCTTCTTGAAGCTGGCGTCGCGCGTAATGCCGGCGTTGTTGATCAGGATGTCGACCGGCCCGACTTCCGCTTTGATCTGCGCCATGCATTTTTCGCACGAGTCGTAGTCGGCGACGTCGACCGCATACCCGCGGAACTGTCGTCCCTCGGCTTCCATGCGTGCGAGCCACTCGTTCGCACCGGTGTTGCCGGGCGAATGGGTGACTACGACCGCATAACCGGCGTCGTGCAGCTTGATGCTGATCGCTTCGCCAAGTCCGCCCATTCCCCCCGTCACCACCGCGATCTGCTTTGCCATCGAATCGTCCTCGCAAAAGCTGGCCTCATGCTCATCTGGAGCAATACGGCATTCAGTCCAGGAATTGGATGTGCTGGAAACTGGAATCCCTTACCCATAAGGAATCCTTCATACACCACATAAACCGCACCGTGGGCATCGCTGCCCACGTCAGTCCTATCGCTTCGCGCCCTCGGCTACGGGCGCCCGCTCGGAGTTGCCTCGCACGGCCTTTGACGCTGTGGCCGTGACTGCATCAAAATTACTCCCGGCAACCTGCACGGCCTGCTGCGCCGTTTTCTGCAGCGATTCGCACAGGGTCGTGGTGGCGGCAATCGCAGATTTCCACGCAGCGATCGCTGCTTCGGAACCTGCGGGAGCACTCTTCGCCGCTTCCTCGACGAGTGTCTGCACGCGACCGTTATACCGTTCGTAATGCGCCTGTGCGAGTTGTGTGACCTCAGCCTGCGTGGTCGACGCGATGTCGAACACTTGCCGGCCATATGACAGCGATTTTTCTGCGAAGGGCCCGGTGAAACCTGCTTGCAGCGCGAACCACTGCTGCGGGTCCGTCGTGCCGGGCGCCTTCGTCAATTTCTCCTGCGTCTCGGCCAGCGTGGACTTGACGACCTGCAGGTTCAACGCGACCAGTTTTTCGACGCCTTCAAAGACCTTCCCGCCCAACTCGAAGAATGCGTCGAGGTTGGCCTTCGCGGCAGCGACTTGCTCAGTGTTCGATAGAGCCATTATTGAATTCCTCAAAATTCGGTCCGGCGCGCGAAACCCCGTTCGGACGGGTGTGTTGCGGCGGATCGCGATGATAGATAAACCGAAGTGCAAGGACGCTTGCCATGCAGCACGCGTCGCGATGACTTCGGACGGTCGTTACATCAACAGGCACTACAAACCAAACCCCAACTGAGAACCCAACCCCAACAGCGACGCTTCGTTCATGACTGTTGCTTCGCCGCGCTCGCCGTGTGGTGCAGCAGCGCTCGCGTCGAACATGGGGACAGCAAACGCCGCAGTTTCATTCAGGACCGCGAGGTAGACGCCGCAGATGTCTAGCGCATCCGGGCGACGGCCTTGAGAATGGAATCGCCGTCGCTTGTGACATGAGGACGCGAGCGTCCCGACGCGAGGTTTTCCAGTGATATGAGTTGCCGCTCGAACAGCGTGTCGAGCTCGGCGCGGCCTAGATCAATCTGATCCGGCGCGGCCTTGATGAGCATTAAGGTAGCGAATTCATGGGGACTCAGCATATCGTCTCCTCGATTTAGTCTGTCTGTGCAGCGGGTATTAATTACGCTCTCCAGCGTTTTCCCGGCAAATATTCCTGCCGTCTCCGTAAAGCGATCATTCGAGAAATCGAATCACGGAGACGCCATCATAACCGCTCAATTTTCGAATGCAATATGTGAAATGCTTTTATTGGTTCAGCCATTATGTATGATGAATACATTTGCGCCGCATAGCTGCACATTGCCTCCCACAATGCAACTGTGGATGCCAGCGAGTGCCCGACTGGCAAGGCCCGCGAGTTGGTATGGACCACACGTCAATTTTTTAACAAGTTACTTAATTAATTATTCCAATTCATTCGACATAATTGAGTGAGTTCATATTTGAATATTGTATTTATAGGTCAGCGCCTTCTTGAAGGAGGCGGCAATCCATAGTCCGAAATTGCGAAATATTTATTACAGCGCGCGTGAATTTTCCTTGCCTCCCGAATTTCAATCAGCGCAAAGACTCGACAACCGTTGACTTCTGCCGCTGTAGCGAAGGAACGGGAGAAGAAAACTGTACGATCGGCAAAACCGCCGGGCATACCCAGGCATACGGCTCTCACCAGAAGGCCGGATAGATCCGGCCCGCCCATGCAAGGTGACGCAGCGATCCTTTATCGAACAGCCTTCACAATCGAGTTGACTTGATCGGCACACAGTCGTGTCAGCTTCGTGATGTACATGCGTGGAATCCTGAATGGTGCCGGTCGCAGCGTAGCGTGCCCAGCAGGATAGCGATATTCGTTCGCCCGCTCCTCGCTGGACAGAAGTCTTCGGTTTCGCTGAACGTAGTCAGATACCAGGCTTGGGGGCGGTACGTTCCGCGTCTCCGAGAGAGGTATGATGGTCGTTACTGGTCACGTCAGCGTAGGAGGAAATCATGCCCTCAAACCCGACCACACGACCGAGTCACCGGCCAGGACTTCCGAACCACCCCATCCACGGAGTGATGCCAGACACCGGGTCGCCGGCTCCTAAACCTGCGCCGGGCACTCCGGATGACGTTCCTGATGCCGCAGAAGCGGAGCCGGTCCCGCACGAGCATCTACCGAGCAGGTCAGACGACAATTGAACTACCCGCATGTTTAGCCTGACATGACACGGCCCGGCCGTGTTCCGTGCGGCCTGCCTGGACGAGCACGAGAAGCTCGACGGTATTTACAACGTGGCAAGTGAAACGAAGGACTGGCGGCGGCGCTGTGCAAACGCAACCTGAGCGCAACCTGACCGGCCGAATGTTTCGTTGCCGGTACGCTGCCTGGAATAACAGGCCGTACGACGCTTTGTTCTGGCTGGACCGTGCGAACGCTTCGGCCCATCTGTCTGGACGGGCATTTTTTTGATTGTCGATGTGCAGAAGCACCGGCGCGTCGCGCCGGAGGACCTATATATAACAATATGGCGGCACGAGGTCGACGTGCTGCCCGCTCGCCGACGCCGAAGTCGGCAACTCAACCTTGGAGGTTTAGCGAATACGACCTGACGAATCCATGCTTTGTCTGTTCGAAATCGCGACTAGCCAAGTATCGGAGGTAATCATGGAGTACGAGTACCGCGGCTGGGTCATTGACGCAACCCCGGATTTCTCGCTGGGTCAGTTCTTTGCGCACGCGCGGCTGATCCGCGCGTCATCTGACGATGACGCGGACGCTGAAATGCACATCGAGCGCAATCTTGCCTGGTTCGATAATGCAGACGAGGCAATCGAGGTTGCACGCGAATGGGCAATTGCGTGGATTGATGCGCGCAACGGCGACATCGCCGGCACGGACACTGATTCATCGACACGGCACAGCGATATGCCAGCCAGAACGCCGGCCAAATGACAGTCCGGGACCATCATCCTGGCACCGGACGACCGGCCCTGTGGCCATTCTGCAACGCCTGCGTCCACGATCGAAATAAGGCCGCCCCACAGCAGATGCGGCAGTCCGGCTTCTTGCGAATATTCAGACGAGATACCTGATTGCTTAAGAAACGCCGATGTGTAGGATGGAACCAACGTCAGCGCCCCTTGCGCGACGTGTGTGTTCAGGCCGCAGCCATGTCTGCGGCCTCTTTTTATATATTCGGAATCTCTCCAGCGTTGGCGCGAGCCATCCGGTGTCGCCGCACAAACAACCCGCGCAAACTCACCGAAGGGAGAACGGCGGCTTCGGGTGTCGCCGGCCGTCGATATGGGCCTTTGCGTATTCAACGGCAAACATGCACGCCGCGCTCTCGGAAGCGAAATAACCAAGAATGCCAAACGTTTCGCGTTTGCCGTTCCGGTGCGTGACTATCGCTGTTGCTGCATAGCCTGGCATCGAAATTGGGGCTAGGGGCATGATCGTCGATGTCTTGTACTCCACGGAATCAGCGTGCATGGCATGTCGCTCCTTGTGGTCGCTCGGCGCACCGGCAGTGGCGCCTCGAGATTTCTATCCTAGGACAATTGCGTGCCGATCAAAAGGTGCAGGGCCGAACTGACCACGAGGGCCGGCCTCGGCCGGACCGATAAGCTCAGGCAGTCGGACTGCCGCCGCTCTGGGGATGCATCAGCGCGGAAGATAAGCGTTGCCTCACGACAGTCTGTTCATCATCATGCAGTCGGGGTCGCGTGTCCGCTATCGCCCATCGCCCGCGGATCGTCGTATTCCCGCGAGATGTCCTTGTTCGTGTAATCGCCTAGCCGCGAAGCGGCGATCAGGCTGAGCACCGCGCACGCCAGGACATAGCCCGCGATTGCATAGCCCGAATGGTAGTAAGCGAAGAGCGCGGTCGCAATCAGCGGCGCAGGGCCGCCTGCAATGACCGAAGCCAACTGATAGCCCAGGGAGGCACCGCTGTAACGCAGCCGCCCCGTGAAGGATTCAGCGATCAAAGCGGCCTGGGGACCGTACATCATCGAATGCGGCACCAGCGAGAGCACGATGGCCGCAAAGATCCACATCGGATCCTTGGTGCCGACCATCGCAAAATAGAGGAAGCCGAATACGCCGACGGTGGCGGCACCGATCATGTACATCCGCCGCCGCCCAATCAGATCGGACACGTGACCAAAGAGCGGGATGGTGCCGAATTCCAGCACCGAAGCCGCCAGCACCGCCGTCAGCAACAGGTTGCGTGTCACGCCCAGCGTCGAGACGCCATAGGTGAAGACGAAGGCCGTGAAAATATAGAAAGGCGCCTGTTCGGCCATGCGCGCAAAAGCCGAGAGAAGGATGTCTTTCGGCTGGCGGCGCAACACCTCGAGCATCGGCGCCTTCTCGATCTTGCGCTCAGCCAGGAGCCGCGCGAAGATCGGCGTCTCGAGAATATTCAAGCGGATATAGAGGCCGATCGCGACCAGTACGATACTGAACAGGAACGGCACTCGCCAGCCCCACGTGAGGAAACCGCTGCCGGAGATCTCGCTCGTGGCCAGCACGGCCAGGTTGGCCATGAACAGTCCCGCCGGCACCCCGAACTGCGGCCAGGAGGCGACGAAGCCGCGATGCGCGTTGGTACGCGCCCATTCCATCGACATCAGGACCGAGCCACCCCATTCTCCGCCGACGCCCACACCCTGGATGAAGCGCAGCACCGTGAGCGCGACGGCGCCCCAGATGCCGATCGCCGCATAGGTGGGGACAAAGGCCACGGCAAACGTGGCGAGCCCCATCAGTAACAGCGTCACGATCAACGTGGCCTTGCGTCCGATGCGATCGCCGTAGTGGCCGAAAATGGCCGCGCCAACCGGCCTCGCTACAAAGCCGACGGCGTAGATCAGAAAAGCCTGCAGTGTGCCGACGAGCGGGTCCGACTCTGGAAAATACAGCTTCGCGAAAACCAGGCCGGTCACCGTACTGTAGAGGAAGAAGTCATACCATTCGATCGTGGTACCAATCGTGCTGGCGATGACAGCGCGGCGCAACTGGCGCCGAGCGTCCTCCTCGGTGAGGGGCATCGCCCCTGATTGCGTGGCAGCCATTTTGAATCCCCC
Organism: Paraburkholderia sp. FW306-2-2C-D06C; assembly: GCF_058781505.1. NCBI lineage: Bacteria > Pseudomonadati > Pseudomonadota > Betaproteobacteria > Burkholderiales > Burkholderiaceae > Paraburkholderia > Paraburkholderia sp. FW306-2-2C-D06C. The sequence continues at coordinate 99,255 of NZ_JBYSWU010000010.1, read as the reverse complement.
GGAAAAAAGGGCGATGTCGTGTATAGACCATTGGCGCAATGAGAGGTTCCGGCGGCGCAAGGCCGGTTCCAGTCGACGATTTCCGTGGACCCGGCCGCGCAGTTGGGGGTGTCCGATCTCGCTTGATGCACATCTCGCCGGGGTCGGCGCGGCGCGCGCGCGATTCTTTCAAAGACTCGCACCGGGAAAACCATCGCTCTCGACGTCTAGTGCAACACGCAAAATGCGCCTGTCCGCACGTCGATCCACATCATTCGACCATCAGTTTTGTGGCTATACACAAGCGCGCGGGACTCGCGCTGACTATCGAGAAAACCCAATACGGCGTGCAAGGTATGTTTGCCGCGGTAACGCAAGGATCGCGTCGCGCCACCGCTCCCGCTAACGATCACAATTGGGTTGATACGCACCATACGGGCGATCTGATCCGGCGTTGCAGCTGACATTTCATCCTCCGTGTCGAGTGGTTACGTGAGGAATAACGTCGCGATTGCCGGGATCTTGAGACAAGGAAAGGTTACGTAAGATCATCGCGCTTCAGGACGCGCTAACCATTGGTAAGGACTCCGCGATGTACGTCCTTTTTTCCGGGTATTCGCCCGGTGTCGAATGAGGATAATTCGAAACGTACCACGGCTTGTCCCGCAGGAAAGCAGCGGTCCGCCTCCCTACAAACAACGGGCGCCTGAATATTCCATGCGGCGCCACACATCCGGCAAAGGAAACGATAAATGCGGCGAGTCATCATCCTGGCAGCACTGGCGGTGCTGTCCCAGCTTCAGGGTTGCGCGACGTCGTTGGAAACGTTCCTTGTAGGTACGCTGGCTGGAACGGCGGTCGGCATTGGCGCTGTCACCTGCCTGGTCGCCTGTCATTGAATCTGATCGTCGCGCGAGACTCAAGCAGCAAGGCTCGTTCAATCCAGGCGCCAGTGAGATCGTCGAGCCGGATTTCCGGCAGATCAAATCCGCAATCCCACATGGTGCTAAGCAGCGGTGATATATCCGGCAATTCGATCGCGCAAAATATCACGAAAATTCAATCGCTTATCAAAATCGATAGAACAATCGTCTTTTGCCAAAACTTCAGCGCTGCTGCACAGTCGTTTCGCGCCACGAGACTTCGTAGTTTTCAATCAGACGAATGCCCAGCACACTGCGAAAACTACGAGAGCCTCAATTGTCAGAGGATTTATTCGCTCCTAGAATTGACGCACTCCTTGGCGCTCGATTGCCCGCATCCGGCGCGAGCGCGAGCCGGTTCCGCTCAGGCCCACGAGGCGCCTCCTGAGCCGGCAAAAAAGGAACACGGCGTTCCAGCGGAAAATCAATCAATGAGCGAAACGGGCGAAGAGCAAACCGCTTTATTCACCTTCGGCGACACCCAGCTCGATCACGAGGGCACACAGCCGGCGCTCGACGCAACGCTGACTGCCGGGGGGCAGGGGTTGGCCGGCATCGGCCGCAGCCTGCTCGAAGCGCCCGGCAGCGAGGCACGGCAAGCCCTGATGCGCGAAGCGATCCAGCACGCGGGATTCGACACGCTCTGCTATTGCCGCGTCGTGCGGATCGGCGAATTCGTCAGCCGCGCCGCCTGGTTCGATACTTATTCGCCGCCGGGCTGGGCCGAGCGCTACGGGCGCGAGCAGTTCTTCGCGATCGATCCGCGCGTGACCTACGCATGCCGTTTCGAATGGCCGTTCGCGTGGGACATCGAGTCGATGTTTTCAACGCCGATGGCCGAGCGCTGCGAGACCTTCGCGCGCCGTTTCAGCACCGCCGCCAGGCAGGCGGGCTTGCATAGCGGCGTGAGTTTCGGCCTCGCCACAGGCAACGCGCTCGAGCACTGCATCATCACGCTGTCGAGCGCGCAAACAGGCCGCAGCTGGATCGCCGACACCACGCTCGGCGAAGCCTATGCGATCGGCGTGGGCCTGCATGCGTTCATCGAGGCACGCGGGCGCAGTCTGATGCCGTCGCTGACGGCGGCCAGTCTGAACGGCGTGCAGCGCTCGATCCTGCGTTTCGTGACTCAAGGCCTGAGCGACCGTGAAATGGCCGAATCCCTGTCGATGTCGGCGCACAACATCGGCTATCACTTGCGGCAACTGAAGAAAATCTATAACGCGCAGAACCGGGTACAGCTCGCGTATATCGCGGGCTGCATCCTCGGCGACTGACGCTGTACGCTCGCGGCCCCTGCCACGCAGACGGCCGCACCACCACCTGGCTACGGGAAATCCAGCGGTACGGTTCGCCGCGGCCGAGGTGTGTCCACAACGACAACAGGGGGGAGCGTATGACCTATGGAATGGACGTTTTAAACGAGCCTGCGGGCGTTGCGGTCTGCCGCATGGCGACGGGCGGCTACGACAGCAAGCGGTCGCCGGCCGCCGCGGCGCCGGCTTGCGAGACGGCCGACGCCGCGCAAGCCGCCGATACGCCGGACATCTGCTACTACGACGAAGCGGAGTTGCTGGGCACGATCCGCCGCGACGAGCTGGGCGGCGAAACCCATATCGCCGCCGATCTCGGCGCCGCCCGCAACACCGACGAACGGATGCGGCTCGTGCGCGGCATGCTGCGCCTCGTCGGCTTCAGCGAACTCGGCTATCTGACGGTGAAGCTCGATACGCAGGGCCGCCCGGAACGGCTGTACTTCCCGCGCAGCTATCTATCGTCGAATCTCGCGCCGCACTATTTCGAAGCCGGTTATCACCGGCACGATCCGCGTTTCGCCGCGGCGTTGGCGGGCAACACGCCGCATGTGTGGGATCTTCGGCGGCTCGTCGAAGCGTGGCGCCGCGCGGGCTCACCGCCAGGCATGCGCACCCTGTTCGACGAAATGCGCGACGGAGGCGCCGGCAGCGGCCTGATTTTTGGCCTGCCGATTCCGCACACGCGGCTGCGCTCGATCATCAGCTTCGCTGCGCCGAGCGAACAGGCGGGCTGGATCACCGACAGCGTGGTGGTGCAGTCGCTGACGCTGGGTTTGTCGATTCATCAGCGCTTTTCGGCGTATGTGCGGGCGATCAACCGGCGCGAGTCGGCGGCCGAATTGTCGGAGCTGCAAATGCGGATTCTCGGCTTTCTGGCGGCCGGCCTGTCGGACAAGGAAATCGCGTTGCGCATGCACACGACCGCGCACAACGTCGACTACCATCTGCGGCGTCTGCGTCAGAAGTGCGGCGTGACCAATCGCACCCAGCTGGCGTTTCTCGCGGGGCAGCTGCCGACCTCGTGATGTCGTGATGTCGTGATGTCGTGATGTCCGCGAGGTCCGCGAGGTCGTGCACCAGCAGCTCGGCCGGCGCTCCCCTTGCACACCGCTTACGCCGGTGACCGCCCCGCGCGCCACTCGTCACGTGTCGTCGCCGGTCGCCCACTTCAGCAGTTCCGCCACCTCGCGGAAGTGCGCGCGGTCGATGAAATGGCCGAGCGCCACCTGCTCGTACAACGTTTCAGCCAGCCCCGCATTCGCCACCGCCGGGCGCAGCAGTTCCTGCGCGAGCGCCCGAATTCTCTGCGCGGCTTCGCCCTCGCCGCGCGCCACCACCGTCGGCAGCGACGGCGCGCCGGTATAGCGCAGCGCCACCGCCACGCGCGCCGAATACACCACTGCCGACGCGCTGCCCACCACGTCCTGCAGCGAATTGAATTGCAACTCGCGCGCCAGTTGCGTGCGGCGCGAGCCCAGATGCGGATCGCCTTCGGTCTCGCGATATTCGCGGCGGATTTCGTCGGTGCTCATTCTGAGCTGGCGCATGTACTGCCAGCGCTGATGGGCGTAATCGAACGCGGCGAGCGCCGCATACACCACCGCGGCCCAGCCGAACAGCAGCGCGAGCAATTTACCGGCTACGCCGAGTATCCGTGCAGGCTCGGTAAAACCTGCCTCGATCACCGTGCCGAGCGAGCCGCGAATCACCACGTAGAGAATCGCGGCAAGCGCGAGCGTCTTGAGCGCCTGCTTCGCGAGGTCGATCAGATTGCGCAGCGAGAACATCCGCGCGAGTCCCGCCGCCGGATTGAGGCGGTTCAGGTCAGGCCTGATCCGTTCCCACGCCATCAGTCCGCCGACTTGCGCGAGCGCGGCCGCCGCTGCGGCGATCCCGGCTAGCGCGCTCACCGCGAGTATCAGCATCGCCAGCGCACGGACCGCCGCGCTCACCAGCGGTACGAGCAACGCGCCGGGATCACGCGCGGCAATCAACTGCGCGGCGGCATCGAGCAGCGAGTGCAGCACCCGCAGGCCGATCGGCCCCGCGCCGATCAGAAGCGCCAGCAGCGCGATGAACTGCACCGCCGCGACGACATCGGCGCTTCTCGCAACCTCGCCCTTGCGGCGCGCTTCGCGCAGCTTGCGCGCGGTGGGCTGATGGGATTTTTCGGCCATGATGGCGTGGCGGTCAGCTCATGCGGCGCCGCTACAAGGCCGCGCGCAATAGCGCAAAAAGCGGGCTATCCGGCGCGAGAAACGCCTGCAACGAGCCGTACACGAAATAGAGGAAGAGCGCCATCATCAACAGCGCCAGCGAACTCTTGACCGGCTGCGAGAGCATGAACACGTTCATCTGCGGCACCGCGCGGCCGATCAGCCCGATGCCGAGTTCGGCGAGCACCAGCACCAGAATCACCGGCGTGGCGAGCTTGACGGTCGCGCGCATCACCGAGTCGGTTGCGCGGATCGCGAACTGGTCGAGTAACCGGTGCGCGTTCGGCGTCAGCGAGTCGACCGGCCACAGCCGGTACGACTCCAGGAACAACGTCAGCATCAGATGCAAACCGCCCCCGGTGACGAACAGCGTGATCGCGAGGAAGTTCAGGAACGCGCCGGTCGGACCGCCCTCGCTGCCTGAGATCGGGTCGAAGAACGCCGCGTTGCCGGAGCCGGTCTGAAAGTCGATCAGGTGGCCAACGCTTTCGATCGCCCACAACACTGCACTGAACGTGAAGCCGAGCAGCACGCCGAGCAGCGCCTCCTTCGCGAGGATCAGCATCCACACGAGCGGCGCGATCGTGGCCAGCTCCGGCACGTCGACCATCGGCGACGCGAACAGCGCGATCACCACGATCAGCCCGTTGCGCACGAGGCCGGTCAGCACGCGTTCGCCGAATACCGGCACGATCAGCATCATCGGCAAGAGGCGCGGCATGACGAGCAGCAGCGGATGCAGCGCGGCCTGAATCGCCGCGAAGCTGTTATCGCCCATCGTCCAGCAAGCTCGCCGCCGACGCGCCATGCCGGCGCAATGCCGCCTCGTCCGCTTCGTCGTCCTCGCGCGCCTGCTGCGCGAGCCGCGCGCCGCGGCCCGCATCGCTCGCCACGCGCTCGAGCTTGTCGAGATTCGCCTGCGCGCGATTGAGCCGCGTCTGCAGTTCCGCGAGCCGCCCCTCTTCCTGCCGATGCTGCTCGCCCGCGCGCTCTGCATCCTCATGAGCGAGACCGGCCGCTCGCATCCGCGAGAGGTCCTCGAATACCGTGTCCTGCAACGCGCGCGGCGACATGCGCGCCGCGCCGGCGTCGTTCGTCACGCGCTGCGCGAGCGCATGACGGGCGGCGAGTTCATTCAGCATCCGCGCGCGGGCGTCGGCGACCGACTGCGCCGTCTGTTCGGTCACGCGATGCTGGCGCATCTTGTCGAGCGCCGCCTTGCGATGACGAACCTCGCGCACACGGCGCAACGCATCGAGCGTGGACTTAATGGCGTCGGGCGATGTCATGGAGCGTTGCCAGGGTTTCGTTGAACGGCGCAAGCGCGTCGGCACGCTGCGAGAAAAAAGCATCGAGCGGCGCCTTGGCGCGCAACGCGGCGTCGGCGAGCGGATCGGCGCCTTCGCGGTATTCGCCGATCTGCACCAGCAACTCGATGTCCTGATACTTCGACAGCAGCGCACGCACGCGCGCCGCCGCAGCCACATGCGCTGCGTCCGCCACCTGCGACATCACGCGCGACAGGCTCGCGAGCACGTCGATCGCCGGATAACGGTTAGCGGTCGCGACCTTGCGCGACAGCACGATATGGCCATCGAGAATCGAACGGACTTCTTCGGCAATCGGATCGGTTTCCTCGTCGCCTTCCACCAGCACCGTGTAGAACGCGGTGATCGAGCCGCGTTCGCCCTGCCCGGCGCGCTCGAGCAATTGCGGCAGCACCGAGAAAGTGGACGGCGGAAAACTGCGCCGCGTCGGCGGCTCGCCGGAGGCGAGACCGACTTCGCGCTGCGCGCGCGCAAAACGCGTCAGCGAATCGACCAGCAACAGCACGCGCTTGCCCTGATCGCGGAAGTACTCGGCGATCGCGGTCGCGACATGTGCGGACTTCACGCGCTCCATCGCCGGACGATCCGATGTCGACGCAACGATCACGGCCTTGCCGCGCGCCTCGGGCGACAGGCTGTGCTCGAGAAACTCGCGCACTTCACGGCCGCGTTCGCCGACCAGCGCGATCACGATCACGTCGCATTCGGTGCCGCGCGCGATCATGCCGAGCAGCGTGCTCTTGCCGACGCCGGACGGCGCGAACACGCCGATGCGCTGCCCGACGCCCACCGTCAACAGCGAATCGATCGCGCGCACGCCGGTGGCGAGCGGCGTGTCGATGTTTTGCCGCAGCAGCGGATTGACCGGCTCGTTATGCGCCGACACCAGCGTGCCGCCGGCAATCGCGCCGCGGCCGTCGAGCGGCGCGCCGAGGCCGTTCAGCACGCGCCCGCGCAAACTCGCGCCGACTGCGAAGCGATGGCCGCGTCCCGATGGAATCACTTCCGTCGAAGGCGACAAACCGTCGGTTGCACCGAGCGGCGTCAGCAAGGTGGTTTGACGCGCGAAGCCGACCACTTCCGCGAGCATGGGCGCGGCGCCCGGCGTGCGTAACTCGCAGATTTCGCCGAGCCTCGCATGCACGCCGGATGCGTTGACCAGCAGGCCGACAGCACGGCTCACACGGCCGCGCATGCGCACCGGGTTGAACTGATCGAGGCCGTGCTCGAGTTCGCTGGCGAGCGCGTTACGGTCGAGGCCGAGGTTCGAGCCGAAACCGTCGAGCGCGAGTTCGCCTAACGCGTCGGCGAAACTATCGAGCGACGGCGCCGCTTCGCTATCGGCGGCGCCGGCGCGTTCAAACGGAGCATCGCTCATGACGTACGCTGCCGGATCGCGGCGCGCAATGCGTCGATCTGCGCGTCGAGACCGACATCGAGCGTGCCGGACGGCGTTTCGACAATGCATTGCTCTTCGTTCAGGCGGCTATCGGTGACGATGCGAACAGGAAGCGCCGCGGCCGTGGCCATGACCGATGCCATCCGCTCCGGCCACACCTGCTGCAACGCCGCCGCCACCGCCTCACGGCACGCGGGCGCCACCCGCACCACCAGAAACGCCTCCTCGCGCACCAGCGCATCGATGCGCCGCAACGCCGTTTCGTACAGCGCGCGCGGATCGCTTTCGCCGACTATCGTGCGTACCGCCTTCACGACGATCCCGGCGATAGTCTCGCGCAAGCCGTCGAGCGTACGCGCCGCATCGAGCGCGGCGCCGCAGGCCTGCTGCGCGTATTCGCGCTTGCCCTGTTCGACGCCTTGCGCATGTCCCTCGCGCAATCTGCGTTCGTAGCCCTGCTGCGCTTCGTCGAGAATCCGCTGACGTTCGGTCTGCGCGGTCGACAGCAGCGAACCGGCGTCGAGCAGCGCCGCATACTCGCTCTGCTTGAGCACCTTGCGCTCGGAAAGGATCTGCAGGTTTTCGCTGGTGATCAGAAAAGCCAGTCCCATTGTGCGAGCCTCTCAGGTATCAGGCAAAGAAAGATCAGTTCGGCCAGATGCTGCCGGTGCACCGCGCTCAGTCCATACGCCGGCTGGCCGCTGACGCCGCGCGCGAATTTCAGGCGCATCCGCTCGACGATCGCATCGCCCTCCGGCGCGACGAAGTCCAGCAGCAGCCGCGCACCGCGCTGGCGGATCGCGTCGACCGCGGCGCGCGGCGTCTGGCGAAACGGTTCGAGGCTTTCGCCGATCGCGTCGAACGGCGGCGCACGCTCGAGCACGAAGGGCATCGCGTTGTAGCCGAACGCGTCGACGAGCGCCGTATGCGTGCGCCAGTTCGGCGCGTCCAGCAGCCACGCGCGATGCAGCATCAACCCGCAGTAAGCGGCCAGCGTCGTCAAGGCGCTGCGTTCGATCAGCGCGATGCGCGCCACCAGACTGCCGAAGCCGAACGCATAACGTTCCGCCAACCCGCTTCGCACCAGCAGATGGCGCGCGAGCACCGCACGGCCACGCGGGCCAAAACTCGCGAAATCGCGGTAACGGGTGGGCCAATCCTGCGGCAACCAGCTTGGATCGATATAACGGTCGGGCCGCAGATTGAACTCGACGGCGAGCCGGTAGCGCCGCGCCGCACGCGCCGGGTCTTCGGCGCGCGCTGCGTCGCGGGCGCCGCCATGGGCGCCATGGCCGTCGCGCGCGGCTTCGTGCGCCGAATCGTGCGACATCGCGGCCTCCATCTCACTCGCCTCGCGCCGACGCACCCGCCGCCAGCGACGAGCGCGCGCCCATTGCATTGGCGATGCGGGAACCGAACACGCCGCGCCGCGCGCCGATCAGCCCGACCACGCCGAGCGTGAGCAGAAGCAGTAACGACGCGAGCCACGCGAACGGCGTGCGCAGCATCAGCAGGTTCGCCAGACTGTCGCCGCCCAGGCCCGCCGCGCGCTGGCTCGCCGCGCTATCGGCTTGCAGGAACAGCGACACGTTGTCGTACGCGAGCCCTTCGATGCTATGCGCGACGAGGTCCTTGACCATCGGCGCGGTAGCGTGCAAATCGATGCCCGGCCGGTACTTGATGTACACCGCCGCCGACGACGGCTTGATCTTGTCCGACAGCGGATCGTTCTCCGGAATCACCACCTGCACATGCGCGACCACCACGCCGTCGACGTCCTCGAGCGTGCGCGCGAGTTCCTGCTGCACGCCGTAGATATAGCGCACGCGTTCTTCGGCGGGCGTCGCCACCAGCCCCTGCTGCTGGAACACCTGGCCGAGACTCGCGAGTCGCTGGCGCGGCAGGCCGTGCGCGCGCAGCACCTTCAGCGCGTCGCCCATCGCGCCGCCGTCCACGCTCACCTGCCACGCCGCCGCGCCGTCGCGGCTCTCCACGTTTTCCTTCGACGCGCCGATACCCGCGTCGGCCAGCACTGAGACGATCTGGTTGGCGTCTCTTTCGTCGAGGCCGGACACCAGTTCCTGCTCGCAGCCGGCCAGACACAGCAGCAACACGGCCGCGCCGAACCATCCGACAATTCTCGTCATCGCTTTCTCATCCTGTGCGCCTCGCGGGCGGTGGCGTGGGTGGCGGCGTAGGGGGCAGATTTCCGCTCGCCGCCGGCACGCGCCTGACCTCACGTTTAGCCGCTGCGATCAGCCTTTATCCGGCGTCAACACCGAGCGCGAGCAATTGTTCGCCGCCTGCGCGGCCGACAGCGCGAACTGGCAACCATTGGCCGTCATCGACAGGTCCCAGTTGTATTCCATCATCCGCGCCATATCCATGCCCCAGTCGCCGGTGGGGCGCAACGCCTCGTGACGAACGTTGGCGAGGTCGCTGAAATGCCGCCCGAGGCCGTCGAGGTAATTCACCACGCCGCTATTCGAGACCGGCGCCGATGCCGTCGTGGCCGCTTCGACACTGCGCGCGCCGCCCATCTGCGCGGCGAATTCCTGACCCTGTCCGGCGGGCGGCGGTCCGGCCTGCGGCTGCGTGGACGCGGTCCATTGCGCCTGCTGCACCGACTCGGCGGCCGACTTCTGCACTACGGCTTCTGCGCCGACCGGCGCTATCGCTGATCCAGTCATGATTCAGCTCCGTGCTTGAAAACTGCGCTTGAAAACTGCATTACAGGTCCTGCAAGTGCTGCGCCTGCATCACCGACACCACCGCGCGCGAGGGCGGCTTCGTCACAGCGGGCCCGCGACCCGCGTGAACGAAGCGCCGCCGCAAACCGCCGCCGCTTAGCCCAACCGGCCTGCGCTCGAATTGGCGCCCCCTTCTGCCGAACTCATGTTGTTCAACACGCTGACGGTCTGCGCATGCGACTGACCGACCATCCCGATCGACTGCATCTGCATCTGCTGCTCGAACAGTTTTTCTTCGAACGCCTGCATCTGCGCCGTGTTGTCCGGCAAATTCGACGAAGGGTTCGTTCCTGTGCTGGTTACGTTTGACGTGGTCATGATCGACTCCTTGGACTAATGAAATGCCGCTCACGCGGCGCCTTGCCCTCGCACGCCCGACTTGCGGCCTGCAAGACACTCCTTGAATTCCCTGTTCCCTGCACGGCTGCGGCTACGAACCCGGCATGGCGACGCCCGCCGCGGCGGGCGCCGCCGCAGGCGGTACTGAAGGCGCCGCCGACGCCGCCGCATCCGACGCCAGCGCCGGCGCAGCGCCGTGCGGCCCCAGCGCCACCACATAGCGCGCGCCGTTGCGCTCGAACGTGACGCTGCCCGAATCGATCGACGCGATCATCAAGCCGCCCGGCAAGGTCGCGCCTTCGAAGAAATGCCGTCCGTCGCGCGTCACCACGTAACGCGTGCCGCTGTCGTCGCCATACACGCCCGCGATATCCACCGGCACCGCGCCGCCGCCCGCCGCGATCAGCGGACCGCCGGCGTTGTCGTCATAGACAACCTTGTCGGTCACTTCGACCGCCGGCTTCGCGTCGCGCTTGAAGTTCTGCACGCGCTGCCACACCGCCCGCGTCGCGACGCCGCTGATCGTCACGCGGCCACGGCCCGTGTAGGCCACTTTCAGTGGCGTGTCGCTCAACGTCTGCTGCGCGGTCGCCAGCAATTCGTTGACGCTGTACACCTCGCCGAGCGTCACGCCGTCGAAACCGTTGACGATCGCCGCGACCCGCGCGCGTTCGTTGGCGTCGCGCACGTAACCGTCCACCACGATGCCGTTGCCCTGCCCCGGCTCGACCGTCAGCTCGGGAAACTGCCGCAACGCGCCTTCCACATCGCGCATCCGTTCGAAGCGGCTTTGATGCGACCACCAGAACGAACCGCGCGTCGCCACCGCCACATAGCTGCCCGCCGCGATCGCGAACGCGCTCCACAGCGCCAGCAGCGCGAACATCAGACGGCGGCTGCCGAGCCCGCCGAGCCACGCCGGCAACGCCACCGCGAGCCAGCGGTGCGATTCGCCGCGACGCTTCGCGCCGCTCGCGCTTGCCGCGCCCGCCGGCATGACCTGCACGCCTGCCAGCCGCTCGATGCCGAACTTCACGTGCGCGAGCGTCACCGTGTCGCCGGGCATCAACGCGCGGCGCATCTGCGCGAGCGGCGTGCCGTTCAGCAGCACCGGCGCGCCGCCCTGGTTCTGGATCGATACCGCAATCGAGCCGACATGCAGACACAGTTGCCGCGCGGCAATCTCGCGATCCGGCAGAATCACTTCGCAATCGGCGCCGGTGCCGACCCAATTCTCACCGAGCTTCAGCCACAGCGTGCGGCCCGACATCGGACCGTTCAAAAAACACAGTTGCCAGCCGGACGCATCAGGGCCGCTGCTGACCATTGCTGTCTCCTGCAGCGGGAGCGGCCGGCGGCGTCGCGGACGGAGTCGCAACCGGCGCGCTCGTCGCCGGCGCGGCATTCGCGGCAGCGGCCGAACTTGCCGGCGCCGGCGGCGGCGCGATCGTCTGCGCACGCGCGGTCAGCGAGTCGTTCGACGGCGGCACCACCACGTTCTGCATCAGATCCGACGTGTAGTTCTCCACGCCGCCTGTCGACGCATATTCCGCCGACGGCGTGACCACGCGCGGCGTGATCATGTAGAAGCGCTCCATGTGCTGCCCGTTCTTGTTGGTGTACTTGAACAGGTGGCCGATCCAGGGAATATCGGACAGAAGCGGAATGCCGGTCTTGTCGAAGCTCTGCGCATCGCTGTTGAAGCCCGCGATCAGGAGGCTCTTGCCTTCGTCGATCATCGCCTTGGTGACGATGTTCCGCTGCAGGATCACCGGCACGTTCGACACCTGCTGATTCGTGACCTCGCCGTCCTGAATGTCGAGCGACATCATCACGCGCTGCGTGCCGTCTTCGACGATCAGCGGCGTCACCTTCACGCTTTGCCCAGTCGTGATGCCGTACAGCGACGAGTCCTGGAAGCCCTGGACCTGCACGTAGAACTCGGTGAGGTTTTCGAGCACGGCTTCGGTGTTGTCGAGCGTCAGCACTTTCGGCTTCGAATACAGCTTGGCGTCGCCGGTGCGGGCGAGCGCGTTGATCCGCGCGAGCAGATAGTCGCGCAGCGACCCGCCGATCGACGCGGTCAGCGCGAGGCCCACCGGCGTGGTGGTGCCGGTCTGCCCGGCTTCGGTCGTGCCGGCCGCGAAGGTCAGCGGCGGATTCGCGCCGTTGCCGAACTGGAAGTCGCCGTGACTCGTATGCAGCCGCCAGTCCACGCCCAGCTGATCGAGCGACTGCAAGCTGATATCCATGATCGTCAGATTGATTTCGACGATGCGCGGCTTCACGTCGAGCTGCTGGATCAGCGATGCGTAGCGTCCCATGTGATCGGGCGTGTCGCGAATCAGCACGGCGTTGATCGCCGGGTCGGCTTCGATTTGCGGCAACGAGTCGGCGCCGCCGAACGCGTTCAGGTCGCCGCCCGGACCCTGGCCGCCGCCGTAACCACCGTAACCGCCACCATAGCCACCACCACCGCCGCCGGACGCGACGCCGTTGCCGCCGCTCGTGCCGGCCAGCGGAATCTCGATGCGCGGCACGTTGATCGTGTCGCCCGAACTGAGCTTGACTTCGCGGGTGGGGCCGCCGAGGCGCATCGCGCCCGCGCTCGGCGCGTTGTTGCTCGCGCCGCGCAGGTACAGCTTGCGCAGAATCGTCGCCACGCCGGGAATCGTCACCTCTTTGCCCGAGCGATTGATCACGAAGTCCGCGGCCCAGTTGTACTTGAGCCGGAATGCGCGGATATCCGCGTGGTCGGTGTTCGCCGCGCCGTTGCCGACCGAGTCGATCGCCTGGCGCACCAGTTCCACATAGCGGCGCGGCCCGGATACATAGGCCGTGCTGTCGCGGTCGCTGATCTGCAGCGGATAGCGCTTGTCGGTGATCTGCATCGACTGCAGCGCCTGAGCGAGATTCGACGCCGAACCGCGCGGAATCGGAAACACCTGGGTTTGCGCGTCGGCCGCGCGTTCGATGTACAGAAACGAGCCGTCGTAGTACCACGTCAAGCCGTAGGTCGAGCACACGCTATTGAGCGTACGCACCGGCGTGTCGTTGAAGCGCCCGCTGATGCTGCCTTCCACCTTGCCGTCGATTACCGCCGTGGTGCCCTGCGAAGCGGCCAGTTCGCGCAGGAAATCGGCCAGCGGCCGGCCGTTCGCGACGATTTCGAAACTGCGGTTGCGCCATTGCAATTCCGCCGCATGCGCGCGCGACAGCGGCACCAGCATGCAGAGCGCGAACATCAGCAGCAGCGTGCCGCGCATGCGTATCAACAGAACGGGATGAACTATTTTTTTCAAGTGAAAGCCCTGTGGCGAGTTGATCACGACATCCCTGGCAAGACGACGAACACCCGCTCGAGCGCCTGCCGCGCGAAGATCAGCAATTCGCGGCCGGCCCAGCCCGCCAGCACGATCACCGTCACCATCACGACGATCATTCGCACCGACGTGCCGATACTCGAGTCCTGCACCTGCGTGACGGCCTGCGCGATCGCAACGAACAGCGCCGTGCCGGTCGCCACCAGCACTACCGGCAACGACAGCATCAACACCAGCAACAACGCCTGGCGCGTGATGTCGAGAAGCGCGGCTGCGGTCATGCGGTTTCTCCATGGTTGGGGCGTGGGTTCGTCATGCGCTTCATGCCGGGTTCGTACCGGGTTCGTACCGGGTTCATGCAGGGTTTTTCACCCAGCCGATCGTATGCAGCCGCACGTCCTCCTCGATCTCCTGATACGACAGCACCGGCACATCGGGCAGCACCGGCTCGAGCACGGACTTCACATAGAAGCGCACCGCCATCGGCACCAGCACGCCGACGCGCCGTTCACGCCCCTCGCGCGCGCCGCTGCGCAGCGACTCCATCACCGCGCGGGTCTGTTCGCCGACGTTGTCCTTCACGTCGCGCGCGAGGCCGAGAAACACGCCTTGCGGCGTCTTCGTGATCGCCGCCTGCACGCGGTCCTGCAAGCTCTGCTCGAACAGCACGACATCGAGGCTGCGGCTCACGCCGCAATAGCGGTCGGTGATCATCCGTTTGAGGTCGACGCGCACCTGCTCGACCAGCGCGATGGTGTCGTCGGGTTCTTTCGGCGCCCACGTAATGAGGCTTTCGAAAATCACCCGCAGATTGCGGATCGGAATGTGTTCGAGCAACAAGCGCCGCAGCACTTCGGTAATCCGCTGCAAGGGCACGATGCGCGTGAGTTCGGCGATCAGTTCCGGATGGTCGCGGCGCGCCAGATGCACCAGTGCCTGCGTCTCCTGAATCCCGATCAGCGCGGCAGGATTCGCGCGTACGATCGACTCCAGATGCTGCGCGAGCACCTGTTCGTGCGTGAGATTCCCCCTGTGGGACACGTGCGCCGCGCGGCCGCCCGGTGGCGACCCGTGAGCGGCAATCCACACCGGCTGCGTGAACGGCCCGAACGGCTCACCCGCTTCGCGTTCGAGATCGGCCGGCAGCGGCGATGTGCCGTCCCATAACAGCAGACCGGGACGCAGATAGCCCGTCGACGCAATCACGTCCTGCAACAGAATCCGATAGCTGTGCTGCGCGAGCACCGGATCGAAACGCAGGTTCATGCGCGGAAACACCGGGCCCAGATCGACGTCGACGCGCGCTTTCGCTTCGGAGAGCGCCGCCTGCAATTGCACGAGATTCAGATGCGCGCGCAGATCGCGGGCGAACACCACCGCGAGCAGCGCCGTCATGCCGAGCGGATGCACCAGCGAGCCGCCCGCGCCAATGCCCGCTTCGCTGTCGGCGGGCGCATCCGCGAGCGTGATCAGATTCAGTGCGGGCACCGTCTTGCGCCGCCGCATCAGGAATACGCCGCCCGAGATCATGCCGCCCGCCAGCAGCAGAAACGACCACTTCGGAAAACCCGCCACCGGCACGAAGGCGAGAACGATCACACCGGCGATCAGCATCGCGCGCGGATGATTGGTGATCTGCGTGCCGATCTGTTCACCGAGGTGCCGCTCCTGCGCGTCGCGCGACGCAACCCGTGTGGTCACCACACCCGCTGCGATCGACACCAGCAGCGACGGAATTTGCGAAGCCATGCCGTCGCCGACGGTCAGCACCGCATACCGGTGCAAAGCCTGCGACACGCTCATGTCGTGCATCAGCGTGCCGACCGCGATGCCCGCCAGAATATTGATGAACGCGATGATGATGCCCGCGATCGCATCGCCCTTGACGAACTTCATCGCGCCGTCCATTGCGCCATGCAGTTGCGATTCCTGTTCGAGCAATTCGCGGCGCCGCTTCGCTTCGTCCGACGTGATGATGCCGGCGCGCAGATCGGCGTCGATACTCATCTGTTTGCCGGGCATCGCATCGAGCGAGAAACGCGCGCCCACTTCCGCGACGCGCTCGGAGCCCTTCGCGATCACGATGAACTGCACGATTGCGATCACCAGAAACACCACGCCGCCGACCACGAAGTTATTACCGACGATCAGACGCCCGAAGGTATCAATGACATGTCCTGCATTCGCCTGTAACAGAATCAGCTTGCACGAAGCGATGTTCAGTGCGAGCCGCAGCAGCGTGGTGAACAGCAGCAGCGCGGGAAACGATGAAAAGCTCACGGCGGACGGCAGGTACGTCGACACCGTCAGGAGCAGGATGCTCAACGCCAGGTTCAGCGAAATCAGGCCGTCGAGCACCACGGTCGGCAACGGCAGCACGAATAGCGCGACCACCGCCGCGACGAACAGCGCCAGCAGCAAGTCGTAGTTGCGCGCGAGCGAGAAGCGGGCGCCGCGTTCGCGCCACCCCACTCCCAGCGTGCCGCGCCAGAGCTTGTTGACCGTATCGAAAGGCATGAACGTGTGTCCTTCGCAGCCGCCTTCGGCGAGTTGCGGAACAGCGCTCCATGAAAGCCAATGGTGCAGTCAGTTTAGAGAAACCCTGTCGTGGCAGTGCCTGGAAAACTCGTGGGATCCGGTGGTTTGAACGCGTTCATTTCACGCCGCACTACGAAACGCTGTAGTGTTCCGCGTCCGCGTTCGACATTACATTGGGGTCACGCATCCGGACCTGGAGGAAAGCTTGAAATCGAGCCAACGCGCCGAAGATAGCTACGTGATGCTGGACGGCAGGCAGCGCTGTATCGCCGACCTCGCCAGCAAGCCGTTGCCGGCCGCACGCTCGGCAGTCGCCGACGAACTGAGCGGCGCGCGCAGCCCGGCGCAACGGCGCCTGCTGATCGGCACGATGCTCGGCGCGATCGGCTTCGACTGGCTGTGCTACTGGCGGCTCGCGCGAGCCGGCGACCTCATCACACGCGCGCTGTATGTACGCGAATACGCCGCGCCCGGCTGGCCCGACCGCTATGTCGCACAGCGCTATATCGAAGTGGATCCGCGCATCGCCTTCGCGTGCCGCTACGAATGGCCGCTGGTGTGGGACCTCACGTCGCTCGCGCAAGCGCCTTATGGCGATGCGCTGCAAACCGTCGAACCGCGTCTGCGGCATCTGCTCGACGACGCGCATGAAGCCGGATTGCGCAGCGGCATCACGTTCGGGCTCGCGAGTCCGTCGAGTCCGCACCAGAGCGTGATCAATTTCAGTTGCGCCAATCTGTCGAAGCACTGGATCGGCGACCGTGTCATTGGCCAGGCCTATGCGCTGGGCCTCGCGCTGCACGAATATCTGTTGAGCCATGCGGCCTCGCTCGACGAAGCACCGCCGCGCAACAAGCCGATTTCGCACGTGCAGCGCCGCATCCTGACCGCGCTGACCCAAGGCATGAGCGACAAACAGATCGCCGATCAATTGCAGATGTCGACGCATAACGTCGATTATCACTTGCGACTGCTGAAGAAACGCTATGGCGCGCAGAACCGCGTGCATCTCGCGTATCTGGCCGGTCAGCACGACGCGCGATGAACGGTCCCGCGACGATGCGCGAACCGCAGGCGTTCGATAGCGATGCCGCGCCGCTGCACACGCCGCTGCACGCGCCGTTGCACACGCCGTTATCCGCCGCTGTGCACGCGAAGACGCCCCCCGCTTCATCCGTCGGCGCGCTCGGCGATAGCACGCTGCTGCCGCGGCTCGCGCCCGAGGCCGCGCGCGCATTGCGGCGCGCCTATGCATGGCCGCGCCCGTTCGCACTCGAAGCCGGCGGCGCCGCTTACGCGCTGCGCTGGGACTTCAACGCGCGGCTCGCCGAAGGCGCGCCGCGCCGCTACCGCTTTCGCCTCGGCCCGGCATCCGGCTGGCTGCTGCTGGAGGCGCTCGCCGAGCCCGAGCTGATCGGCGACGCGGCCGATCCGGCCGTGCCCGAGGCAATTCGCTGCGCGCTGGTTGCCGATGCGTTGGCGCCCGTCTGCAACGCGCTCGCGCGGCTGACGCGGCACGACGCGGTGCTGTTCGCGCCCGAACACGGCGAAGCGCCCGGCGCAACCGACGCTGGCGCCGAACTCCGTTTTTCGGTCAGCAAGGTTAGCCCGGGCGCCGCCGACTGGCGCACGCACGGCGCACTGCAATTCGACGACGCCCGCTTTCTCGCGCTCGCCTGCCCCGCCGATCCGCCGCCGCCCGCGCTCGGCCCGCACGATTTCGACATGCTCCCGGTGCCGCTGTCGTTTTGCATCGGCACGACGCGCCTCGCGCAACAGGAACTGAACGGCTTGCAGCAAGGCGACATCATCGCGATCGAGCGCTGGAAGTCGGCCGGCACGGGTTTGACCTGCCACGCCAGAACACGCGGTTCGCCGGGCATCACGTTAAACGCACGCGTGCTGGGCGCCACCATCACCATCGAACAGATTCAGGGGAACGCCGTGACCGCAACCACGCCAACGCCGGATCAGCACGCCGCGCCGGCCGGCGCTACCAATGACACTAGCGGCACTAGCGGCACTAGCGGCGCCAAAGCCGCCGCCGCGCTGCCGCTCGACTCGCTCGAAGTCACCACGAGCTTCGAGCTCGAGCGGCGCACGCTGACGCTCGCGCAGCTCAAGGCGTTGCGGCCGGGCTTCGTGCTCGAGCTCGAGCAGCCGCTGAACCAGGGCGTGATCCGCATCCTCGCGAACGGCATGCTGGTCGGACACGGGCATCTGATCGCGGTCGGCAACAAGCTCGGCGTGCGGGTCGCGGAACTCGCGCCGGGGACCGCGCAAACGCCAACGCAAACGCCAACGCACGCACCAACGCATGCAAAAACGCCGGACCAGCGCCACGATGGGTAATCTGCCGAATCCCATCGCGATGGTGGCGCTGCTCGCCGCGCTCGGCATCGCTCCGTTCGCGGCGTTGATGGTGACGAGCTACACCAAGCTCGTCGTCGTGTTCGGCTTGTTGCGCAGCGCGCTCGGCATCCAGCAGGTGCCGCCGAATATCGTGCTGAACGGCATTGCGCTGATTCTGTCGGTGTACATCATGGCGCCGGTCGGCATGGATATCGGCGACAACCTGAAGCAGCAGAATTTCTCGGTCGGCAGCCAGATGAACGTGCAGGACGTGCTGCAATTGTTCGACGCCGCCGCGCCGCCCATCAAGACTTTCATGATGCAGCACACGCAGGAGCGCGAACGCAGCTTCTTCGTGCGCTCGGCCACTAGCGTATGGCCCGCGGCGCGCGCGAAGAATCTGCAACAGGACGACCTGCTGGTGCTGGTGCCGAGCTTCACGCTGAGCGAGTTGATGAAGGCGTTCCAGATCGGCTTCGTGCTGTATCTGGTGTTCGTGGTGGTGGATCTGGTGGTAGCCAATGTACTGCTCGCGCTCGGCATGCAGATGATCGCGCCGACCACCATTTCCGTGCCGTTCAAGCTGCTGCTGTTCGTCACGCTCGACGGCTGGTCCGTGCTGATTCACGGGCTGATCCTGTCGTATCGCTGAGGCCGCGATGAGTGCCGTGCGCGGGTTCGTGTGGCTAGCCGCAACGGTGCTCGCCGCCGCTGCGCTGCCGCTCGCCGCGGCCGCACAGCAGAACGGTGCGGCGTCGGCGAGCTTCGCCGAACTCGCGCGGACCTGCGCGCCGCATGTCGACACGCAGACGCTGGCGGCGATCGTGCGTGTCGAGTCGAGTTTCAATCCGTATGCGATCGGCGTGGTCGGCGGCCATCTGAAACGCCAGCCGCGCGACTACGACGAAGCCGTGGCGACCGCACATGCGCTCGCGGCGCGCGGCTTCGATTTCAGTCTCGGGCTCGCACAGATCAACGTGCGCAATTTGCAGCGCTTCGGCGAAACCATCGAAACGATTTTCGAGCCGTGCCGCAATCTGCGCGCGAGCGGCGCAATTCTGGCGCAATGCTTCGCGCGTTCGGCGGGGCAGACACGCGACGAGCAAGGCGCATTGCGCGGGGCGTTTTCCTGCTACTACAGCGGCAATTTTTCGACCGGGTATCGGGAAGGTTACGTGGCGCGCGTGATTGCCGGCGCTTATACGAATGCGCGGCAAGCGGCACGCGGGCCGGACTCGGCGGCGCAACCTGTCGAGGCGGTGCGCACCGCCGCGCCCGATGCAGCCGAAGCATCCATCGCGCAAGCCGCCCCGCCGCGCAAAACCGCCCAACGCGCACCGGTCCGGCAGCCATGCCGCACGCCGGACGCACGGCAGTTCATCACGGTACGTTGCGCCGACGATCCCAACCGCTGGTGCACGCGCTGCCTGAGCGAGACGACGCTTGCCGCGCATTAGATCGCGCCGGCAAGCGGCCACCGCATGCATCAATGCAGGCTGTCAATTCAGCCGCAGACGTCCCGCCAGATACGCAAGTTCCGCACGATTGCCGACACCGTACGTTTTGCGCAGCAGCCGCAAGTGATAGTCGACGTTGTGCACGCTCGTATGCAGCCGCAACGCGATCTGCTTGTCCGACAGGCCGGACGCGATGCACAGCAGAATCTCCCGCTGCCTTTCCGACACCGCCGTCGCCACGAACTGCTGCGCAAGCGTGCGCCGGTATCCGGCGGCAAGCTGATGAAGCGACAGGCCGAGCCCAAGCGTCTGAGCGAGAATGCTGCTGTCGATCCACGCGAGTTTCGGGTTCATCGACGTGAAACTGACGATCACCTGAAGATCGGTCGAGGGAACCGGCAGGCCGAGCATGATGCCCGAACGCATGCCGTCGGCGTCCATTTCCTGCAGAAAGCGATTCGCGCGCGGATCGCGTCCGCGGCTGCGGCATGCCTTGTTCAGCTGCGAAAGGTCCCACACGACCGGCGGCGTATGCACACGGCCGATAACGAGCCGCGGATCGACTTCGAAGTAGCGTTCGTGGAAGTAGTTGCCGCGAAATTGCGCCGGTACCAGCCCCTCCACCATGAAGGCGCGTGCCACGCGCTCATTGACGACCTGCAACGTCACGTAGGCCACCGTGTTGAAGCCGATGATGCGCAGCAAACCCGCGAACAGCCGGATGCGCTCCGCCGGCGTGGCCGCGGATGCGAGTTCGCGGATCAGATGCGACTGCGCGCCCGAGCGGCGCGCGGCGGAATCGGCCGCGAGATCGCGGTCCTTGTGCCAGATCAGCTCCGGCGGGTCGCCGGCGCCCGTTACGGCGGGCTGCTCGCCGGCCGGATAGCGTTCCATATCGATCGACGGTACCGAAAAGCCATGCATTTGACTGCTCCGGTGAACGTGAGAGAAAAGCGGCAACCGAAGGCGGCGTGAACATGACGCATGCCGACGAACCGCTATCGTTGCACGACTGCCTTGCGCCTTCATCGACCCGACGCTCTAGTCACACTATCTCAACATATTCTCGTCGATTTGAAAACAAAGTAATACCGTCGGACTCCCAAAGACCTCTTCGAACGAATTATGTTTGACACCATTCTGCTCCGATCTTTCGTTAGCGTCGCTCAAGAGGGCGGCTTTCACGCGCGCAGCGAGCCGTTTGCATCTGACTCAATTCGCGATCAGTGCGCACCTTCGGCGGCTTGAAAGGCGGGCCGGAAAGGATCTGGAGCCGGTGATTGGCGGCCGTTGCCACGACGAACGGCCCGCACGCCCAGATGTCGGGCGTCGGGCTGGGAAAGGAGACAGCATGCCTGCCTCAATACGTCACTTCGTTCGAACTTCGTCGCCGATCCCGATCATGTTGAAGTCCGCACGGAATTGCGGATTCAGATTGAGGATCTGGTCAAAGAGCAGATGATGGTCCGCACCGATGCTCGCCAGCGAGTCGCCCGGCTGCGCATCGACAAATTTCCATTCGCTCGGCGCGGTGTCCGGTGCCTGCCAGGGCAACAGCGAGCCCTGAGGGTCGGCATAGCCGACAGTCAGCGTGTCGCCAGTTACCGGATCCGTGTCCGGATTGGCCGGCACTGTCGAATTCAATTCGAGCAGCCGCATCAGGGCGAGATGTTCTTTCTGCCGCATCGACAGAGAGGTGTCCTTACCCTCCGCTCGAGTCAATAAGCCGCCCTGGTAACTATCGGCCACCATCGTCAATGTTTCACTGGCTCCGACCCGATGTGTGACGGCAGTCGGATGCGCCGGAGATTGCGAGGGCTGCGCGGACGGCCTGCCTGGCTTCGGGGTCGGGGTCGACGGCGGTGCAGATGCCGTTTGCGTAGGCGCTGGGCTCGCCGTCGGGTTGGGATTGGGCGTCGACGGCGGTGTGCCGCCCTGCCCCGGCTGCTGCTGATTATTCTGGTTCGTGCCCGGCGCCTGAGAAGGCTGCGCACTGGACGGCGCACCGCCGGATCCATACGCCAATTGCATGACCATCCGCGCGATCAGCGCGGCGGCGAACAGATATTGCGGCTTGGCGAGCGCGCCCGGACCCGCGACCGGACTGCGCCATGCGCCTTTGTTGCCGGTATTCTTCGCGGCGTCGTAGGTGAATTTGCCGAAGGCGAGATCGAGCGCCGCATCGAACGCGGCCACGGCGATATTCGGCAGAGTCGGGTTCATCAGGGCATGATTGATCACATCGTTGCCTGCCCAGAACGCCGAAGCCACTGGCAACCCCATCATCGACCCCGTCTGCAGCCAGCGCAGCGGCGCCTTCGTCGTCGTCATGTTGTCGCCGATGAAACCGCTGCCAAGCTCGGTGAAGTTATGCACGGCGAGGCCCGCATTGGCGAGGCCGAAGATCCCGTTGAAACCTAGCCCCGCAATCGCGGCCGCAGCGTGCGCAGGCGTATCGAAGTGCAGCGGCAGTGTTTCCAGCGAGTGGACGGTCGAGATCAGATTGCCGGTGAAGGTCGCGCCAATCGCGCCGCGATACAGCTTGCCGGGCCATGTGCGGCCGTCGGCGAGCGGACTCGCCGACGAGGCCTGGAAGCCGAGCGTGCGGTCAACGTTGATCTGATACAGGCCGACCGCGGCCATGATCGCGTTGAAGCGTTGCTGTTCGAGCCCGCTGCTCGTGGGTTGCTCACCGGGTTTGCTGCCGGGCGCGTCGAACCTGTCCGCGTCCAGGCTGTACAGATAAGCCAGGTTGGCGCGGAATTGTTCGGTGATCTCGGCGAGCTTGACCAATTGTTCGTCATTGATCTTGAGGCCGCCCGCGTACTGTTTGAAGTAGGTGGCGAAGCGGTTCAGGCTGGCGTCGCTGAAATGGCCCTGCTCGAAGCCGCTCTCCCAGTCGAGACGATCCAGTTCGCCCTTGTAGGTCTTGAGTGCCGTCAGGCCACCGCGCGTGATGAACGCCAGCGTGCTCGCAAGCGATGCATCGTAAGCCTGCTGATGGGCGAGATTTTCGCCGCCGACTACAGCGGCGCTTGCGCCCGTCGTGAACAGTCCTGAAAGCAAGCCACCGAGGATTTGCCCCTTCAGGTCGCCAGGCTTGCCATGCGAGGTGGACGAACCGCCCGGACTGCCGCCGGGCGCGGGGCGCGTCTTCGAACCTTCGATCGGCGACTGATACGCCGAATATCTCACCGGCTGATTGGCTCCGCCAGGCTGCGCTTGCGCATTCGCCTTCGACTGCAGTTTCGCGACCCATTCGTCGTAGCGCGCGCGTGCCTGCGCGAGGTTCTGCTCACGCAAGGGCCGCAGTGTGTCGTGCATAGCGCGCATCGCCTGCACGTCGGCGGCGCGGCCGTCGGCGATCAGTTGCCCTTCGGTCCAATCGGCGACTTGCGCTTGCGCCTGGTTGAAGAGCGTTTCGCTGGCGCCGCGCAGGAATTGCCAGGCGGCTTCCGGATCGCGCAGGGCAACCCGCGCGATCAGCGGCGAGGTGGTGGTCAGCGACTGGTTGTACTGCCCGGCGTTGACCGGCTTGACCGTATCCGAGCCGTTATGAACGCGTCCCGAGTAGTCGACCAGCAGATCCGCGGCTGCTTCGATCATGTCGGGATGCGTGATCGCCTCACCAACGTCGTTCCATGACAGGTCGATATGCGCGTTCGGCAGCGTGTCGAGAATGTAGCGGCAGACCGCCATATGGTTCGGCATCGGCTTGTCGCTGACGAACTCATGGCGCATGCCGCCGGGCACACTGTCGTCAGGGAACATCGCGTGAGTCGTCATGCGCATGTCGGGACGGACAAAGCGGCCAAGGCCCGAGTGCGCCAGCTCCAGATTCAGGTTGGGATAAGGACTGAACTGGTCCAGCAGCGGCTTGACGAATTCATAGCCGGTCTCTACCGGGGCCGGCCGCGCGTTCCCCGCGGCCTCGCCATGGTGACCCCAGTCGTTATGGATCAGCTCGATCAAGCCGATCTTTTCGGCCAGCTCGAAATTGGCGTGGGCTTCCGGTGTGCCGAGCTTGAACCGGTTCATTCCCATCATCTTCGAGACGGCTTCCTTGTTGAAGGTTTTTTCGCCCTCGGAGATGAAATAGCCGGGGTATTTCTTCAGCAACGTGGTGAGGAAGCCGATCGAACCCGGCTTCGACAAATCGATCCCGGTCGACGACAGATACGCGCGCGCGGCCTGGCCTCGCGTAGCTGGATTGTCGTACAGCTTCTTGAAATTCTCCGCAACACGTTCGTCCATCGCCGCCGCGTCGTGCATGGTCAGCGTCGGTGCATTCAGACTCGAATAATGGCTCTCGCCACAGAATTGCGGAATCGATCCAAACAGGATCGTTGCATGGTCACCGGCCACGTTCAGCAGCGATTCCAGCACGATACCGTCTCGATGGTCGTAGCCTCGCCAATGCGCATGAATGTCGGCGATCACATGTTCGAGGCCGCCCGGAATATCGACCAGACTCAACGTCAGCGGGTCGGCCGCGAACGTCTTAGGGCTCGTGATCGTGCCCGCCTTGACCAGCATCTGGTACAGGCTGCCGGGGTCGTGCCGCGCCATCAGGTCTAGCACCAACTGGTAAGGACGCGCCACGACCGGCCTGCCGGCCGGGTTCGGCCACTGCCCGTCTCCCAGGTTTTGCGGTTGCGCTGGTGCAGATTGCTCTGGCAGCAGCGGCTGAGCTGGCCGGGACGGAGCGCCGGCGTTCGCCGCGGCAGGCTGCGGCGCCAGATTCGCCGCTGGTTGCCCGGTCGGGCTGTTGGTCCGGGCCGAAGCCGGTGCGATAAGCTGCGGCGGCGCGGCCTGTGAACCTGTCCCGCCGGTTTGCAGCGAAGCCGGCAAGATCAGTTGCGGCAATGTGGGGCCGGCTTGCGGGTCAGGTGCGGTTGCCAGCGCTTGCGTCATGGAGGTCGCCACGATGATCCGCGGCGTAGGCGCCGGCGCCGGGGTATCGGGCACCAGCAAACCACTCGCGGTACGCGTGAAGCCCGGCACTTCGGGCACCGCAAGCGTGCCCGCTGGCGGCACCATCAGGTTCGCCGGCGTGAGGCGCCAGCCCTTGGGCAGTGCGGCACGGGCCGCGGCACGCTTCTGGACCGGCTCGTCGCCGATTCCCGCCCCCCGGCCGCGGCTCACACCGATACCGACGCCGGCCAGACCCGCCGACGTGACAAATTGCAGCCAGTCTGTCGCGCTTGCCTGGCCGTTCGAATTCAGCAACTGATAACCCTGATAGCCCAAGGAAGCCACGTTGGTGGTCACCGCGCCCATGCCGACAGCGCGCATCGGCATGCCCTCCGTGACCCGCGAGATCGCCCGCACGAGGCTCGCCGTGTCGGCCGCCGCCTCAGGCGAGCCGACCAGCGCACGGCGCGCCAGCAACTCCGGCAGCGTATGTTTGAACTCGCTGAGCGGTTTTGCGCCGCCGTTGACGATGCTCGCATACGCCTTGTCTTCGGCACTCGCGCCGCGCGCCACGCGTGTCAGCCCGGTTGCATCGGTGAACACCTTATCGGTCACACCGATCCGGCTGATCGCCGTCGTGGTGCGGCCGGCCAACCCGCCCACACCCGCCGCGCCACCCAGCACATTGGCGGCCAGACTGAGCCAGTTCCAGCCGTTGCGATATCCGTGGTCGGTATTCAACGCCTTGATCGACTGCATCGCGCCCTGCGCCGCGCTCACCGCGAAGTACGCGTCGGCCAGATCCGACAGCACCACGAGCCACAATGCCGCCGTTTCCGGTTGCACGAGGGTCGTCAGCAGACCGGCGGCGACCGTGCCGGCAATCTCCAGATCAGTCTTCAGATGGTCCCAGTCGTACCAGTGATCGTCGGGCTTGTAGGTGGTCCAGTAGGACTCGCCGGTCAGCAGCGAGCCGTTGCCGCCGAGCACCCAGTGCGGCTGCGCCATCAGGAGGCCCTTGTCGAGCCCGGTATGCGATTGCCAATCCGAATAGCCGTAACGCGCGGTCGTATCGGCCGGCCCGACTTCGATTTCGTTGCCCTTCGCGTCGATGCCTTCCATCACCGCGGCCTGGAGCGCCGGATTGCCCTGGCCTTCGCGGTTGTCCCACCACTGCATCGACAGCGACGTGAGCGCGATGGGTGCGTGTCCGCTCGGCTGGGTGACGCCCTCCCCCTTCATCAGACTGTCGACGATCTGGCCGAGCGTAGTCTTGCGGCCGTGGTCGTACACCACCTCGTTCGGGTCGTATTCGGCGAACTGGCCGAGCGCGAGCGCCTGCTCGTCCTGCAGCGAGCCTGGCGTGTAAGCGGGACCCTTGCTGCTTTCCGCCGCGCCGACCGCGTTGAGCACCGCGTCGTAACTGGTCACGACCTGCATGCCGTCCTGCGCGCCGAGACCGGCAACATGGCCGTCCGAGGTCACGACGGTGGTGATGTCCGGGCTGGACGGCCACGGCGCGTTGGGCTGCAGCTTCAGTTCCGGATGAGCCTTGATGTCGATCGGCGTGACCGGTTTGCCGGCGTCCTTGAAGCCGGTCTCGCGCGCGATTTCCTTGCCTACCTTGCTGTTCGGATCGTCGTCGAGCATGTCCTGCGCGAGCTGCGCCGAGCCGTCTTTCTTGTCCTTGACGTCGCCGAGCCCGAAACCCTGACCTCTGACAAGCGCGACTCTCCCCGTCGCGATCACGGTCTGGTTGTACTGCGACGAACTATCGACGGTGCCGAAGCCGCCCTTGCCGAGCGGCTTGCCCATCAGCCCCTCGATGCTTTTGCGCAACGCCGTCATCTGCGGATTGGCAGCGCCGCCGCCGGCCGCATAGATGCGCGACACCGCGTCGAGATCGTTGGCCCTGGCGGTCCATTGCAGCACGCCGTCCTGCTTGCCGTCGCCGGCGAACTTCGCCTGGTAGAGCGCCGCGGCGAGGTCGGCGCTCGTCGAAGCGTGCATGAAGTCGGCGATCGTGTTCAGCTTGTCTTTCGGATCGTTCTTGCCGCGCACCAGCGAATCGATCTCCGTGAAGAGCTGCTGGGTCTGCGGATCTTGCACCGCGCCGTCGAGCAGTTGCGGATAAAACACCGTGCCGGCGTACGCCGCCAGTTGCTTGCCTTCAGCAGCGAAGCGCGCCTTTGCGTCGTCGATGCCGTTGTGGCCGGCAATGCACGGGAGCAGCGCCCCCGCATCGACGATCGACTGCAGCGCTTCGCTTCGCAGGCCGGTAATCGTCGCGTCGCCCATCACCTGGTCGTAGAGCGGATCGCCCGGCTTCATGCCGCCGATCAGGCGGCTCAGTGCCTGAGCGGCAGCCGCATCGCCCGGACCCGCGCCGCCGTTCTGCTGCTGCGCATAGCGCGTCTGCTGGATCACCTGTTGCGCGCTGAGCGCGAGCTGCAACTGGTTGAACGCGTCATTGAGCGCCTTGCTTTCCGGCGAATCCTTGCCGGTGTTTTGCGCTGCCTGGATTTGCGGCGCCAGCACTTGGCCTTCGAGCGCGAACTGCGCTTTCCACATCGTGTCGACGTAGTTCGGATCCGTTTGCCACGCGCTGTCGTTGGGTTGGCGGCCGGCGGCGGCGTTCAGCGCGACTGTCAGGTCATCGTGATAGGTCTGCAACGCTTTCGCGACGGCTTGCTGCAAAGCCGGGTTCTTCGAGTCTTTGGCCAGGTCGGCCTGCGCCTGCTGGACCTTCTGGTAATCGTCGTTCACCTTGCCGGCGGCGCTCGCCAACGCCTTGTCGTCCGGCTTCGGATCCTGCGTCATCGCCTGGGTGGCCGTGTTGAGCGCATCGGGCTGCAGCACGCCGAGCGCCGCCAGATCCTTCGACGCCGCCTGGATCGGATCGTTGTCCTTGTTGGTGGGGTCCTGGTAGTAGGCCGACAGGTATTTCGGCGCATCCGCCGTAAGCGCCGCTTGCGCGAGCGCGTAATCGTCCTTGGCCTGACCGCCGAGATAGGCGCGCGTCGCGACGAGCGCCGCCTTCATGCTCATGCCTTCGCTGAGCAGTTGCGACAGGTAGTCGGACGCCGAGGTCGGACCGGGCGCCGGATCGCCCTTCGACGGCGGCGCATCGGCGGCGGCGGCCACCGTGCCGCCCTGCACCGCATCGGTCGCGCCGGCGAGCGTGCGGGCATCGAACAATTGCATCTTCGACAGTTCGTCTGACGCCTGCGCGACCGGGTCGATCGTATCGACCTTGGCGCCGGCCTTCAGCTGGGCGGCGTTAGCGGTGAGCCATTGCCGGCCGTCGGCCTGCGCTTTCTGCAGCAGCGCGGCCTGCGCCCAGGTGCCGTCGGTGATCGCCGGATTGTCCTTGCGTCCGGCCGCCAGTGCCTTGTCGAGGCTTTGCTGATCGACCGGACCGTTGCCGAGCTGAGCGCTCAATGCCTGCTGCGCTTTCGCCAGTTGCTGCGCGTCCTGCGGCGCGGCTTGCACCGGCGCGGGCGTCGGCTTCAGTTCGGTGGGGCCTTCGAGCGTTTTCGCCAGTTCGCTGTTGGGGTCCTGGTCGATGATCGCCTGATAGGGCGCGAGCGACGCGCCATCGATGCGCGCGAAGCCGAGCGTATCGAAGCGCGTTTGCCCGTACGCCACGTCCGCCTGGCGTTCGCGGTCGATCTCGTTCTGTTGCGCGGTCAGTTGCGTTTTCAGCGCCTGCATCACCGGCTGCGCGTCGGCGCTCTTCGGGCCGCCGAGCGCGTCGACGATCGTGCCGATCGGACCGTAGTAGTTGTCGCGATCCTTGATGGTCTGAGTGGTCGATGCATAGTCGAGCGGCGCGCCGTTCTTGATCAGGCCGTCGAGCTTGCCTTGCAGATTCTGCTTGTACAGCGCGACGGCGAGTTCGGGCGAAGCCTGCTTGACGGCGGCGAGCAGGTTGGCGATATCCGCGAGATTGCCGGGCGTGCCGACCTGCTGGAGGTTGTGCTGCGTGACCGGCGAACTGAGCGCCGCGCTGAGCAGATCCTTGTACAGGAAGGTGTTCCGGTAGCCGGACAACGCGTTGCCTTCGGCCTTCAGCGTGTCGGTCGCGTTGCCGCCATGCGCGCCTTCGATGTCCTGCAAGGCGGCGGCTTGCAGCGCCTGGGTGCGCGCGTCGCCGGTCACATCGGTGTACAGCGGATCGTCGGTCTTGAGACCCTGCAAACTTTGCGTCAGCGACTGAGCGGCCTTCAGGTTGCCGGCCGGATCGCCGGAACCGCGCGCCGCCTGGGCGGCGTCGAGGATCTCGGTCGCTTTCAACTCGCTGCGCACATCGGCAGATGGCGACGCATCGGCGACGCCCTTCGCCGTATTCGCATCCGTTACCGCCTGTTCGGCCTGCCAGCGCCGGTCGATCTGCAGCAGATCGCCGCGCCAGTCGTTGCCGGTCTCGCCGGCGGCCGCGTTCAGTTCGCCGGAGAGCGCCTGATGGTAGGCCTCTTCGTCCTGCGCGATCTGCTGGGCCGACGCATGGCTTGCCTTGTCCTTCTGCAAGGCCGCATAGGCGCTTTGCGCCTGCTGCGCGGCGGCGGGCAGATCGGCGGCCGGTTTGACGTCGACGGTCAGCGCCTTGAGCGCCGCGTCCTGCACCGGGCTCGCGAAAATCTTCAGGTCCGCCAGCTGCTGCGCGGCGGTTTTCAGCGGATCGTCACCGGCCTTGTGATTCGGATCGGCAACGATCTGGTCGCCCTTGATCGCCAGCGCCGCTTCGTCGAGCGCCGTTTCGTCCTGTTCGTTGCCGCCGAGCTGCACGCGCGCCGCGTTGACCGCTTCGGTCAGCGTCATGCCGCCGTCGAGCCCCTTCTGGATCGCCACCCGTGCGTTCGCCGCGGTGACCGGCGCGTTGCTGGTGCTGCTATCGATGACGAGCGGGCCGTCGCTGAGCGCTTTGGCCGCGGCATCGAGCGTGGCATTGTCGAATTGGTGCGTGAGACCGATCTGGCTGGCCGCCTCGGTGATCGCATCGACCTTCGGGTCCTGCGCATTCTGCGCCTGCTGATGCGCGGCGTTGTACTGCGCCTGCAGCAGGATCACGGCGCGCGCGAGCGCGTCGCGGGTCAATTGCGCGTCGGCTTGCTCTGCCTTCTTGACGGCGTCCTGCAAAGCGGAAGCATCGCTGGGCGACTTGTCGCCCAGCGCCTTTTGCACCGCCTGCTGGGCGGCGGACACGTCGTGAGCCGAAGGCGGGGGTGGCGGATTGGGCGAGACGCTGCCACCTCCATCTATTGCCATGAGCATCGTGGTTCTCCCGTGTCGATCGGAGTTGGCGCTTTAGCGCTTACTCCGGTCCCATGCAAAGCTGTCGATCGGAGTTGGCGCTTTAGCGCTTACTCCGGTCCCATGCAAAGCTGTCGAGCGGCCCTGCCGCGCCATGCCGGGCGCCCACGCAGCAGCCAGCTGCCGGACGGGCGCCTTCAGGAGTCTCAGGCTAGGGGATGCGTCAGGCGGCGTCCATACAGGAGATTCGTAGTTCCAGCGCGAAAGACCGGCGCGCGCTGAAAGCGGGTTGCGAGCCGGCACGGAGCGCGACGGCCGGCTCAAGCCTGCGTGCTCTCGCCCTTCGGCCCTTTGACCGGTAAGCCGAAGCCGATCGCGCGGCCCGCAAAGGTGGCCGGCGGCAGCGCGGCATGCGCGTCGGCCAGCTCCCGCACGCGCGCTTCGACGTCCGGGTCGAACGGCGCCGCGCGCGGTCCGCTCGTATCCACGTGCAGCAGCATCTGCTCGCCGGCGGCGACCGGCTCGGCGCCGTCATCGGCGAACATTTCCAGGTACAGATGCAAGCGCTTCGCATCGTGCGCGAGCACCCGCATGTCGACGCGCACCTGCGCGCCCTCCTTGATCTCGTGCAGATAGTTGATGTGCGCTTCGAGCGTATAGATCGAGCGGCTGCGCGCTTTACGCACCGCGTCGGGCAAACCGATCTGATCGATCAGCGCGTCGGTGGCGAAGCTGAAAACCAGCATGTAGAACGCGTCGCGCAAATGGCCGTTGTAGTCGACCCATTCGGCGCGCACCGTGTCGCGATAGCTGGGCAACGTGGCGGTGTTCGGCATGTGCAATGGTGTCCTTTATCTGTGCAGGCTGCATCGGCCTGCGGCGAGGCTCGGCCGATGCATGGTGCGCTTAGGTGCGCTCAAGTACGCTGACGTGTGTTTCTTGCCGCCACGCGACACGTGTAACGCGTCATTCATCCGGATGCAAACCGTGCCGCGCTTTCGCCTCATTGATCGCCGTCAGCACGCTCGTGATGCAGTCGTCGCGATAACGCTCGAGCTGCTTGATCGAGCGCGGACCGACCTGTTCGGCGGTGCCGTCCACGACGCGATCGATCAGTTCGTCGGTGAGCTTCGGCGCCACCAGTTTAGTCCATGGCAACGCCAGCGCCGGGCCAAACTGCTGCATGAAGTGACGCATGCCGGCGTCGCCGCCTGCCAGCGTGTAGGTCAGGAACGTGCCCATGAACGACCAGCGGATGCCCGCGCCGAAGCGGATCGCATCGTCGATTTCGCCGGTGGTCGCCACGCCCTCGTTGACCAGATGCAAGGCCTCGCGCCACAGCGCTTCGAGCAGACGGTCGGCGATAAAGCCGGGCACTTCCTTGCGCACCCGCAGCGGCCGCATCGAAAGCGAACGATAAATGTGCAGCGCGGCGTCGATCGTTTCCGGCGCCGTGCGCGCGCCGCCGAGCACTTCGACGAGCGGCAGCAAATACACCGGATTGAACGGATGTCCGACGATGCAGCGCTGCGGATCGACAGCGCGCGCATAGAAATCGCTCGGCAACAGCCCCGAGGTCGACGATGCAATGATCGCATCGGGTTTCGCCGCGCGGCTGATCTGCTCGTGCAACGTGAGCTTCAATTCTTCGCGCTCCGGCGCGCTCTCCTGAATAAAATCCGCCTCCGCCACACACGCTTCGATCGTGCTGACGCAACGCAGGCGCGCTTGCGAAGCGCCTTGCGCCAATCCCGCACGTTCGAGCGCCGGCCATGCATTCGCGACGTTCTCGCGCAACTGCTTCTCCGCGCCGGGCGCCGGGTCCCAGGCGAGCACATCGAGACCATGCGCGAGCGCGCGCGCCACCCAGCCGCTGCCGATCACGCCCGCCCCGATCGCTGCAAATGTTTTGATATCGACGATCACTGCCATTGCTGACGATCCTTTGCCTTACAGGTTTTCAGATTCAGGGTTTCAGATACTGAACACGCTGGACATTGCATTGCTTCAGGCGCATTGATTCAGGCGCACTGATTCAAGCGTACTGTTCGGCCGCGCGACGCTCCAGCTGCCGCTCGCCGCGTGCGGGCAGGCCGAGTTTCCTGCGTCCTTCCGCAGGCGTCAGCGGGCGTCCGCCGAGGCGTTCGATGATCTCTACCGCGCGCTGCACCAGCGTGCCGTTCGTCGCATGCACGCCTTTATCGAGCCAGATGTTGTCTTCGAGGCCGACGCGCACGTGGCCGCCGAGCAGCATCGCCTGCGCGACCATCGGCATCTGCATGCGGCCGATGCCGAAGCCGGCCCACTGCGCGCCGGGCGGCAGGTTGTCGGCCATCGCCTTCATCGTCGTCGTGTCGGCGGGCGCGCCCCATGGAATGCCGAGGCAGATCTGAAACAGCGGCGGAGCGTCGAGCAAGCCTTCCTTGAGAAGCTGCCTGGCGAACCACAGGTGTCCCGTGTCGAAGATTTCCAGCTCCGGCTTCACGCCGAGTTCCTGGATCCGTTTCGCACCGGCGCGCAATTGCGCCGGTGTCGATACATAGATGTAGTCGCCGTCGCCGAAATTGAGCGTGCCGCAATCGAGCGTGCAGATTTCCGGCAGCAGTTCCTCGACATGAGCGAGCCGCGTCAGGCCGCCCACCAGATCCGTGTTGGCGCCGAAGCGCATCGGCTCTTCGCCGGGGCCGATCTCCAGATCGCCGCCCATGCCGGCGGTTAGATTGATGATCACATCGGTGCCCGACGAGCGAATCCGGTCGACCACTTCGCGATACAGATGCGGATCGCGGCTGCCGCGCCCGGTCTTCGGGTCGCGTACGTGGCAATGGGCGACTGTGGCGCCGGCTTTGGCCGCTTCGATCGCGGCTTCGGCGATCTGCTTCGGCGTGACGGGAATGGCCGGGTGCTTGCCGACCGTATCGCCCGCGCCGGTGACCGCGCAGGTCACGATGACTTCATGATTCATGCGTGCTAAATCCTGTGAATTGAAAATGCGCGTTTCAAAGTGACCTGGTGACTTGGTGGCTGAGCGGCTCAGAGACCGAGATATGCCTTCACCGCGGGCAGGCCGTCCTTGTCGTCGTAGGTCTTCACACCGGCAAGCCATGCATCGAGTACTTGCGGGTTCTTCTTCAGATACGCTTTCGCGGCCTCGGTGGGCTTTTCCTTGTTCATCACCGACTGCATCACGACGTTTTCCAGTTGCGTCGTAAAGCGCAGATTGCTCACGAGCTTGCCCGCGTTCGGGCAACGCGTCAGAAAATCGGGGGACGTCAGCGTATAAACGCGCGCTTCGCCGTCGTTGGGACCGAACACGCCCTCGCTGCCGGTCAGATACTTCATGTCGACCTGGATGTTCATCGGATGCGGTTCCCAGCCGAAAAACACCACCCACTTCTTCTCGCGGATCGCGCGGTCCACCGACACCAGCATGCCGGCTTCACTCGATTCGATCAGCTTGAAACCGCCGAGGCCGAACTGATTGGTCGCGATCATTTTCTGAATCGCCGCATTCGCGCTGCTGCCCGGCTCGATACCGTAGATCTTGCCGTCGAGTTCCGCGCGGTGTTTGGCGATGTCGGCGAAGGTCTTGAGACCCGCGTCGTATTCATAGGTCGGCACCGCGAAGGTCGCCTTGGCGCCGGTCAGGTTCGGCGGTTGCAGCACCTGAATGGACTTCGAGTCGACGAACGGCGCGATGGCTTTTTCCTGCACGGGCCACCAGTAGCCGAGCGACACGTCGAGCTGCTTGCTCTTGAGCCCCGCGAACGAGATCGGCACCGAAGCGACGCTGGTGACCGGCTGATAGCCGAGCCCTTCGAAGACCGCCGAGGCGAGCGCCGTTGTCGACGTGATGTCGGTCCAGCCGATGTCGGCGAAGTGGACGGCCCGGCAGGCGGCCGGATCCTGTGCGAACGCCGGCGCAGCGGTGACGGCAGCGGCAGCCACGCAAGCAAGGCGGACAAAGCGGACAAAGCGGGCAAGCAAGGTTTTGACGCGTAACTTCATGACGTTCCCCCTAACGGACACGTTTTGCAGCGTGTTTCGAATCAGGCCGCGGACGGGCGGCCCACCAGACATGCGTGATACGGCTCGAGGTGCTGAATGAATCCAAGAGTGACCTAAAGGTAATGCCCCATTTTCCCGCCGAAGCGACCGCCAGCGACCCGTTCTTGTCCGCGTGCGACCATGAGGGAAACCCAGCATTGCGTGCGATGCGGCGCAACATCGGCGCCGCCGTGTTTTTTGGCGTGTCTTGCCGGTCCGCGCGCGGCTTGCTACGCTCGCCGGAGAACCGAGGAGGCCGGCCATCCGGAGTTCGGCCATCCGGCAGGCCGGTCATCCGGAGATGGCCATCCGGGTTTCCGGCCACCCGGGTCCGGCAACCCCGCGCCCGCCTGCGTCTTTCCTCTATCGAGTTCCCGCACGATGCCCGAAGATATTTCGTTTCTGCTGCTGCCGGGCTTTTCGGCGCTCGGCTTCATGTCGGCGGTCGAGCCTTTGCGGGTCGCGAACCGCTTTCGCGGCGATCTCTACCGCTGGCACATTTTGAGCCTCGACGGCGCGCCGGTGGCGGCCAGCAACGGCATTTCGATGAACGCCGAGGCGGCGATCGGCGACGTCAAGGACGTGCAGACGCTCTTCGTCGTGGCGGGCTTCGACCCGCTCGCCTGCTATGCGCGCACGCTGGGCGATTGCCTCAAGCGCCTCGACCGCGCCGGCGCGACGCTAGGCGGCATCGATACCGGCAGTTTCATTCTCGCGGAAGCCGGCCTCTTTAGCGGCTCGGACAGCCTGACCGTGCATTGGGAAGCGCTGTCGGCGTTCCATGAGCGTTATCCCGCGCTGGACGCGAGCCAGGAGTTGTTCGAAATCGGCGCGCGGCGCATCACCTGTGCGGGCGGCACCGCGTCGATCGACATGATGCTCGATCTGATCGGCCGCAAGCACGGCGCGGCGCTGGCCTCGGCGGTGTCGGAGCAGTTTGTCGTGAGCCGGATCCGGCAACGCTCGGATCATCAGCGGATGGAGATCGCGGCGCGCTACGGCGTGCACAACCGCAAGCTGATTCAGGTGATCGGCGTGATGGAACAGCATATGGAAGAGCCGCTCACGTCGGATCGGCTCGCGCAGGAAATCGGCGTGACACGGCGGCAACTGGAGCGGCTGTTCTGTGCGTCGCTCAAGGACACGCCAACGCATTTCTATCTCCAGTTGCGGCTCGACCGCGCGCGCGAGTTGCTGCAACAGACCGATATGTCGATCACGTCGATTTGCGTCGCCTGCGGATTCGAGTCGCCATCGCATTTCTCGCGGACTTATCGCGCGCGGTTCGGCGCGAGTCCGAGAAGCGACCGGCATCCGATGAGCGGCCGCGGCGGCGCGCCGTCAAACACTACGGCGAACCTGGCGGCTGCCGCATTTTCGGAAAACTGATACGAACCGACGCGCTAACGTCCCTCCGCCACCGCGCGGCAATGCAGCGCGTCGACCCGCTCACCGCAAGCCGCCCACACTTCGCCCGTTGAAACTGGGCAACGTGCTGTTCATCGGATTGACCGCGACGCGCGAGCGCCGGCCCGTAACCAAACGTTAAAGCGACATGCCCAGGTGCGTGATTTGGCCCCTTGTGAGGGGAGCCTATCCAAACGCCCGCATCGCCCCTTTCGCTGGCATACACGCGGTCCTTGGCGGGGCTAGAGGCTCACGATTAGTTACTAAAGTTAAATCTAGTTACAGAAACGCCAATTTTTCCCCGTTAAAGTCTCTTTCAATTTATTTCAAATTGTCTGATTTATATGGATTTCAAATTGTCTGATTTATATAGATTGATATGATTTAAGCAAAATCATACTTTCAATCGGATACATCGTTGCTGGCGCACCAAGCTGCCGCAGCGATGTGGACTTGGCGGAATCATGTGCGCCGTGCGTTAAACGGCGGTTGAGCAGACACCCCGTCGACAGTTTTCATTCCCTTGAGTTCAACGAAGGACATCCTCCGTCTATTGGCGGACAGCCTTTCATTGCCAGCGAACAACGAGTGGAAGATGGCAGCGCTATGGCAACAACCAACCTCTAACCTGGAACAACCGATGCGACGTATTTCCACACTTGCACTATCCCTGATCTTTCCCGTGATCCTTAGCGCCTGCGGCGGCGGAAGCGGTAGCGACGCCAGCACTCAGGCTGTCGCCAACAAATCGAGGGGCTCGTCGACGAGTTCCACGTCCACTACGACAACCAGCTCGACTACGTCCACGAGTTCGACCACGTCCACGGCGTCGAGCGGTCCCGGGTTCCCGGTCGCGGGGCCGTGGATGTCATATTACGGTGACGCCCCCAGCCTCGGCGATCTCTCGCGTGTCGCGAACACCTTTCGGGTAATGGATATCGACCTGGACCCCGACAGTGGCAATTTCACCCCGGACAATGTTGTCACGCTGAAGGCCAACGGCCAGAACAAGGTCCTGAGCTACCTCAACGTCGGTTCATGTGAGCACTGGCGCAACTACTGGAACCAGGCGCCTGCCGGCTTCGTATCGTGCGGCGCAAATCAAGCCGCTCAACTCGGCGCGTATCAAGGTTACTCGGACGAAACGTGGATGAACCCGTCCAACCCGGATTACCAGAACCTGATTCTCAACTACGTCGCGCCCAGGCTCGTTGCTCAAGGCGCGGATGGCTTCTACCTCGACAACCTGGAGATCGTGGAACATGGCACGTCCACGACTAACGGTCCCTGTGACGCAAAGTGCAGCCAAGGCGGACTCGACCTGGTCCGCATGTTGCGACAGAAGTATCCGAACCTCCTGATCGTGATGCAGAACGCGACGAGCGATGTGACCCGGCTCGGAACCACGGGCGGCGTGTCATTCAGCAGCCTGCTCGACGGCGTTGCCCACGAGGAGGTCTATCAACCGAGCTATGACAGCACCGCCGAGACTGAATTGCTGAACTGGCAAGGTCTTGGACTGCATCCGGGCGGAAACCCCTTCTGGATTGCGACGCTCGACTACGCCGGCTCATGCTCCAACACGACCGCCGCCTGGAGCGCATACAGCCAGAGCCGGTCGCATAAATTCTCGCCTTATGCGTCGGATGCCAGCTCGGGACAGAAAGTCGTGTGCTATTGGGGCTTCTAAGTACCCGTGTGACTAACAGCGGGGTACAGTGGCCGAGTGGCGGGGAGGCTTCCCGCCACTCCCATGGCTTCCGTATGCACGATGGCCGCACACACATGAACCGTCCGCATCATGACGATGATCTGTTCGATGCAGGTCCCACAACCGGTGCAAGCAACTGTTTCACGAGGTCCTGCGCGACCGCTGCGGCCGCGTCGCGACTCCAGCCTGTCTTGCTCGCCAGACCTGTCCAAATGACGGTGTCGGTGTCGAGGTCGATGACCTGCAACGCGATGCCGATTGCCGGTTCGCCGTCGACACCCACCTTGTAGCGCCACTCGTTCACCGCGCCGGCCAAAGCGTAGTGCAGCTTGTTGTGCTGCGCCCACTGCTTCGCTTTCGCCAACTCGTCTTCATTGCCGGCTTCGAATAGCGCGTCATCGCCGTTTGGGGCTGGATACTGCCGCACGTTCTTGAAGCCTTGGGAATAGAGAAAGCTCGTGACGATCGATGCGGCACGCTGACCGGCGTTCATCGTCTCAGTATGATTCTCGATTGGAAGCACAGCCCAAGGGGCATCGGCTTTGCGAAGCTCGCTATAGTTGCCGTTGCCTTCGAACCGCGAGGTCGGACCGCCATCGATCCTCGCGCACGCTGTCATCAGCATGCTCGATACGGCCAATGAGGCAAGCCAATAGCGGACGGTCAGGCGTGCCCGCCCGGACTGCGTCGACTTCCGTGCCTCATGTGGCGATGTGAACGCTTTCATCTCTTTCCCCTTCGATTCAGTTTCAATACATCCAGCGATAGCGAACCCCGACCTCCGTGACCGGTGTTGAGTGGTTTTGCGAGGCGCTAGAGTGGGTCACGTAAAAGCCTAGCTGGTCCGTTCCTAGCACACTGCCGACGATTCCGGCAGTCACACGCTCCCCCCACCCGGCGCGGGAATCACGCAATGGCCCGGCCTCGATGAACGGCCTCCATGCGCGGGAGTAGCCGTCCATGATGCCGTTGCCGAATCCGACGAGAAGCGCCGCCTGGGTGAATGTGTTCGGCACGAACTGCTGCGCAGAAAACGGCGAGCCGCCTGGCACCAGTTGTCGAAGGAGCGCGCCGGGCGCACCGTTTGCGCTGTACTGACCGTGCGTGAACGCAACCCGGATCGTGTAATCCGGATAGTCGCTACGCAGTTTGTACCCTGCATCTATGTCGAACACGGTCCCGTGGCCGAGGAACGAGCGATCCTGGCCGTAGAAGCGGTCGTACTCGACGCGAGCACGCGAGAATATGTGTGGATCCGGACGGAAAGATGCGGCAACGATCAGATTGTCCTTGACGCCGCCGACTTGCAGTTGTGCCGTTTCGGTAGCCTCCTGGTTGCGTCCCAACGCGAAACTGAAGCTCAGAGGATGCCTGTCGAAAAACGAGCCTTCGAAGCGCAAGCTCGTCACATCCGCAAGCGCGCTGCGGCGCCCCGCCACCAGCGTTTCGCGATCGTCGGCGCCAAAGCGACGCAATACCGCGTCGATCGTTCGATCGTGCCCAGGAACGCCCGGCAACGAATCGTCGCCGTGCTGAGCGCGATCGTTGTAGCGCAACGCAAACGATAGCGTGGGCGTAACCCGGATTCCTGCGGCGAGACTACCTTCGATGAACGACAGCGGTCCTTCACGTACGAACCGAAACCCCGGCGCGATCGCCTGTGCTGTCGGCAACATGGCGTCGACCAGCGTGGCATGCATCTGATCGTTATCGGGCAGCAAGTCCTGCGCGTAGAACGCATCCCGTTGCGCAGCCTCAATGCGGCCCGTCTGTAGCTCTGCGGCAATTCTGGTCTGCAGCGGCAGATGCTCAGACGGGTCGTCGAGGAGCCGCGATAATTCTGCGGTGTCGTTCTCCGCGAGCGCGATCGCGACGTTGGCATACGCCGGCTGCGAGAGACGTTGCGCGTATTGCCATTCGAGCCAGTCGCGCTCGAACCCGTATCCATTGTGAGATTGGGTCCAGGTAAGCACGGCCTCTCGCGCTGCGGCGGAATAGTGCCGTGTGCGTTGAGTCAACTGCGCGGCGGTCGCGGGCGGGAGCATCGAGAGATCACCCAGCTCCGAGGCGACCTGCTCGGATGAGGCCGAATTCGCTTGCGTATCTTCGCGTAAGAGTTCGATCAGCAGTTGCCTCGACGCATCACTGCCCGCAAAATGATCGGTCAGTCCAATGAAGCGCGCCCGCAGCATGGTGTATTCGTCAGGCGTATATTGGGACGGACTCGTCCGATTGATTTTTTGGCGATGTAGCGCGGTCCACACGCTGCGACGCACTCTCCATGCTTCGTCAATCTGTCCATTGAGTTCGAGGGCGTCAGCAACGGAAAGTCGCCACAGCGGATCACTGCGGCGTGATGGCGCGCTCAACCGGAGGTAATGCAAGGCTGCGCGCGCGTCGCCGAGCCTCAAGTAAGCGGCAGCAAACGCACCCGTCAGCGCCGAGTCGCTGGTTGCCTGAAAACGGTACGCACGCAACGCCGCGCGCAGCTCGGTATCGCTGCCCTGGTCGTTCAGTAACCACACGAAAGCCGTGCGCGCTTCGGTATTGTCCGGATCACGCCGTAATGCCGCGCGCACATCCTGCAGCGCTCGCGTTGGTTCGTCGACAGATCGCCAATACTGCGATCGCGCCAGCAGGAACGCCGGCTCGCGCTCCGCCGCAGCACGTTGCTCCGGCGTCAATGAATCGAGGAGCGCCGCGATTCGCCCGAAGGCATGCGCCCGCGTGTAGTGGTATACCGCCAGTTGCAATTCGCGCTGCTCGCCATTGCGCCGGAACGCGAATTCAGCAACGCGTCCGGCATCGAGCGGCTGTGCGTCCAATGCGTCGATCATCCGGTCAAGATCGCCCGATGTCTCGCGACCTCCCGCCAGCAAACGCCTGGAAGCCTCGACGACCACCGGCGGGCGTTGAACAATCCCGCCAAGTAGAGCATAGAAGCGCCAGAAGTCATCGTTGCCTTTTGGCTGGGCGGCGGCAACAGTTTTCGCTGATTCGAGCGTCGCCGTCGCTTCGTCAAAGCGACCTTGCCCGTATAGCGTTGTCGCAATCTTCAACGCATACGCGGGATCAGGGCCGAAGTCTTGCTCGAGCGTCTGCCAGGTCTGCAATGCGAGTCCATCGTCGCCCATTCGCCCTGCAAGCGTCGCATAGCGTTCCAACACCGGCCGCCGCAGCGCGCCGTGCGCACGCGCGGCGAGAAACTGCAGGCCGGCGCGCGGATCGGCCAGCCATTCTTCGGTGGCGACGAATTTGTCGACCCATTCGAGTTGCCGCTGCCTGTCTGCAGCGGTGCCACCATTTGCCTGTTCTGCTTCGTGGCGCAATGCGGCGAGCAACGCACGATCGTCATGCAGCGCGGGTGCGAACTTTAACACCTGCTGCCACGACGCTTCATCGTTGCGCGTTCGGGCAAGCCAGAAGTATGCGTCGAGCGCGACACGCGGTTGGTTGTTCCATATCGCCACCTGGGCCAACCTCTCATGCCACAGGATCGAATCCGGCTCGCGCGCCAACGCTGCCCGGGCAACGTCCGCTGCTTCACGCAAACGGCCGTTCGACACGAACACCCGGAACGCGAGGTCGTCATCCCCATTGCCAGCACGGCTCACGGCAGTCTCATCGCCAGATCCATCGCCTGGGGGCGTACCTGGGCTAACTATGTCGCCTTGTTGCGCGACTCGGATCAAGCTTGGTCGATCGCCGGCACGCCAGGTTGCGAAGCCGAAACCAAATTGCCTCTGGCTGCGCCAATGCGCGAACTCGAAGGCTGCCGCACCCTGCTTGTCAGCGACGCCCGAACGCGCCTTCAACAGCTGGTTTGCATACTCGGCAGCCAGATCCGGTCGGCCGGCGGCAAGCGCGAACTGGATCAGGAAGCGCAGCGTGCGCGAGTCGTTCGCGAGCGGGCCGATATGCGCGCGCGCGGCTTTCAGCGCATCGGCCAACAAGTTACCACCTTGCAATGCTCGCAGCCCGGCGAGAAAGAATTCGCGCTTGTCATTCAGTGAACGCGTGGCCGCCTCGGCGGCGAACGCCGCATCGGCCGCTTCGCGGTAATGGCCGCCGGCAAGCTGGATGGCCGACTCTTTGCCCAACCAGTAGGATGCGCGCGCGGGTTCGAGCATCGCGAGACGATGGTAGTAACGCCCGGCGAGCGCGCCATCGTTCAGCGCGGCGGCTTTTTTCGCAAGCATTTGGAGTTGTTCCGGTGACCAGGCACGACTGGCGGCGTCACTCAGCAACCCGTCCAGTTGCTCGATCCGGTGCGCGCGTTGCATGTCGCCGTCCGGCAGCGCGTAAACGCGCCGCTCGGCAATATCGATGTCGAGCAACAAGGCGTGTTGCCTGACGTCAGCATCCGGTGACGTACGTTGCTTGGCCACCAAGCGCTCAGCGTCGTCGAAGCGCTGCTCGCTCAGATACTCGCGCGTCAGGTGATAGACCACGTTGACGTTATTCGGGTCGGCCCGCAGCCATGCCTCCAGGTAGGCGACCGTCAACGCGTCACCTCCTCCCCCCTCGAGCAGCCGAAGTTCGAGTGTGCCGCGCGGAAACACGGCGACGAGAGCAAAAGCGACCACCGCGCCGAAGCCCAGGATGCGCAAGGGCGAAATGAGTCTTTGCCGGTCAGATTGCACAGTCGACATCCACATGGACGAGTTGCTCTGAACTGGTGGCCGCAACGGTGGACCGCCCAACGCCATAGCTGCTTAACTGCCCGCTTGTCTGGCCCGCCATCATCGCCGCGCGTTCACCGGTCGCCCGCAGGCCGGCTGGCGCGGATTGCTCCGCGTGGGCGGCGCGCGGGTTTGCACCGGCGGAATGGTCCGGCGTCAGCGAGTGCCCATCCGCGGTCACCCGACAGCTGCGCACATTCACCAGCCGAAACGCCGGCGCCACATGGGCGCGCAAATCAAATGACAGCCCCTGTGCAAAACGCGCGAACCTTTCTACGCGCCCGTTCGCGTCAGCGAGGTACGGCAGCGAAGCGTTTGCGTGCGTCGCTGCTGCACCATGCAGCACGTTGATGCGCGCCTCGCTGCCGACGAGGTGCACATAGACGCCGGCTGGACCCGGCGTATAGCCGGCAATGCCGGTGCTGGTTGCAAGATCCGGCACGTCTCCCGGTGCAAGCCGCACGGTGCGCAATTGACCGCTGTCGCGCACCACCCACGTATCGCCATCGCGGGCAATCGAAAAGTTGTAGAAGTCGAGCACCTTCTGCGCATACTCGGACGCGAACACCGGGTTGAGAGGCTGGCTAGCGAGCGCCGCATACACGTGGTCGAGTGCGACAAGCGACGCGTATTTGGTAACAGCGTACATGTGGTAGTGAACGTCGATCGGCTTGAAGCGCATCGGACGGTCCGTCATGTCGAACGTTTCAAGCACACGCTCGAATCCGTAGTACGGCCCCTGCCAGTAGTGGGTGTAGCGTTCTTCGCTCTGATCCGGTGCAAAGACCTGGTAGTAACCTTCTCTCGTCACGCCAAGTGGTGAGATCGCCGTCCAGCTCGGGTATCTTTTCGTGATCACAGTCTCTCCGCCGTTCATGTTCAGCAGGCGCGCGTCATACGTCGCCTTAAGCACCGCGGCAGGCACGGCGCAGTCGCCGCTCCACAGCAACATCTTGACTGGCTTTCCTGCCGGCGCGAGTTCACGGCCGATAAAGGCAGCGGAACCGGCGATCTCGCGATCGATGCTGAAGCGATAGCCGGGAATATTGACCGCTAGCCAGTTCGGCTTGGCACCGCTGCCGCTGCCGGGCTCGTTTGCTTCAGATACGGAACGCATCCATTGCGATGGCTGTGTATAGCTGTGGCTAGCGATCTCTACATTTGCCAATGCGAAGATCCGCCGCGCGATTGCACGCAAGGTTCGCGCATACGCACGATAGGGCCCGCCATCCGACAGCTCGCCCTCGGTGACGGACACAGTCGTCGGCCATCCGTACTTGCGCAGGATGCCGAGTACCAGGTCCCCCGCGTGTGCGCCCTGCTGCGCGCTGCCGGACTCGGCCGGCAGTCCGAATCCGTCGCCGTCGACATGGGTCATCAGAAGGCGCCGGCCGGCTTCCGTCGTCGTGTCCGGGACAGGCATCGCCGGCAGACGTAACGCCTGTTGCAGGAACGTGAGCGGCTGCACCACCCAGCGTGCCTGATTCGTTTCGGCCATCTGGACCACCACAAACGGCCGCATCACGTAGCCGCCCCATCGGGTGATCGCCGCCGCGTCGACCTCGAAATCGCCCGCGTTGAGCCGCAACAGCGATCGACCTGATGCACCGGCCCGAACCGCGACATAGTCGTGCGAGTCAGGCTGTGGCGCCATCTCGAATCCGATTAGCGACGGGTCGAATGCTCTGACCCGCAGCACGCCCTGCGGCGACCCGCCCACCTGCTGCAAGTCCAGCTTCTCGAGCAGCTTGCGATCAAGTGCCATGCCGAAGCGTGCGATTACAGCGACGTGCATACCTGCGTCGATCTGCTTCGCGAGCCAGGCACGCAGCTCTCGCGGCTGCGGATGATCTCGATTCATCCACAACACGATTCCGGCATATCGGTCGTTGAGCGGCTGTTGTGGCAGGGAATCGGCTACGTTGATGTAGTCGGCGTCGTAACCGAGATAGTTGATCGGCATGCCGAGATACCGAACACCATCGGATTGTGCAAGGTCGGCACGCGGATCGCTGTCTTGCAGCACCAGGATGCGCCGCGGCTCCACTTCGATCGCGCCGACGCCCACTATGTCGAGTGCAGGTCCCGTCACGTAAGGAATCACGCCCAGCGCGCGGATCTTCGCGGCAGTCTCTCGCGCACACTGCGTGTCGGCTGGCGGGCAGTAGTCGATCGACACAACGGGCAAACCATAGGCTTTCGTCGCCTGCACCTGCATAAGCAGCCACGAGCGGTCTGCCGGTGTGACTTCCTCATAGCG
This sequence comes from Paraburkholderia sp. FW306-2-2C-D06C, assembly GCF_058781505.1. Lineage (NCBI taxonomy): Bacteria > Pseudomonadati > Pseudomonadota > Betaproteobacteria > Burkholderiales > Burkholderiaceae > Paraburkholderia > Paraburkholderia sp. FW306-2-2C-D06C. The sequence goes on along the minus strand of NZ_JBYSWU010000010.1, from coordinate 55,061 downwards.
CTGTTGCACCTGATTCCAGCTTCGGTAAAGCGACTCGAATGCGACGGCGTACACCAGATCGTGAACTTGAGGCAGCAGCTCGAAGCCGCGATTCAGAATCAACTGGGCGGACGGGAAGCGTGACTTGATTGTCTTTATGACAGCGACGATGCCGGCTTGCTGACGGGCGCGCTCGACATCGGTTTTGGCTTCGAGCTGGTAGGAATCGAGCGTATCGAGAAAGAAGCCACGAAATCCGCGAGCCCAAAGCGGCGCGATCACGTGATCGACAAAGAATTCCGGCCATTGCGGTACGGCCTGGTCGACGATGACCGAGCCCCACGCTTTGTTTTCGCCGCGCAGCCACGCTTTCGGAATCTCTTTGAAGTAGGCTCGGTCCCGAGTCACCTCGGCGACGCTCACATACGCCAGCCATGCGGTGTGAGGCGTGTCCGCTGCTTTCGGATCGAAGCCGCTGCCCGGTTCGACCACGACGGCATCGAACGCGGACAACTCGGGTACCGGAACATGGGCACCGTAGTAAAACGCGATGTTGGGCCCATGCGATTCAGCCGGGGAGTTGCTCACGTCGGTTGGGCTTTTCATGGACGAATCCGGCAATGCGTTCGCCTGCTCGTGGAGCGGCGTACGGGACGTTGTGGAAGAAGGGGGGGCGACGGTGCCAGGGTCGACCGGTGCGGCGAGCGCGTCCGCCGAAAGCAGCGTGAGAGACGCTATGAAGGCACAACGGACCACCACGCTAGTTACGCGGCGCCTGCCCGCCCTCAAGACCATGCCTCCCGGGCCCGTCAACTGTAGGCTCTGCACGGCTTACCCCTTTTATGTCCTGACAAAACCACCCACTGGCTTCGACTCGCACGCCGCTGCCCATGCGGGATGACGGGCCGCGGTGGAAATCCGCGGACGATGTTTTGTTACGTCGACGACACTGAAAATACTGTGATGGCCGACCGATGTTTTTCTCAGCGGCGCATGCCACGTTTTTTTCTGACGATCGGCGACATCGGACTCTCTGCAGTACCAAATTACTTTCGCAGAGAATTCTCGCCTTCTCTGCATGAGAGCAATAACCGAAGACCCAACGAAAATCAAGCGAGTGACGACAAAAATTTAGCGGCTTGTTCGCTCGCGCACCATACCGATGATTAGTTATACATATATGGCGTTACATTTTTGATACGCCGCAGCATTACCGCTGCCAGCGGCGTCGATATGCTCCGCCACCATCAGGCGAAGGCACATCGCACCTTGCGGATGCCAGCAAATATTCGATGCCACACGATCTGACGTATCAGCGGTGAAACAATTTCCCTCTTTTTGACAGTCCATTTATGTTCGGATGCCGACACACCTAGTCTCATCAAGGAGCGAACAACACTGGTACGGTCCTTGCGAAAAGATGACACCGCCTGATGTCGACGCCGTCCGAGATCGGACGACCGGTGTCGGCAAAACGACTTCCTGGAGGGGGTATTCATTATGGCCTCAAGAGTTTCCCTAACGCCGGCGCAAAAATCGGCGCTCGTCCTTGGCACGGGTCTGATGCTATTGACCGGACAGGTGCACCTGTCCGCGCAGACCTCTCCCGCATCGCCTGCGAGCGGAACGAGCGCGACTAGCGCGATATTCAAGGTTCATCGCCCGGTGCTACATGGACCCGTGCGGCCTACCAGTTACCCGACGCGCCCCCAGCAAGAGGTACACAAGCTCAAATGAATGTGCCAACAGGCGCCATTGCTATATCGCTTTTCCCGTATTCCTTGCGTCGAGGTTCAAATCATGCGTTCTTTCCAGGCTTCGCGCTGTCTGCGTGTATTTCCCAAACCCGACTCGGTGTTCCCGGCCAAATTAGTGTGGCTCTCCCGGACTATGCCGCCCACCATGCATCGCGGCCCGCTGTCGCGATTTGCAATGTTCCTTGCAATGCTGATAGAAGTCATTGTTCTGTCGTTTGCGACGATGCCGGGGCAAGCATTCGCGGAAACTCCAGTCTCGATCAGCATGAAGCTTCTCGTCGTATCGGCAGACGGACACGAACCGAGTTTTGCCGCGATCAAGTCTGTGCTGAATCAAGTTGGCGTGCCGTACGACACCTTGATTGCGACGCAAACACCGCTTACGGCAAGCATGTTGTCGGATGGCGTTGGCAACGGGCATTATCAGGGGATTCTGCTTAGCACGGGTAACCTGGGCTACTTCGACTCCACCCTCGGCTCTTACCAGAGCGCCTTTAGCGCCGCGCAATGGCAGACGTTATGGAACTACGAGTTGTCCTTCCGCGTCCGCCAGTCGACGTTGTACACCTACCCCGCTGGACTTCCCGATAACTATGGATTGACGCTTATCAACGGCGTCGACACGACGACCAGCCAGATTGCGGCGAGCCTGACTTCGGCCGGCCGTGGCTTGTTCAACTACGTCAACGGCGCGTATCCGATCGTTATCACGAACGCGTGGACTTACCTCGCGACGCCAGCTGGAAGCAACGTGGTGCCGCTCCTGTCGACCCCGGACGGCTATGCGATCGCTTCGATCTATACAGCCTCGGACGGCCGCCAAAATCTGACGATAACGGCCGATGAAAACCCTGACCTGAGGCATTCGCTGCAACTGGCGTACGGCATCATTAACTGGGTATCCAAGGGCTTCTTTCTCGGCCAGCGTCACGTTTACATGAACCCGCAACCGGATGACGTTCTGATCGACGACGACATCTGGGACACGATTTCGCTGACCGATTCGACAGGGATCACCTATCGTATGACCGGCGCCGACTTCACAAACGCAGTCACGTGGCAGACCGCCTTGAATGCAACGGTGCCGAATGCTGGAAAAATCAAGCTCCAATGGCCTTTTGTCGGACAGGGTGCCACCGGAATCTATCCGAACGACACACTCACGCCTGCAGTAAAACTGTTGCAAGGTGCGTTCAAATGGACCAGTCACACCTACACCCACGCAAATCTCGACAATATCAGCTACTCCGATGCGAATACGGAGTTGCAGCAGAACAATAAGATTGCCAAGCAACTCGGTCTGACGCTCTATAGCAAGAACAACATGGTGCAGCCAGATGTATCAGGGCTCAACAATCCGAATTTCCTGAGCGCCGCGTATGATTTTGGCATCCGCTACCTGATTTCGGATACGTCTCAGCCAGTCTGGAACAATCCGAGTCCCAACGCTGGCTTCTACAGCAATGACCAACCGGCCATCCTCATCATTCCACGGCATCCGACAAACCTTTACTACAACGTGTCGACACCGGCGGAATGGGTCTCCGAATACAACCACTTCTATGCGCCGGGCGGTGTGTGGCCGACGTGGGATCACGCATTGAGCTACAAGGAGGTCCTCGACAAGGAGTCCGAGATCTGGTTGCGCTATCTGCTGAAATACGACATCGACCCGATCATGTTCCACCAGCCCAACCTGCGTGTGTATGCGACCGGGAGCACCGCAACCCTGCTCGGCGACCTGATCGCGGAGACGTTGAACAAGTACAACACGCTGTTCGCACTGCCGATCCTCAGCCCAAGCGAGGCGGATGCCGGGGTCGCGATGGCGGCGCGCATGGCCTATAACAACTCCGGCGTGGCAGGTACGCTGTTGCTCGGTTCGTCGAAGAACAGCATCAGGCTCACGACCACGAATGCTGTCACGGTTCCGCTCACCGGCATCAACTACGGCAACAGGCTAGAGACGTACGGCGGCCAGTCGATCTCGAGCATTACGATGTCAGCGGGCAGCACGGTGACAATCCCCGGCCCAGCGTGGTAAGCATCGCGAGGTACGGCTGCGAGAAAACGACGCGGTTGCCACATGCGAGGCAATCGCGTCGGGGAAAATTCACCAGGTCGCTTGAGGTTAAAGATGGCCACTGACACCAAGACACCGCAGTTCGACGCGCGGACCGGTACCAAACCCTCTGAGACCGAGCGTATTCAGCATGCCCGTTTTGGATCACGTCTTGCTCACCTGACCCAGTCGGCGCGCTTCGCATCGCTGCTGCCCCAGGAGCATTCCGCGCTTCACGTGGCACTGGAAACAATACTTTTATCAGCCATCGTGATCGCCGCATGCAGAGCAGCAGTGCCGTCCGATCCGTTGCTCCTGACGATGGAGTTTCCATGGCTGTGGCTGATGCCGATATTCGTCGCACTGCGCTATGGCACGGTTGGCGGGGTCGGCTGCAGCATGATCCTGCTCGGTGCATGGGTGACATTTTATGGCGCGTTGCCCGTGTCGCAATCATTCCCGCGTGGCTACTATTTCGGTGGATTGGTCGCCGTGCTGTTATCGGGCCAGTTCAGCGACACATGGACTAGCCGTCTTCGCCAGGCGCGCGTGTCGAACGATTACCTAAGCGAGCGGTTGTCGATACTGACGAACAATCAATTCCTCCTGCGACTGTCGCATGAGCGGCTCGAACAGGACCTTCTGGTCCGGCCTGTCACGCTGCGCGATACGCTGATCCGGTTGCGCGACCTCACACTGCAGGGATCCGCGTGGCCCGCGCACATCGTCGGCGACGTGTCGCTCGCCGGCGCGCAACGTTTCCTCGAAACCGTCGCACAGTCATGCCAAATCGAATCGGCTCAGGTCTATGAAGTTCGCCAGGGAAGGTTGTCTGACCAACCGGTGGCGAGCGTCGGGCTACCGTTCGAACTCGAAGCGAGCGATCCGTTGATTGCGCATGCACTCGACGAATCGGCACTCGCCCATCTGCAGTCCATAGACGTGCGTACGGGCGCGCCTTCGAGATATATCGTCTGCGCGCCGTTGGTCGCGGCCGGAAAGGAGACCGTTGGAATTTTGCTGGTATCGAAACTACCGTTTCTTGCACTGACCAACGACAACCTTCGGTTCATGTTCGCCTTGTGCAGTTACTATGCGAATGGCACCCGGCATGCTTCGATCACGTGCGACTTGCTGAGCGATTTTCCCGACTGTCCGTACGACTTCGCACTCGAATATGCCCGTCTTCTGTATTTGGAGCGCGAGGGCGGAATCGAGTCGTCGGTCGTCGCCCTGCTGTTCGACGCAAGCAGACAGGCACAAGCGCTGTTTGACTATATCGTGCAGGCAAACCGTGGACGTCATATGCAGTGGACCCTGCGCGGCGACGGCGCGTGGGCGCTGATATTCCTGATGCCACTGTCCGGTGACGTCGCCGTCGAAAGCCGATTGCAGCTGATCGAAAGCGACGTGCGCGCCCAGTTCGGCATCGACTTCGAACGCGCGCGCGTCGTCGCTCACTGGGCGCATCTGAGTGCCGGCGCGCCTGCCGACCCATTGAAACAGCTAATGGCGAACTGCGATGGGGCAACTTGATACTTCGTACGAACAACCGCAAGCGCTCGCGAATGGCGCGTGCGAGGCGCCTGCTTGTGGTGACCGTCGCGTCTCACCACAGAGACCTTCGCCAGTGCTTCGCGGCGCGCACAATGTATGCCGATCGATCGCAGCAACGATCGGCCGAAACATGGCGACGCTCCGCTCAGCTGCTCTTCCGAGACTCGACGAGCAAGCGCTTATCGCGTTTATCCGCGAACCGCAATTCTCGTCGCATCTGCTCTCGAACGTTTCCTATACGCAGGGAAGCCAAGTCAAGGAAGACCTGCTGAACCGTCGGGCCACCACATGGCGCCGGGTAACTGCACTGTTCGCCCTGCAGTCCATGCCTCCTCGGACGGCGAGTCCGATATTGCATGTAATGCTCAACGACCCGGTCGACGACATCCGGCTGCTCGCATACGGAATGCTCGACAGGCTGGAGAAAGCGCTGACGCAGCGCATCCTTCTCGAACGGCATAAGCTTGCATCGCCGCTGTCCGACGAAGAACGCTTCCGGATCGACAAGACGCTTGCGGAGCTCTACAGCGAACTGGTTTATGCCCGCCTCGTGGAAGGCGATGTCTATCGCAATGCGCTCGAGCAGGCCAATTGCCACGCGACAAATGCACTGCGAACGCATCCAGGCGACGCGGCACTGTGGCGACTACGCGGACGACTGGAATTCGAGATGCGATGCCTCGACGACGCCGAGGTCATGTTCGCGAAGTCGATCGACTGCGGCTTTCCGCGCAAGCGGATCCTTCCGTACCTCGCCGAGCTTGCTTATCTGCGCGGCGACTATGCACGAGTGCGGAGTTTGCTCAACGAGGTGACTGCGACTCCCCCACCTCTGCTCGATGCGGTTGTCGCGTACTGGATTACATGACGAGGGACACTAACTATGAAGCGCGATGCCGGCTTCAATCTGGCACATCACGGGACTTCTGCCAAAGCGACCGACGCACTCGGCAACGTGTTACCGCGCGCGGCATCGGCCGATGTGGCGCTGCTGCTCGAAGGGACATTTCCGTATGTCAGCGGCGGCGTGTCGACTTGGGTGAATCACATCATTCGAGCGTTTCCCGAGTATACGTTCGCATTGTGCTTCCTCGGCAGCAAACCCGAGGACTACGCGAAGATGTCGTACGAACTGCCGGATAACGTCGTTCATCTGGAAAATCACTATTTATACTCGTTCACACCGCCGCCCGCGGTCCGCGCAGTACGTGCCAAACGCGATGCCTTCGCGCGCATGGCGGAGCTGCACGAACAATTCCGTCATCCTGCCGGCGAGGGGCTCCCGGACACGCTGCTAAGAAGCGTTTTCGACGACCTGAAGCCAGGCCATCCTCTTAGCGAGGGTAAGTTCCTATACAGCCGCGAAGCCTGGGATTTTCTTACAGACCAATACCGCGCCCATTGCAGCGACCCGTCTTTCACTGATTACTTCTGGACTGTGCGCATCATGCACAAGCCGCTGTGGCAACTCGCGCGGATCGCCGAGCAGTTGATCCCGGTGCGCACCTACCATGCAATATCAACCGGGTACGCTGGTTTTCTCGGAGCGCTGCTGCACTATCGACGCGGCCGCCCATTGCTGATATCGGAACATGGCATCTATACGAAGGAGCGCAAGATTGATTTGTTCCAGAGCCGATGGATTCACGACAACCGTAGCCTGATCGAGTACGACGCGTCGCGCGTCGGCTACTTCCATGAGATGTGGGCGCGCTTCTTCGAAGCGCTGGGACGCGTGAGCTACTCCGCGGCCGAAGACATCGTCGCATTGTATGAAGACAACCGGCGTCGGCAAGTTATCGACGGCGCGCCCGCGCGGAAGACCCATACAATCCCGAACGGCGTCGACCTGCAACGCCTGGCGCCACTACGCGCGCAGCGCTCCGCCGGGGTGCCGAAGGTCCTGTGCCTGATAGGTCGTGTTGTGCCGATCAAGGATGTAAAGACTTTCATCCGCGCGATGCTCACGGTTGTCAAACAGATGCCGGAAGCCGAAGCCTGGATCGCGGGACCGGAAAGCGAGGACGAATCGTATGCAGCCGAGTGTCACGGTTTGGCTGAAAGCCTTGGCCTCGCCAACAAAGTGAAGCTTCTAGGCCTCCAACGGATCGAAGATGTGTTGCCAAAGATCGGCGTGCTGGTTCTGAGCTCCATCTCCGAAGCTCTGCCGCTAGTCATCCTCGAGGCCTTCGCTGCGGGAGTGCCGGCGGTCACGACTGATGTCGGAGCATGCCGCGAGTTGATTTATGGTCTCGATGGCGATGACGCAGCCTTAGGAGCCGCGGGCCGTGTCGTCCCGATCGCCGATCCTGCGGCACTGGCACACGAGGCGCTAGGCTTGATCTCCAACGAGAGCAATTGGCGCGCGGCGCAGCAGGCAGGCATTGCGCGCGTTGAACGCTATTACACCCAGGAGCGCATGATCAGTTCGTACCACGATCTCTACACAAGACTGATCGCACTGCCCGACGAACAGGACCCGAGCCGCGTTCCATTGTGGGGTGCGGGCCAGACATGCCCGCATGCCGCGCAAAGATAAGCGAGGAACCGTCGATGGCAGCAATCGGTATTAAACTGCGTAGGTTGATCCGGCGCAACACGGTGCTCGGGCTCATGCAGGCATATACCTACGCCGGACTCGCGGGCGCTGGGCCGTGGATATGGTCGATTGTGGGCATCTTGCTGGTAGGGTTGCTTTCTGCCTCGTCCATGCTGCCCAACGCGATCGTTTCGGAGTTTCAGGTATCCGCCACGTATCTGATTGCCGCGAGCCTGATCGCGACCGGGCCGATGCAACTTGCGCTCACCCGGTTCACCAGCGATCGTCTATTCGATAAACACGCTGAAGCGATATTGCCAAATTTCAGCGGTGTCGTGCTGGCGGTGACAACCGCCGCGATCGCCATCGGCGCCATGCTGATCGCCCGTTTTTTTCGCGATCAGAGCCCCCTCTACTGCATACTGATGCTTACCGGGTTTGTCGTGCTGTGCAACATTTGGCTTGCAACAACTTTTCTATCGGGCCTTAAGCAATATGGTGCGATTCTGTGGACTTTCTTCCTCGGCTATTTGCTGACCACTGTCGCAGCACTTGGCCTTAGGCGCTTCGGCATAGAAGGATTGGTCCTCGGCTTTGTAATCGGACAGAGTGTGCTCCTTGCCCTCCTGTTGTTACGTATCTACCGCGGTTTTTCCGCCAGACGAGTGATCGCATTCGATCTATTCAGGAGAGGCTACCGGTATCCATCGCTGATGCTGATCGGCATCCTGTACAACATCGCGGTTTGGACCGACAAGATTATGTTCTGGTATGCGCCTGGCACCGGACAGGTCGTGATCGGCCCGCTTCACGCTTCGATCATCTATGACATTCCGGTATTCCTGGCCTATCTCGCAATCACGCCCGGCATGGCGGTATTCATGCTTCGCATGGAGACGGAATTCGCGGGGCACTATGAAGCGTTTAACGCCGCGGTACGAGAAGGCGAGTCGCTGCAACAAATTGAATACGCGCGCGATGCAATGATCCACGCGCTCCGCAGTGCGCTATTCGACATTGTCAAGATCCAATCAGTCACTGCACTGGTGCTTTTTGCCGGCAGTGCAACGCTGCTCGCCCAATTGGGAATCTCAAAGATGTACCTGCCGCTTCTGTACGTGCAGGTCATCGCGACGAGTTTGCAAATGCTGTTCCTGGCGATGATGAACAGCTTTCTCTACCTTGACCGGCGGCGATCCGCGCTCGTTCTGATCGGAACATTCAGCATCCTTAACGGACTGTTAACAGCATTCACGCTGATGTCCGGTCCTGTCTTCTATGGCTATGGTTTTGCTCTGTCGCTGCTCGTCGCCGTGCTGCTCGGGCTATGGATGCTCGATCGCAAGCTCGAGTTGCTTGAATACGAAATGTTCATGTTGCAGTAATCCATCGGCTCATTGCGTCGTTACTACGGTCACCGGGCACCCGCTTTCCGTGGCGTATATTCGGCGGCGACTACGGCACGGGCGTGCGAGACTACATTCACGTCGTCGATCTTGCGCGCGGACACCTCGCCGCGCTCGACACGCTGTCCGCGAAGGGCGAGAGCTTCACGGTGAATCTCGGCACGGGCAAAGGCTATAGCGTGCTCGACGTGGTACGCGCATTCGAGCAGGCATCGGGCAGGCCGGTGCCGTACGAAATGGTCGCTCGGCGTCCTGGCGATATCGGCATCTGTTATGCGAATCCTTCGGCGGCCGAGCAGATTATCGGATGGCGCGCGCAATGCGGCATCGAGCGGATGTGCGACGACCACTGGTGCTGGCAATCGAACAATCCGGACGGCTTCACATCACTATCGCAGCAGGTTCGGATGGCAGCCGCCTGACTTCTTTCCAGCAGCAGAGATCATTTTCGTCGGGCGTTGGCGTTGGTGCACGTCGGTGTCTGAACGGTGTAGTTAAGACGGCGTCCCATTTCGTTTGACCGGTCGCCCCCGATGCTGCAAAAGTACAACGCTGATTGCCGTCACCACATTCCCAAGATGTCGTTCGAGGTGCGGAGCTGGCAGGAATGTGAGGCGGGGGTGCGCCGGCGGGGCCGCCTCACGTCGTGGATCGAGGATGGCGCGCTGGAGCGCTGGCAGTCCTCAGCCGGATGCGAGAACTGCAAACGCCCGCGGTACGTACTGCTGGCGGGCGTTCGTCGTGGCTCACGTAGACCGAAGCCACTCAAGCGGCTACTGCAAGGCGGGTGGCCATGCGGGTGCCGGTGTCACCTGGGTCGTATAGGCGGTCGCCGAAACGAGCGTTATGTAGGAAACATGCTGACCACCATACGTTTCGGTCGACGTGCCAAAGGTAATTCCTGTGACGGGAACCACGACGGACTGCCCATCGCTTCGCGTTGCACTCAGCACGATCGACTTGCCAGGTGTGAGCACGCCCGTAACACTGGACGTGCTGTAGATGAGGCGCTGTTTCGCGAGATCGCCAATGTTGGCCAGGTAGGGACTGACGATGGCAAGGCCCTTGTAGTACGTGTTGAACTTGACCAGCGTTTCAGTCAGCAGATCACCCAGAAGAAAACTTGTCCCACTGTAGGCGCGCAGGTTTGACTGATGGAACATCAGCGGCCGCAGGTCATAAGTGAGCAGGTAAGAAAGCAGCGTGTCCGACGTCTTGCCCACCACCTGCGCGTAGGTCAGGTCATAGCCCCACCGCGTGGGATCTGTTCCGTTAGCCCCATAGAAGAAGTTGTACTCGTTAACCCATTCCTGCTGCGTCGACACGTTGTAGAACAGTGCCGTCGGGTAGCGGGGAATCTCGAAGATGCCCGGGTTGACGCAGTTGTACTTGCCACTATTGAAAGTCGGCAGCTGCCAGTTGGTACCCTGGTTGGTTGTGGGGCATCCAGGCGTGCCGGACGGCGGTGTCGGCCTCGATACATCGGAAACCACATATTTCGTACCGAACGCGACCATCGCTTGCAACGGAGCCGTGGCGTAAAGTCCGGAGATCTCCGGCGTGACGAGGGGTACCTTGCTGTAATTTTCGAATCCGAAATTCCCGGCAACCGCGTCATTCGACTGCAGTTCGGTGAGCACCTGGCTGTATGTCAATGGATCCAGGAGTTCATGGTCATACGTGTGGCTGATCCACTTGAAATTAAACTCGTTTGCGTTGACCTGAGCGCTCAGGGTGTCCGTGCCGACGGTCGGGTATCCGCCCCGGCCCCCGTAAGCGGTGCCGAATCCCACACCATTGAAAGCCATGCTGAACTTCAGCGCGCCTGCGCCTGCGGTATTGGCGTTCACGTTGTCCTGCCAGGCCATCACGTTGTTGAAATCCGAGCCGATGATTCGGTATTCGCAAGCCGTGGTGCCCGTGTTCGGATCGACGGATCCCGGCGGATTGCCGAGAGGACATGTGCCAAGGAACGTCCACGGATTCGTTCTCACGTCATACCAGCCGTTTGGCAATTCCGCATAGGGAAAGATTTCGTCAGAGATACCGACGTCGTCCACCTGCGGGTCCATGTACACGTGCCGGTTGCCGAGAAAAATGCCTCTCGTGAGCCAATTGATCACGCCATAGGAGAGCGTCATCGAGTGGATCAGATATGGATTGTTATCGAACGTGAGCGCGAGGATCTCGCGCGACGTGCTGTCTCCCGCGAGCGGTGCGGTATTGCTGAACAGGCACGTAGCGGCTAACGAGTACGTCACATTGTCCGACGCCACCGCCTGAAGCACGGGTGTCACGCTAGCGCCTGTCGGCAGGGGACTCGCCGGGGACACAAAATAAGTCCAGGCATTTTGCACGGTCAACGGGTTTGCACTGCTGGTACCCGCATTCATGTAGGGGAACATCGCCTTGCCGGCCGTAGTCAGCGTAGAGGCCAGCGGGGAAGCGGTCGTATCCCGGTAACCGGAATATTGCAGGCAAGCTGTGTCACCCGGCCAGGTGTAAAAGCTTGCCACTCTGACGTTATATTTGAACTGATAGCGCGCGATGGTTTGGGCGATAGCGCCCCCCGAAAACGGATTCATGTACCTGTAGTCGCTCACGGGCAGGATGATGCCCTGGTACATGGCGTGATCGCCAGTTTCAAGGGTAGGCGGGATCGGGCTCGGACTGTTGCTGTCGTAACGATAAATGTCGTACGGCGTGCCGACTCGGTCGAGAATCGCCAGGGTCGCTTGCAACTCGGGCCGCTTTTCATCAAAGGCCTGCTGGCTGGTTATGACCAGGATTTTGAGGTCGATTTGCGCATCGGCTGGCACAGCCAGACTGACGTTCGCCGCGGCACAGAGCCATAGCACAGCCAGGCTGTGCGCAAAGAACCTCGGGAAACGAAACATTCGCATTGCACTCATGACAAGCCTCGCACGTCGGTTGTCTAATTGATTGACGTTCCCCCGGGGTGATGAAGTACAGCGCTATTTCTGTTCAGGCTTTACTTTGTTCTTGTCCATTGCCTCGCTCGGGTGAGGGCCCGTGGGAAGCGTCTGGAGCCTGATGGGTATCCGTTCGTATGGCGGAAGTACGTCATGGCCGGGCTTCTTCCCGCCCGCGAAAGCATTCGGCGCATTCGGCGTTGCGGCCACCCCAACCAGCGCCAGGCATAGGCAAGGGAGCACCGCACCCCATACCAACAAAGATCTGTACGATCTTCTCGCTTTCATGGTTGCCTCCTGAAGGGCTAGCGTCGTTCGAAACGTTACAAATTTGGCGCATTTACGTCCTGCGGGGAGCGCCTCCCCTTCAACCTTACCCATTGACCGGGTCACCTTCGGGTTCAAGGATGCTTTACTCTTACGCAAGCCGGGTTGCCTGATTCTTCGCGCCATGGCGGGAACAGCACCTTTCAGCAATAGATGGGTCGCAATATGATCAGGGTTCTGGCCGCGCCCGCGTGCGATCCCGGTTGTCGCTAAGAGAGTCACAGCAAATATCGAACCACAGCCCTGCGCTCGCCGTGGCGTGGGTGAGTGTCATTGCAACCGAAGGAGAGTGATGAGAGGCGCAAACAGAAAACGTTTCAGTTTTGTTCGTGCATGTATGGCATCTATTTGCGAGAATCGGCCATCGCCAGCCGCGCGCGGACCCGGAGACGTTCGACGCACACGATCGCAATGACATTGAGACGGTGTGTCAATTGACGGAGAAAGACATACCGATATAGAGGCATAGCGTTGAACCGTGCGGGTCTGCGCCTACTGTCTGGAGATTTCCGCGCAACAAGAGACTGGTTCCGTGCGGAGCTCATTGCGTGGAATACTTCTCGTCGCAAGTGATGCAATGAGCCACGATCTAGATTGCAGAGAAATGTAGCAGAAGTGAAACGCACGCGTCTCTGGGCCTGCTGGCGTGACGTATGAATGTATTTCACGTAGCGGCGCGCTGCATAAGTGAATCGCCATCACTTCGTTGACGGCTTGGCTGTCGTATCGTCGGGTGATTGTCCGCTGATGAGAAGCGAATATGTATACGTTTGCAATGCCAAATAAAGCACTTCGAGTCGCTAGCCCAACCCTGAAGTCAATCCGCATTACTGGCGGTGCAATGACTTTTCACGAATGTAACAAATCCGGCAGCCCGAAGCTGTCAGATCATTTCAGCGTTTCAGGTGACGCCTTGGGGCCCGACCTGAACCGCAGGAAGCGTACCGGAAAGGAAACGCTTGGGTCTATAGCTTTTCCGACGCGAGCGACGGATGTATTGCGCGACGCGGTGCTGCACAAACGGATCGGCATCGCTTCCTTGAAAACGTGGTTGTCGCATCGTTCGGTGATTTCCTGTTTGCAGTTCACGAATAGATAAATGTTTACCGCGCTAGATGACGCGCATCAGGTATTCAAGCCTGACTCTGGAGGCTATTTTGGACGCGGGCCGTGCGATGACGCGTTTCACGAATGAAACAGATCAGATCGCCTGAAGCCGTCATCCGCAACACGCGTTAAGGTAACCAAAATAAACAGGGCGACACGCGGTCATGGCGCAACACTTGCTGAATGCGATGGCAACAATGCGTCGTACTCTTTTTCTGACGTGTTGCAACTACTAAGCCCGGATAGAGGAGCGCCAATGGCGCTCCCGACGCCGTTATCGGACGTGAGATGGATGCTGTAGGACCACCTTTGTCGTCTGGGTCAGGTGTCTGGGGTGCAGGCTTCGTTACGAAACGTTTTGCTGCACCGATCCTGGGCCACGCACGTGCGTGGGCTGCAGACGCGAGGAGCAGGTGAGAAATATGCGTACCGCGCTAGCCATTGCCAAACGCGCGCTTTTGCTTCTCGAGCTCACGGTCGCGTTAAGCGGCCGAGATACCGTAAGTCTTGCCGCGGTTCTGGAGCCAGTTCACAAGACTGGCATCGGCCGGCGGTCCGAGAATGCAACGGTGTCGCAGAGGCAATCGTTCATGACCGGGTCAGGGCACCTGCTCGCCACGTGCGCTCCGGCTTCGCCGTAGCGCACATCATTCCGAGGGCTCACACCATGTGCGGCATTGTCGGCGCGATCGCGCAACGTAACATTATTCCGGTTCTGCTCGAGGGTCTGAGGCGCCTCGAATACAGGGGCTACGACTCGTGCGGCGTGGCGGCGCTGGTCGACGGACAGGCGAAGCGCGTGCGCAGCGTGTCGCGCGTTGCGGACCTCGATGCCCAGGTGCACAGCATGCGCTTCGAAGGCGTGACCGGCATTGCACATACGCGATGGGCGACGCATGGCGCGCCACTCGTGCACAACGCGCACCCGATCTTCTCGCGCGACGCGATCGTGCTGGTCCATAACGGAATCATCGAAAATCACGAATCGCTGCGAGGGCAGCTGCACGCGAATGGCTACGAGTTTGTCAGCGAGACCGACACTGAGGTCATCGCGCACCTGATCCACAGCGTGTACCAGGGCGATCTGTTCGCGGCGGTTCAGCAGGCGACGAGGCGACTGCACGGCGCGTATGCGATCGCGGTCTTCAGCAAGGACGAGCCGCATCGCGTCGTCGGCGCACGTGCTGGCTCGCCGCTGGTGGTCGGCATCGCCGAGGGCGAAAACTTCCTCGCGTCGGACGCGCTCGCGCTTGCCGGCAATACCGATCGATTCATGTTCCTCGAAGAAGGTGACGTGGTCGATTTAACGGTGGACGGCGTGAACGTCGTCGATCGGAGCGGCGCCGCTGTGCGGCGCGACGTGCGCACGGTTGCCGCATACGGAGGCGAGATCGAACTCGGGCCGTATCGTCACTTCATGCAGAAGGAAATCTTTGAGCAGCCGCAGGCAATTTCCGACACGATTGCGCCAACCGGGTCATTCGATGCCGCGCTGTTCGGCCAGCAAGCGCAAGCGGTATTCAACAGTATCGACAGCGTGCTCATGCTCGCGTGCGGCACGAGCCACCACGCGGGGCTCATTGCCAGATACTGGCTTGAATCGGTCGCAAGGATCCCCGCGCAAGTCGAGATTGCCAGTGAATACCGTTACCGTGAATCGGTACCGAATCCGCGCGCGCTTGTTGTCGTGGTCTCACAATCCGGCGAAACCGCTGACACGCTCGCCGCGCTCAGGCACGCGCAGGCGCTCGGCCACCAACACACCCTGGCGGTCTGCAACGTCGCCGCGAGCGCGATGGTGCGGCAGACCTCGCTGTCTTTCCTGACGAGCGCTGGCACCGAAATCGGCGTCGCGTCGACCAAGGCATTCACGACGCAACTGGTCGCTTTGTTCATGCTGGTCGTTACGCTAGGGCGTCTGCGTGGACGTGTCGACGCGCAACAGGAAAAGCAATATCTGGAACAACTGCACCACTTGCCGGCTGCGGTGAGCAGCGTGCTGGCGCTCGAGCCGCAGATCGTCGCGTGGGCCGAAGAGTTCTCGCGCCATGAAAACGCGCTGTTTCTCGGCCGCGGCCTGCATTACCCGATCGCGCTCGAAGGCGCGCTGAAGCTGAAGGAAATTTCGTATATCCACGCGGAAGCGTATCCGGCGGGCGAACTGAAGCATGGGCCGCTTGCGCTCGTCACCGACGCGATGCCGGTGGTGACCATTGCGCCGAATGATGCGTTGCTCGAGAAGCTGAAGTCGAACATGCAGGAAGTGCGCGCGCGCGGCGGCGAGCTATACGTCTTCGCGGATGCCGACACTCGCATCGTCACTGAGCCAGGCGTGCATGTGATCCGGATGCCAGGTCATTACGGCGTGCTGTCGCCCATTCTGCATGCGGTTTCGTTGCAGTTGCTGGCGTATCACACCGCGTGCGCGCGCGGCACGGACGTGGACAAGCCGCGCAACCTGGCCAAGTCGGTGACGGTCGAGTGATGGGCGGGGACGGTAACGCAGCGCCCCCGACAAGCCTGATCCGACGACGCTCATCGTCGCGACGTTTTCTGTGCTTATGCGGCGGCAGGCATGTTGGTCGATACGGCCGCAGTGCCACCGCTCTTCGGCGCGGCGTTATCGCCGCCACAACCTGCAAGCATCGCCGTCAGCGCCATCGCAGCCGCCAACAAAGCAGTCGATAAAATTTTGTACATGACTGGCTACCTTCCTTCTTTAACTTTATGTCGGCGTCACCCGGCACCGCACATTCCAGATACGAGTGACGCCATCCTCGAAAACTGTCGTTGCGACATCTGTTTGCAATTTATGCGCCACCTCCCGGCCCGCGTGGCAGAGGTGGCGAGAAAATGCGCCGAGGAGTTTGCGAACGCGGAGAATCGAGCAGAAGCGTTTCGACAATGAAACGCCGTGTTTGAATGGACCTTGCTTGCTGTCAAACGAATCGCGGTAGGAATGCTCATTGCTGAACACCCCTAAGGGGTTATCGTACTTTCAGTGCAAAATCTGGCCCTTTGATCCTGGAAATCCATATTGATCAAGAACTTGCGAAATCGCTGATTGCGCGGAAAACACCGCCTTGCTGCAAGCGGGTCTGCGCACGGCTACCGCCAGATTTTGCGCGGAAAGTACGATAACCCCAGTTACGCAGCCGCGACTTATGCCTGATCGGCCCGCTGGCGGATGTCGACAGCCGTCGCGATCGGCAACGCAATGAACGCACGCTCCGGCATTTCAGCGTAGGTGCGCAGGAACGGCAGATACAGTTCCACATTCCACTGTGTCCCGTCTTTCCGGCCCGCGTACGGATGGAGGATTTCGCCGTCTGGACGCCGCCGGTCAAACCGCAGGACGCCCTTGTGCGGGTAACGGGCTTCAGGGCCTTTCCACCGCGCGTCCATCATGTGCGTGACGACCTCGTGTGGGAAACCTGGATGTCCGGACGTTTCATGTTTATGGATGGCGGCCTTGATCGCCTCCTCCTCCGTCAGATGACAGGCAGCGATTTCGTGCTCGTCAAACACCACCTCCTTTGCGATATAGGGCGGCCCGCGAAACCAGTCAGGATCGTCGCGATCAAGCTGGATGGCAACAATGGTCCGCGTGCCGACATCGGTACAACGCCACCAGAAGCCGGCGATGCCAATGAATTCGAGGCCGATATGGAAATCCGAATGTTTCATGCTGAGTCCGGTGATGTACCCGGGCAGCGTATCGGCTTGTCGGGTTTTCATTGACATACGTCGCGGTCGCCGATGAGTGACCAGACCAGTGTGGCAATTCAGCCGAGGTCCGATGGCCGCTCAAAGCCCCTGACAGGAGGTTGTATTCGACTGCAACCTCCGCATCGCATGACTGAGGGGCACGTCGTGCTAATGTCGCATTCAACCGGGCCAATGCGCCGTTCGGAATCGCACATTTCGAACCACCATCCCACGGATCGACAGGGTGCAGAGCATGGGGTTCCCTCTGTTTTTCGTGTTCCAGGAGGTGAGCATCATGCTGCCAGATTTAAGGCTGACGAGCCGCGGATCAAACAGACAACCTCGACGGACAACCCCAACCCATCATCGTGGCGTGGACACGCGCCGCGTGTCCACGGCATCGCTGCCGGCCTCAGCCTAGCAGGCTATCGGGTGCGACGTACGCGTAGTTCAGATCCCTTGCGACCGCTTTGTAGGTCACCTGCCCTTCGCACACGTTCAAGCCGGCTTTCAGATGCGCATCGTCCTTGAGCGCGCGTTTCCAGCCCTTGTCCGCAAGCGCGATCGCGTGACGAATCGTCGCATTGTTCAGCGCGAAAGTAGAGGTTCTGGCCACTGCGCCGGGCATGTTCGCCACGCAATAGTGGATGACGCCGTCGACCAGATAGGTCGGCTTGGCGTGCGTAGTCGGATGCGAAGTTTCGAAGCAGCCGCCCTGATCGATCGCCACGTCGACGACAACCGCGCCCGCCTTCATCCCCGCAATCATGTTCCGCGTGACGAGCTTGGGCGCCGCCGCCCCCGGTATCAGCACGCCGCCTATCACGAGGTCGGCGTCGAGCACGGACTCTTCGATGCTCTGGCCATTCGAGTAGAGGGTCGTGATGCGATTGCCGAAAACCAGATCCAGTTGACGCAGGCGATCCACGTTGGTGTCGAGACTCGTGACCTTCGCGCCCATTCCCACCGCGATCTGCAGCGCATTGGTTCCGACGACGCCCGCGCCGATGATCACCACATGCGCCGGTGCAACACCCGGCACGCCGCCGAGCAACAAGCCGATGCCGCCCTTCGATTTTTCCAGATGCGCCGCTCCGGCCTGGATCGACATGCGGCCCGCCACTTCGCTCATGGGCGCAAGCAACGGCAGCCCGCCGCCCGGACCGGTGATCGTCTCGTAAGCGATGCAGACCGCGCCGGACTTCACCAATGCGGCGGTCTGCACAGGATCGGGCGCGAGATGCAGGTACGTATAGAGGATCTGTCCCGCCCGCAACATCGCGCACTCGGCAGGCTGCGGCTCCTTGACCTTGACGATCATGCCGGCCTGCGCAAAGATTTCCGCCGCAGTACTACACAACGTTGCTCCGGCCGCCGCGTAGGCCTCGTCGGATAGACCGATCTCGGCGCCCGCCCCGCACTGCACCATCACCTGATGACCACGGCTGGTCAATTCGCGCACGCTCGCCGGCGTCAAACCCACGCGATATTCATGGTTCTTGATTTCCTTCGGTACGCCGATCAACATGTGTCGCCTCCATATAGTTTGTTGTTATCGCACCGCGGCCGGCTTCATGCTTTGCTTCGCTCTTCGACGCGTAGCGCCGGCGTCACTGCGCAAGTCTCCGCGAGCGGTGGCTGGCCGCCCGCGAGAAGTCGTTTGTCACCAGCATACTCTGCTAATTGGCCGGAACGAGATTGGTGATCGCCATATCGCTGAATGCCGCCGTGCCGCCGTCGGCGAAGACCGAAACCCGGTTATCGTTTGCGGCCGGAAAGACGAGATCCGTGATGACGGTACGGCCGTGGTCGGCAAATACTTCCACGGAATTCCTGTCGACCACCACGGTGAGATGCAACTTCCCGTTCACGAGTGGCAGGTTGACAATGTGCTGCTTGCTGAAGGCATTCGAGAAACCGGTCTCGCCTGACTTCGAACGGTCGAGCGTCAACGTCTGATTCGCGGTGTCGTAGAAGATGCGGGTGCCGACATCGCCATTCGCCGAGCCTCGCACGATGAGACCGGCACGCTCAGCCGAATGCGGGCTCAACGTCACCTCGATATTCTGCACGACGCCTCGGGTGAGCCGGCCGAGCTCCTGTACGCGCGAGGACACACTGAGTTCTTTTATGCGCGTGGTCGAGCCTTCACCGACCAGCGACGCATATTGCTGCACCGGCTCGAATGTCAGTTGCGGTACGCCGTCGACGGTCTTCAGCGCGAGCACGCGAGGGAGCGCCGTTGCGCCCTTCCAGGGCGTGGTCGGTATGCGTTCGGCGTAGTCCCAGTTGCTCATCCAGCCGATCGTGACCGCCTTGCCGTCCGGCGCGTTGGCGAAGGTTCCGGCTGCGTAGTAATCGGCGCCGTGATCGAGCCACTGGTAGCGCGAAGGATCCGAACCTGGCGGCGCCACGTTCTCCGGTGTGAACGTCCTGCCGTCGAAGTGGCCGACGAAATACATCGCGCCGGATCCGCCGGCAATCGACCACGGATTGACGTTGACGATCATCACCCACTTCTGCTTGCGGCTGTCTCCATCGAGAGGCAGCGGGAACAGATCGGGCATCTCCCAGAGCGTCCCTTGATGAGGAACGCCGGGAAGACTGAAGTCGCTGAGGAAGTCCCAGTCGATGAGATTGTTCGAGCGGTACATCTTGACGACGTGCGCATCGGCGACGACGGTGGTCATCAGCCAATAACCTCCCGGCGCATACCATGACACCTTCGGATCGCGAAAATTTTGCGATTCCGGGTCGAGCGTCAGCACCGGATTGCGTGCGTATTGACGCCACGTCTTGCCCTCATCCGTGCTGTAGGCAAGCGATTGCGCCTGAGTGCCCGGCTGATGTCCAGAGCCGGCCTTGTATACGCTCGTATAGAGCGCGATCAGCGGCGGCGAATTCGCCGTTCCCAGGCCCGACGTATTGTGTGCGTCCACGACGATGGAGCCGGAAAAAATCTCCTCGGTTTCATTGACGTGCATGGCGACAGGCTGCTCGCTCCAGTGAAGAAGATCGTGGCTGGTGGCATGTCCCCACGACATGTTGCCCCACGTGTTTCCTTCCGGATTGTGTTGATAGAACAGGTGATACAGGCCCTTGTAGAAGACGAGCCCGTTGGGGTCGTTCATCCAGTTGCGTTGCGGCGTGTAGTGAAGCGCCGATCGCCATTGCGCTGTACCTGCATCGGCCTCGCCCGGCGATGCCGATGGCGCCGCGTATACCGTGCTCGAAACGCTCAGCAAGGCGAACAGCCAGGCCGTCAGCGAGCGCAGTTTGGACATGTTGGGACGTTGCGGGTCGTGCATGAATTGCCTTTTTCCTGCTTGCGCGCGCGTGAACGGGGAGGCCGCCACGCCCCGCGAGCGCAGTGAATGAATACTCGTCGGGTCGACCGACGATCAGGCGGAGAGCCTGAGAATGACCGTGCCTCTGCGCCGGCTGCCGACTGTCAAGCCAAGGCGCGACGTCTCGCGCATGGCGCGATTGACGGTGTTCACGTGCAAGCCGAGAAAGTCCGCCAGCATCCGCTGCGGAGGCAAGGTATCGCCGGGCTTGAGGTGGCCGGATCCCACTGCCGCTTCAATCGCATTCACCACCGCGCGGTACGCGGGACCGTCGTACGAAGACAAATCTGGAATCCAAGCTTTCATCGCTGCGTTCTCACTACTGGCGCTTGCCGTTCGGGCACGGCCATGACCGGACGCTCGTCCAGTGCCGTGCCATGGTCGAATGGCCGGTGCGGGCAACGAACTGACTCGTCACCCGCCCGGCCTTCGTCAGACTGCTTTACTGCATTGGACGTTATTGAGCGTTCCCGCCTGAATTGCCCGGGCTGGCGTCGGCGTTAGCCGGAATGTCGCCGTAGCCGCCCAGACCACCCTTGCCGTAGCTCCGGTCGAGGTCGGTCGAATCGCCGTGAATATTGAGCTTCACGGTCGGCGCCAGGGTGCCGCCGCGGCGCGGACCGACCGCGTCGATGAACGATTCGACGAGGCCGCCCGGCATCACGTAATGCGAGTACGACTGGAAGGCCCGCGGATTCTGATTCGGGTCCAGCGCGTACGGCGCACCGATCGGCTGATCGAGATCGGTCGGATTGCCGAGCACCAGGCCGCTGCCCTTGTTCAACGGCAGGAAGTCGCTGCGAATGCCGTTGCCGACGAAACCATACACGCCGTCAGGACCGGTGACGCCGGCTGCATAGGTCGGCCGGTGACTGATCGTGAACAGGTAGTACTTGCCGTCCTTGATGTAGATCTGCGGCCGCTCGGTCTGATCGTTGACGCAATTGGCCGACAGAAGCGGCGGCAGGAACTTCCACTGCGTGAGCTGCGGGTTGGTCGCCACAGCCAGACCGACGTTCGCCTTCTGATAGGTCGCGCCGGAATCCATCACCGCATTGAGGTCTTCCTTGTACGGATCGTTGGGCGCGTAACCCAGATCGGCCTCGGTACAGGTGCGGGCGCCGCGCGGGCCTGCCGTGTTGCCTTCGAACACCATGAAGGTCTTGCCCGGGTGCGCCGGGTCGACGAACACGAACGGATCGCGGAACGAGTAGTACACGTTCTGATCGCGCGACTGGTACAGCTTGCCGTCCGGTTCGAGCAGCGCGTTGTGCTGGTCGAAGCCGTCGAACCACACGTGCTTGTCATCCGCGTGAATGTGCCCGTCCGTGCGCGTGATGATCGCGATCGGCGGCGTGATGTCCTGACCGCCCTCAGCCGTACGGTTGAACGACAGCGCGGTGTAGTAGAGGCTGACGTTGTTGCCGTTCAGCATTCGCGCGGAGCCCGACCATTCCGCGTTCTGCGTCATCGGCGCGGTGCCGAAGACCTTCACGCTCGAGCCATCCGGGAACAGATGCCCACCGTAGGTCCATCCGCCGTTCGCCGGACGCTGCGCTGCCGGAATCCCGGCACGGCGATAGAAGAAACCGATGCGCGCGTGCACGTGACGGTCGTCGAACACATAGCCCGCGTGCGGATCGGCGGTCAGCGAGAAGATCACTTCCCAGCCCTTGAAGCTCAGATTGTTCGCCTTGACGTCGGACAACGGCCAGGTGTCCCACACCCAGACGTTCGAGTTGATCTGCGGGAAGTCCGCCGGAATGTCCGGCATGGTCAGCGCCGCCGGCAGCGAATTCTTGTCCGCCGCCGTCGCGGTATGCGATTGCGCCTTGATCTGCCGGGCATCCGCGCGCGTCCAGCGCATCGTGAAATTGCTCTCGGGGTCATACGCCTGCTGCGAGTGCGGGGTAGGCGCCGGAAATCCGTCTACCGCGTGAGCAAGCGTGGGCATCGCCGCGACGGCAAGCAGGGAACCGGAAACCAAGCCGGCGCGCAGGCGGGCGCGGGCTAACGTCGCTGGTGGAAGTGGGAGGCATTTCATTGTGACCGCGTCCTTATGGGTGAGGGGGAAACGTGTAAGATTTCGCAACAAAACCGGTTCGGATGCTAAGCCAAACCGGTTTGGAAGTCAAACGTTTGCGCGATCCATGTAACATGCCGTGTGTTTCGGCACGGGGCGGCCTGCCAGGCCTTGCTGGCAGCCGGAAACGCGGGGTCACGGGGGTGTCACGGGGGTGTCACGGTGAAGGTGAATTTAAAAACGCTATCCAGCTCGCTCGGTCTTTCGCGCACCACCGTCAGCCGGGCGCTGAACGGCTACGACGATGTCAGCGAAGCGACCCGCGAACGGGTCAGAAAGGCCGCCGAAGAGCTGGGCTATCACGCGGACCCGACGGCGCGCCGCCTCGCAACCGGCCGCGCGGAGGCCGTGGGCATCATCTATCCGTTTGGGGCGGGCGATCTCGGCGATCCCCGGTTTGGCGAAGTGGTCGCCGGCATGACGGAAAGTCTTGGCGCGAAGGGGCTCGATCTCTTCATCATCTCCGCACGGCCGAATGCGGAACTCGAGACGTACCGGCGCCTCGTCGAGGGCAAGCTGGTGGACGGCCTGATCGTGGCGCGCACGCTGATGGACGATCCGCGCATCCGCTTCCTCCAGGAACAGAATTTCCCGTTTATCGCGTACGGCCGCACCAACAGCCCGGTGCCCTACGGATGGTTCGACTTCGACAATGAAGCGGGCGCCCGTGCGGCGACCCAACGCCTGATCGATTTCGGGCACCGCAGAATCGCCATGGTCAGCGCGCCGCAGATCATCAGCTTTGCAGCGCAACGGCGCGCCGGTTTCCTGAGCGCGTTGCGCGGCGCGAATATCGAGCCGGAGGCCTCGCTGATCGTCGAATGCCCGTTTGACAGGACGGGAGGCTACGAAGCAACGCGCGCACTGCTGAGCCGCGCCGATCCGCCGTCAGCCGTGCTGATCGACAACAACATTGCGGGCACGGGTGCATTCCGCGCCATTGCCGACAGCGGCAGACAGATCGGCACGGACATCTCCCTGATCGTCTACGACGGCGTGCCGCCCGACGTTGCTTTCCCGTACACGGTGACCTCCGTCGTGCAGCCTACCGGGCATGCGTCGGGCAAGGTCATCGCCGAGCTGATCATGAGCGCGATTGCCGACAGGGAGCATTGCGAGCAGCGCCTCGCGCAACCCTTGATCGAGCCGGGCGACACAGACGGCCCGCCCCGCTGACAGCGCGAGTCGACCCACGACGCGACTGCAATCACTGCAATCAAAAGGCGCTCAAAGGTTCTCTTTGGTGACCAGTTGCAGCGGCGTTTCGATGAAGCGCGACAACTCGCTTTGTTTTTTCCCTTCGGCGATGGCCTTGAGCGCGACGTCGATGCCGAACACGGCCTGCCTGTCGGCGAACTGGTTCATCGTCGCGAGCACCCGGCCGTCGGCGAGCAGCGGTTTGACGGCGTCGATATTGTTGTAACCGGTGACGTAGACGCTGCCGGTTCTGCCCGCATCGCGCACGGCCTCGACCGCGCCTATCGCCATGTTGTCGTTGCCGCACAGCAGCGCGCGGAGCCGCGGATGTTCGCTCAACATCCTGGATGCCGCTGCTTTGCCTTTGCCGGTGTCCCAGTCGCCGGAACGGATGGCGACGATCTTCATGCCTGCCGCGCGCATCGCCTCTTTGCTGCCTGCTGTGCGCTGCTGCGCGTTGCGGTCGGCGGAAATGCCTTCGATGATCCCGACCTCGTCGCCCGCCTTGAGTCTGCGGGCCAGATAGTTTCCCACCTCCAACGCGCCTTTCCGGTTGTTCGGACCGACGAACGGCACGGAGATGCCCGCGGCATCCTGGGACGCTTCATCGAGTGAGTTGTCGATGGTGACCATGATGATGCCCGCTTTGACGCCCTGCGCGACGACGGGCGTCAGCGCTTTCGAATCAGTCGGTGCGATCACGATCGCGTTCATCCTGGCACGGATCATTTCGTCGACGATGCGGATCTGGGCTGACGTATCGGTTTCCGCTGCGGTTCCTCGAACCGTCAGATCGAACTGCGATGCGAAGTGCTTCTGGTAATTCTGCGCGGCGCGCGCCATCGCCACGGCGTACGGGTCAGCGAGAGACTTCAACACGAGCGCAACCGTCAACTTGCCGCCCTGCATCGCATCGGCGCGAGCCGCGCCTGCCAGGCCGGCCGCTGCAAGCGTGCCGGCAACCAGCACACGGCGGCGCATCCTCTGAGTCATGGGTTCTCTTTCCTCCTTGCCGAGGCGTGCGAACGATCGCCGCGCCTTCACATAAAAACTCCGCGTTATTGTACTGACTCAACTGAAGGAGCCATGCACTACAGCGTTTCGGTAGCACCCGCCAGTGCCGACAGACTGGAGGCGATCTCATCGAACAACGGCCGGCTGCCCACGTCCTCACCCAGGCACTCCGCCTTCAGCGTCTCGAGCTTCGATACGATGCCCTGCGCCTCCTCCCGCAAATCGCATCGATCGATCAATTCCTCGAGCAGACAGCCATACGCCCGCACTTCCAGCCGCTGAAGCGCAAGCCCAAGCGCCCGATCTTCAGGCGCATGGAAAGAGGCCGCGCCAAAATCGCCCAGCAATGCCCGGCCTTGCCCGCCATGCAGAACATTGTGGGCATACAGGTCTCCGTGCATGACGCCTTGCCGATGCAAGTGACAAGCTGCCGAAGCGATGCCATGTGCGATGCGTAACGCGGAAGTCAGATCGAAACGGGTGTCGGGACCGTAGACGTCGCGCGTACACGATTCCAGACTCGGCGGCCCGGCAAGGTTGCTGTATTGCGGATCGATCAATTCCATGACGAGCCCGTGCGCGCCCGCCGGATGGTCCTTCACCTTGCCCACCACCGGAATCAGATTCGGATGATCGCCGGCGCGGATGCAAGCCGCCATCTCGCAGTCCGGCAAACCATCGCTCGTCACCGCGCCTTTGAACAACTTGACGGCCACGGGTCGGGACGCGTCCCTCGCCGTCCGCAGAAGCGACGCACGGTAGATGACGCCGGAAGCGCCCTCGCCCAGTGGGTCCTCGAGCCTCAAGGTGTCCCAGTGAATATCGGCGATCGGCGTGCCGGTCAGCGCCGCGGTCTCCCGCGCTGCGCCGAAAGGATTGCCGGCATACGCGAGCCAGGAAAGCCGCGGCAGACGCAGCAGCCACGCGGGCAACTCGCTCAGCTGGTTGGCCGCGAGGCGCAGGAGTTCGAGCCGCGTGCAGGCGGCCAGCGTCTCGGGTAAGGTCTGCAACCGGTTGCCGGCAAGCATCAGCTTCTGTAGCTGCGTACAGTTGCCGATTTCGGCGGGCAGCGCTTCGATCTCGTTGTCGGTCAGGATCAGCCAGCGCAGTTGAGCGGGAAGCGATCTGCCGGACACCTCGCGTAGGCGGTTTGCCTTGAAGCCGATCATGCTCAATTGCGCGCATTGCCCGAGGACTTCCGGCAGTTCGGTGAACAGGTTGTCGGAGGCGAAGACGATGCGCAGCTTGCTCAGTCGCGGCAAATCCGCGGGCAGCGTCGAGAGCGCATTGCCGGACAGGTCGAGGATTTCCAGCGTGTCGGACAGATCGAAAATCTCGCGTGGAAATTCGGTCAGTCCGCAAGCCAGTTTGAGTCGCCTGGTACCCGCCAGTTGGCCGGCCCGCAGTTGTTCAAGTGTGGTTGTCACAATCGTAGAGAAGATATCCGGGTTGCCGGTGGGCATCGTGCCCTGGGTATCGATTCTAATCTGCGGCGCGCGCGGCCATGGCGACAACGCGAGGTGGCCAGCCGAGGTGACCAGGATCCGCTGGTCACCTCGGCTGGTCACCTCGCGTTAGTATCCGGACACGCGCTGAAGACAGACGCGAAGAATTGAATAGCAAGATCCGGAGCGCCTCCAGACAATCCGCAGGTTAAGTTATCGGCTATCGGCGCTATTCCATGGCGGGTTCACGAACCCGCGTGGGCGGCCCCGCCATCTGTGCCGCTAACCCGCCAGGAGTTGAGCAAAATGATCTACGCGTACAAGTTGATGGACTCGCCCGTCGGCAAGCTGAAGCTCGTTGCAAAAGGCGACCGGTTGACCGCGATTTTGTGGGAGAACGACAAGCCGAACCGGGTGCGTCTGCACGAGATGGTCGAAGCAGACGATCGTCCGATCCTGATCGACGCCGAGCGGCAACTGAACGAATATTTCGCCGGCACGAGAAACCAGTTCGACCTGGCACTCGATTTTGAAGGGACCGGTTTCCAGAAGAAGGTTTGGGACGCGTTGTTGACGATTCCGTTCGGCGAAACGCGCAGCTATAAGGACATCGCCGCGCAGATCGGGGACCTCAAAGCCGTGCGGGCGGTCGGTGCGGCAAACGGCAAAAATCCGCTCTCCATCGTCGCGCCCTGCCATCGCGTGATCGGCGCTTCCGGCGATCTGACGGGTTTCGCCGGCGGGTTGGCGACCAAGCAATTTCTGCTGTCGCTCGAATCCGCAAATGCGCCCATTTCTTCGCTAACCTGAACAGCCCGCGCGGTGCCGACGCCATGCGACGCAATTAACACCTCAGCGCCTCGTTTACAACCTCTTCCAGCCCCAGAAACAAAAATGCCGTTCGGCTCTTAACTGAACGGCATTAGGCGCTATGCGCCCTTGTCAGACGGTACAGAAAACGGTCGTTTTGTTTACGGCTTTGCCAGTTCGGCAAGGCAGGCTTTTTTAACCTCCTGCAACGAGGAGTCACGGACCTTGGTTAAGGCCACCTTGGCGCGCTTGATGTAGGCGGGAATGTCTTTCACTGTATCTTCGATGAAGGGCGCAGAGCAAACGCGACTAACCCCCAGCACCGGCCCATTGTTCGGATCGATGGCCAACAGAACAGCCTTGGCATTTTTGGGGAGCGCGTAGGCCAATCCAATTCCGAGGTCTTCCGAATTTCCGCCGTCCGTCCCTTCTGCCAGCTTTGGCACAAGCGCGACCCATGCAGCATTCCCCGAGTCGATATGGGTAAGAACGCTGTCCCATTCTGACTCTGACATTTTATTTACCGTCGCCTTCGCGCCTTCATCGTCAATTTGTTTGGCTAAGGCGGAAGGATTTAACGGTGCGCTTGCATTTGCCGTCGAGCAAGCCAAGGCGAGTACAAGGGCGAAACCGGATGCGCGTTTCATTGAATAACCTCTAACCGACGATCACGTGCTTCATGATGTCTTTCTGGATTAGCGTCACGGGCCTCACTCCGGCTGGCGCAGGTTGCACATGACCAGTGTGTTGAGCATCAGCGAGATCTGTTGCAGATCGAATGCGTAATCCTGCAGTTGCGTATCGCTGGGCGCCGGCCCGCCATGCGCGGCATCGCCACGCTCCGACGCGGCCAGCAGCAGTGCGTCGGTTGCAATCGACACGTAACCCGCTGCCGCATTCGCACTGTCCGCAAGCATCAGTGCGCGAAGCGCCGGCGACGTAACGGCAGGGATGGTGCCGATCTGCCGCGTCGCGCGGTCAAGATACCGCCCCGCCAGCCAGACGTGGTAGAGCGGCCTGCGAACGGTCGCGATGGCATCGGGCATCGCTGCGGCGTTCTCCCGCTCAAAGGCAGCGGCATCCCGCACTGGCACCCTGGGCAGTTTCGCCGTGAGCGTGAGCACGGCTTTCGCGATGTCGGTCGGACCGGTGGCCCGGAGGTGCTGACACAGGCGAGTCCCGTCATCGGGTGCGCCTGCTGTCTGTCCCATGGCCGCCACTGCTGCCTGCGCAGCCAGCAGCGCAACGGCCACGATGCGTAGGTACGGGATGTTCATCGGTGCTCCGAATCGATTTCCAGATTGCGGTCTGCCGCCACCAGCCTCACCGGGTCGGTCTTCTTCCACTGCGATTTCGGCACCAGCACGGACCATTCGGCGTTGGCGGTGTCACGGAAGAACGCCGCCACGCCCACTTAGTTCGCCTCGTCGCCGATGGGTTCGGATATCTTCCGCGTCTGGTCCGGCCCCAGCGTGATGTCCTTGCGCCAGACGGTCGCAGCCTTGAGCGCATCGTTACCATCGAGCAGTTGCGCGTAGGTCGCCGTCACAAAGGGCCGGTCATCCCTGAGCTGCCAGATGCGCAGCACGACCGGCAGCGACGCGCCGCGCGCGTCCTGGTTCAGCGCGCTGCGCGCCGTGACGACGAGATTCATCTGCTTGACCTTCGTCTCGAATACCGCCCGCGTGGCATCCAGGGTTCCGTCCTTCACCGACTGCCACATACCGCACGCAGAAAGCGCCAGCACGAGGCCAATGCCGACCGTGCATCGCATGATCCATGTTGTCATCAGAAAGGCGCCCCCTCGTGCTCCATGCGTGGATACACCGTCTCCTTGCCGTCGACGCTCAGCACCAGCCGCATCGAATGGTGGAAGCTCGCGTAACGGCCCACGAAGCGGCTGAGCACATCGCCGAACAGCATTGCGTCGCCCGGCCCGTCAAATGCCGTCGCATCGAGCTGGACGTGCACGCGAATCTCACGATGCACATACGCCCGCTCCACCGTCCGATGCTCGGCCAGCCGCACGTGTTCGATCGCATCGATGCGCCGCTCGATCGCGTCGTCAGCCGCCCAGTCGTAGAGCTCGAGTACCTCGCGCAGCGCTGGCGCACCGGCCATCCGGATCGAGTTCAGTTCGTTCGCACCGCCTGCCGTAAAGTGGCCCAGCACACGCCAGTCGTATTCCGGGTGGTAGCGCGGCGGATAGAGCGGCAGGGTGGGACCCGTCAGGTTGCGCACGGATGCGATGCCGGTGAAGCCCGACACCGTTTCGGTGATCGTCGCCTCGGCGAGCGCCATGCGCGGCAGGCGGCCATTGTTCGCGAGCGCACGCACCGTCAGGTAGCGATCCGGCTCGGCAGCCCCGTCCTCCGTGGCGTCGTAATCCACGCCTCGCTGCTCCCACAGCTGGCCCGCCAGCGTCACCCAGAGTTCCCGCCCCAGCGCGCCGAAGCGCATCGAGTTATGGAAATACCGCTCCGGCTTCTCATAGCGCAGCGTCCAGCCGCGATGCCGGAAACTCGTGAATGCGCGGTAGGCATGGCGAGCGCTGTCCTCCGGATCGGCGGCGGTCACCGCGAGCACGTCATACGGCTCGACATGACCGGCCACGCCGGGCTGCGCGCGGATGCAGTGCTCCCGGTCATGCCAGTCCGTGGGCTGCAGCGGCAGCGCGTCCACTTCGAACAGGTTGATCACGGGCGTGCAGAAAAGACGGAAGCTCTCGCGGCTGACCGGATGATCGCCCGGCACCCGCCCATCCAGTTCGATCTCGAAGGTCATCTGCGATTCACCCGCCGGCAGCACCGAGGCATCGAAGCCGCACAGGTCGACGAAATGGCATTTCTGCGGGAACACGAAATATTCCAGCAGCGTCTGCTCGCGGTCCAGGCTCCGGTCACGCTCGGGTTCCATGACCCGCCACAGCCGCGTCGACTGCCCGAAGCCCGCCGCCTCAAAGCGCACATCTTCGAGCGGCTGCAGCGCGCCATTGCGCATCGACGGCAGGCGCAGGCTGATTGACGCGACCTGGTGCGTGAGCGCCGCATACAGCGCGGCCGCAGCGGGCCGGTCGCCGTGCAGATACAGGCGGATGCGCGACAGGTCCGTGCGCTCGCGTTGTTCGGCCAGCCAGAGCCTGAGCGTGAGACGGATGACCGTGCGCCCGTCGGCGCGTACTGCGACCACCGCATCCTCCACCGAGAGCGGCAGCAGCTGGACTGCCTGCGTCGTCCGGTAGAGACACCGCACCTCGTCGGGACCGACCGGCGCCGAGCGCACCACGGCGCCTGCGGGGATCTGTGCGCCGGTCGTGGCCGCGCTGCTGATGGGCAGGCATTCGATGATCGAAAGGGAGGGAATCGCTCGCCCCGCATGTTCGTACAGGTTGTCGACCAGCGGCTCGGTGATCTCCGGCCCACCGTCGTCGAGCTTCATGCGCAGGCGCGCCGCAAGCAGCGCGAAGCCCTCGAAGGTCGCACGAACGCTATCGCCCACATCGCCATAGAGCATCCCCATGCGGCGCACGGCGTCGGGATGGGCCTTTGCAAACTCGCCGCCTGCGGCGCGCAGATAGCGCATTTCCTCATCGAAATATTTGAGGAACGGATTCTCGTGCCCGAGCGGGAACTTCTTCCACGGTGCCGTCATGGCTGTATCTCCGGTGGCAACGGTGGCAGGGATGGCAGTCCGGACAGCACGCCCGCGCGCCCCGTCACGAAGATGCGCTGCGGCATCCGGAAGCCGCGCAGCTTCAGCAGGTCCAGCGGCCCGGCCCCCGCCTGCACGCGCAGCACGTAGTGCAGCGGCGCCACCGTGTCGCCATTCGTGTCGCCGGTCGTGGCGGAGGCTGCCTTCGTATCGTTGCTGGCCGCGCCGCCATTCCAGACCAGTTCATAGCGCGTATCGTCGAGCGGCTTCACCTGGACTTTCTCCAGCATCCGCAGGAACGCCCAGTCGCCCGTGGCATCGAATGCGACACGCAACCCGGCGTTCAGGGTCTGCCAGGTCAGCGACGCATGACCGTTCAGACCATTGCCTGGCCACGCAAGCGGCGTCCAGGTGTCCTGCTGGTTGAAGTAGACGACCTGACGTCCGTCCACCGTCATTTCCGTGCGAGTCACGTCCGACGTCGGCAGCGGCATCATCTCGAAGTGATAGCCGGCTTCGCCCTGCGCATAGAGGTGCGCACCCATCGGCCCGATGAGCCGCAGCATGGCAAGGAACTTCGGATCGAACTGCAGCGACTGCGGTGCGAGTTCGTTCGGCACCCACTGGTCGCCCTGACGCTTGAGCACGCCGGACAGCTCGCTTTCGATGAAGCGGTTGACCAGCCCCGTGTCGGGCCGCACATAACGACCGAACTCGGCGAAGGACGCGTCAGCCGTCGTCGGCGAAAACGGATACCGTGAGGCGAACAACGACTGGAAGGGTGCCGCCACGCCCGCGCGCCACGCATCGTTCAGGCTGGCAGCGGCGGGCTGGAGGACGGCCTGCCAGGCTGCGTCGAGCGGCTGCACGAACAGGGTCTGTCCGAAACCCGCCCACTGTGCGCCCAGGCTTGCAGCGGTCAGCGCCGCGTCGTCACGTGCCTGCGACAGATCCGAAAGCTTGCCCTGGAACACCGCCTGCGCGAGGGCGCGCGCCATCGACTGCGCGTCCGGACTGGACTGGATCTGCCGCAGCTTCAGACGCACGGTCGTATCGGCAGTCAGCACACGTGAAAGGCTGACGCCGTTGAGCGCGGCGGCATTCGCCGGATTGCCATTGCCCGCCTTGCTGCTGCCCGCAGCCGGGTTTGCGTCACCGAGCAGCGCCAGCAGCGGGCCGAACGACTTGTCCAGCGGGTTGACCGCAAGCGTCTGGGCCGGGTCACTGTCGCCGCCCCCGAGCAGCCCCTGCGCCTTGCGCACCAGCGTGTCGGTCAGTGCCTGTGAGGGGCGGCCTGCCTCGCCCTGGTACTGAACGGACTTCATGACCGCCAGCAGCGGCGAAGTCTGCGCATCGGTCAGGCGCGTAAGCTGGTCGATCACGCCGGAGAAACTGGTCGCCGGAATCCACTGGAAGCTGTTGAGCATGCTCGCCCAGGCGGCTGTGTAACCGGTGAAGTAACGTGTGCGCAACCGCTCCCTGAGATCGTCGATGTCGTGCTGCGTATCGAGGGCGGCATGCGCTGCACCGATCGCCCCTTGAACCGTGGTCGCGTTCACCTGTACAGCCGGTCCGTCATCGCTCAGCACCCAGTCACCTTCGACGTGCCGCGCCTTCGCGGCGTCATCGATGGCATGCTCGATGACGCCTTCCCACGCAGCACGGGTGAAGATGCCCGGCACCGTCTGCGTGGTCGTGAAAAGACCATGCGCATCAGCACCGGCGAGCAGCGTGGCCAGCGACACGTCTGCGTATTTGCCGCGCGCCGCATCGAGAACCCGCTGGTACAGCACATCGTCGCTGCCCGCCAGCCCGATCTGATTAACGAGCGTCGAACGCATCTGGGTGACAAGCGGCATCGATGCGTTGATCCGCCAGGCAGGATGCGCCTTGAGGTGGCCGGCCCAGAAGCCCGCCAGTTGCTGCGAAGTGTCGAGCCACTCCCCGGCGCGCATGCCGGCGGGCGCGGGCCACACATCCAGCAGCTGGGTCTTGAGAAAAGGCGCTTCGGCTCGCCATGGGGCAGCCAGCATCAGGTACGCCTTGAGGCGGTTGTAGGCCTGCTGCTGCGCGTCGTGGCTCTGCTGTTCGTCGGCGCGAACCTGCGAGAGCTGGGCGAGCTGGCCTTCCAGCGCCTGCACGACCGGTTGCCGCAGGTTACGTGCGGCCACAGTCTGGTACGGCTGCCGCAACGTATCGAGCAGTTCATCATTGCGCGACAGGCCCGCACGCAGGTACCACGGCACACCGCGCTGCTGGCGGTATTCGAGCACGTCGATCTGTTTCTGCAGCACGAGCTGCGCGCGCAGGGCCTGCGGTGAGCCGGGCGTGGCGGCAAGCGCCGCACCGGCTGCCGTTTGTGCGTCCTGAACCAGGGCGCGGTTGCCGAGGCCGGAGTTCACCAGCATCGCTGTCCACCCGATCGCCGTAACCAGGGCGCACACCGCAAGCACATTTGGCCAGTAAAGACCCATCCGGCGGCCACGATAATGGAGAGCGGCTGCCGCAATCTTCTGCCAGACAGGCAGCAGTGCGGGTGGCTGTTCACGCGCGACCACGTTCAGCGCCGCCGCCGGGGCAGGCTGGCCCTGTGTCTCATCCCCGCTGGCGACCGGCACCGGCACGGTGGGCGCGCCCGGAAAGACCGGCGCGAACATGACGCCCGCCAGCGGTGCGCGCAGCCAGTTCGACGAAGCGAGCGAGCGCACGCTCACGGTCATCCGTTCGCAATGGTCGCCAACGTACTTCGAGATTTCCAGCAGCCAGGTCATCCAGTGTGGCTCACCGCACTGGCGCACGCCCGCGTCCGCCGTCCTCTGTTCCAGCTCGTTCAGCATGTCCGGCAGCATGGCTGCGGTAGCCTGCGCCTCCTCGCGCGAACCGTCCGGCATGAATGCGCCAACCGGTCCGAAACGTTCGGACT
Source organism: Paraburkholderia sp. FW306-2-2C-D06C (assembly GCF_058781505.1). Classification (NCBI taxonomy): domain Bacteria; kingdom Pseudomonadati; phylum Pseudomonadota; class Betaproteobacteria; order Burkholderiales; family Burkholderiaceae; genus Paraburkholderia; species Paraburkholderia sp. FW306-2-2C-D06C. The sequence continues at coordinate 21,216 of NZ_JBYSWU010000010.1, read as the reverse complement.
GGCGGCCTTTCGCCGCGACCGGATGCAGAAAGGCAATGGGTGCAGCCCAGCCCAGCGCGGTAGCAATTCCCGAGAGCGTGCGCGGCAGATCGGGATCGGGATCGTCAGCGCGGGCAACCTGCACCAGGCCATCGACCGGGCGGCGGCGGCGCAGCTGCCGGATCTGGCCCAGCCACTTCGCCGCTTCGATCCCGTCCGGCGACGCATGGACCAGAACGGTTTCGCCCACGTGCATGACGCCCGCCTGTTTCAGACCGGGCGCGACCTGATCGACGCGTTCGTCCGTGCCGTTCACCAGCAGCCAGCGCAGGCGGCGGCGCCAGAACCAGCCATGCGAGATGCGCAGCTCCTCGTACATGCGCTGCAGCCGCGCGTCGCGCCTGAGCGGTTTCGCGGCCTTCGTACGGTCGCCGGTTTCCCTGCGAAACAACCGCCCGGCGAATGCGTAGGCACCCGTGGCAATCAGGATGAGGTGGACAGTTACCAACAGTACCAAGGTGACGAGTATCGCAATCACCGCCCACATACGCGCCTCGCCGGGCGGCAGCCGCACCAGGTCGCCCCGGATCGACACAATGCCAATCGCGAGAAGGGCCAGGACCAGCAGCACGACCGGCAGCCCCCATATCGCAAGACGGCTGGATGAACCGGATTCCGCCGGGGTTGTAGTGGGCTCAAGCGAGCGCAGGGTGAGCCTGGGATCTGTCATCTGAAACCGTATGGTTATCTGTTTGATTATTCGCTGTCACGGATGTCACGCGCAGGATCGCGGACTGTACGCCGTCGATGATGAGTTGCGGGCCATCTGCCGCGCCTGATTCAATGGCCGCTGCAACGGACAGCCAGCCGCTTGCGTCCCCCAGGTCACCGACGATGAGATCCGCCCGCCGCTGGGCGCTGTCTTTCGCAATCGTGTCCATATGGGCCGCACGCAGTGCCTTGCTGCATCCTTCGCCGGCGCGTGTAATCCACGCGCGCACAATGGATGCAAAGTCAGCCTTTCCCCAGATCGCGGCGTTGGCAAAACCGTATTCGACTTCGGTTGCGACGCCTGCGACCGGCCTGTGCAGCAATGCAGCCACATGCACGGATTCGGGCAACCGGAAGAAGCCCGGCGCGAGTAACACGGCGACGCAACCTTCGGCGCTCCCTTCGGGTGGGCCGTCTTCATGCCAGGCTGTCGCAACCACGAGCAGTGGACGCTGCTCCCTGGCATCGAGCCATGCATCGGCCACCAGCAACCCGTCCGATGTGGATGTGGCCTGCACAGTGAGGGGTGGCAGGCCCGCAATACGCAGGGCATCGCCGACCTGCGCCACGTAGGCCTGCTCCTTGCCGGGCGCGGCCAGCACGCGAACCTGCGGCCACCAGACACGCTCGTAGCGCGTGAATGCGCGCAGGTTCTCTGCAAGCGGCTCAAGCGCCTCGGCAATCTTGAGAGTAAGCAGCGAAACCTGCTTCGTCGCCTTTTCTGCAGCAATCTCCCCTTCGCTGCCCTCAAGAGGATCGCCGATACCGGGTTCGTCGACCATCCAGTCTGCATCCTCAAAGCGGGCGTGCCCGACGAGACCCGAGCCTGCGCGTGGCACCTGTGAAGCGGGCAGACGCGCACCGGCAGCGATCGCGCTGGAAAGCGACTGGCCGCCAAGCGGCAGACAGTATCCGATGCCGAGCACCTGCAAGGGTTTCCGGGCCTCGTGCAGGCGCTCCGCCAGCCATCCGCCGCGATGCTGGTTGCGGTAGTACGCCCGGTACCAGAACCCTTCGTACCCAGCACGCTCGATGCCGAAAAGGATCAGAAACACACCGTTGGGTACCGCAACGAAGCAGAACCAGAACCATGCGCCACTCGCAGGCTGCCCCTTCGGCCAAAGCAGTAGCGCAATGGTCGCGCCGAACACGTTGCAGCCAAGCCAGATGCAGAACCACCACGGCCAGAACCGGGGACGGCGCGGATAGGCGCTGGGGCGCCCCGCTGGAGAAAGGTCGACCGGCATTACGCGATGTTGACGTTCTGCAGCGACGAAATCAGCCTGCAACCGCATACACAACGATGGTCATGCATTGCAAACCATTTGCCGTCACGATCGGGAAAGCTGGCGAGCCCCTCGTCAATGGAGGTCGGTCCGTGCAGGTCACAGATCGCCTCGTCGCCCTTGCGGGCAAGCGGCCTGCCCATGAATTCGGCCCAGGGAGAACCACCGGTGACTTCGCCACCGTGTTCGAGTTTGTCGCCTTTGCGGCTGGGGGACTTTGCATTCATGTCACTGGGCCTGAATTTGCCTATTCATTACTTGATAGTCGACAAACGAGTAGTGCAAAGTTTAGGAGTATTTTGATCATAATAGGTGCTGATAAGACGGCGCCCCTTTTTATCGATACGAAGGTTATTAAACTCATCGCCACATGACGGAAATCGCTCCACAAACTCATTAGTCAGGGGAGAGAATGTAAAAACCCTAGAAATCGTGTACGTCCCCATTCCATCGTCTATGTACCACACCGAAAACCCAAGTCGCCCACTAAAATCATAGCTATCCACCTCGACATGAGGAGTCTTTTCCGTATCAAGATTTATAATCCCTTGCTTACTTCCATTTTTGCCATCTACCCTCCACATCAAATCGCCACCTTTAACCTCAACCAGCGCCTTAGTTCCTGCGGAAGGTGAAAAAACTTTACAGCCATCGGCGGCTCGCGTCGAAAATGACACAGCAAATAGCACGACAACCAGGAAAATCCTGATAATTCTCATAAATTACTCCGGCTTAAGCATATTTGCTAAAATTGAGTTTTTTGGGTGAGGAGGATTAATCAACATTGTCTCGCTCACGTCTACCCCGTCACCCAGCATGCGCAACATAAACATTGAATATGCCTGCCTTTCGTAGTATCCGTTACCACCCCCATTGACCAGTCGATTTATAAAGCCGAGATCCGACGCCGAAAAATTCTTATCGGCGACTCTATTAATACTCAACCCTTGAGAAAAAGCTTTCGACACCCAATAGAACCCACCAGAATCACATGCGTACTCCGCATCTTCTGCAATGATATCCGGATCATAACGCGGAAACCAAAGCATCAAATGTCCACCATCGCCTGGATTCGCCGAATAATGGCGTGAAGTCGTCGTGATACGATGAGCCACACCCGGTAGCCGCTCAACGTAAGAACCACTATTGTTATCAGGAATAGCTCGATACTTCCCATACGCCTCAAAATTACTGGCCCACGTGAGCTGCACAATTCCACGGCCATAAAATGGACCATAGTATTGGGTTGCAGGGTTGGCAGCAGAATGCTGACCAAATCCCCATTCGTGCATAAGACGTCTTGTGCCACCAAGATTACGCCATTGAGCCGTCTCCAAAAGCACTTGAGCCAAAAACACAGCGATTCGTTTTGAGTCGTCCCCAATATACTTCCTAAGACACTTGTTCAGCGCAACCACATGATTTTGGACACGCTGGCGTGCGATTGCCAGTGTCACCCTATATGTATCGTTATCGGTAGTAATGGCTCTCCGAGGACTACCGCTTTGCGTGTAGAACGGATAGCGAGGGAATGTGGCGGCTAATTCGTCTTGGTTCAGCCACCCGCATTTCCTGAAATGCCTGATAAACGCAAGCGGGTGGAAGAACCAGAGCTTCTGGCCGGCTGTCAGACCGGTCGCGTCCCACAACTGGATTTCCTTAAGGTAATTGAGGAACTTGTTGTAGCCTTGCGTATTACCGTGATAGAAGCCGCCTTCATCGAGCAGCTTCGTGTAGCGCGTCTGATTGTTCGTGCTGTCCCATTCACTGGGTGCGTTGCAGATAAACCCGCGCAGCGCCTGGCGTACGCCATCGTGGCCCTTGACGTAGCTTGAAAGCGCGTCCGCCTTCTGCACTTCTGTCGTTTCCGCCGACACCGTAGGCTGTTCGTTATCCCCAGCGTCCTTGACGAGTTTCTTGAGCGTATCGATATCGCACATCCCGTCGCTGCTGAATAGCGCATTGCCTTCGCTGATCTTCTGCCAGCCCATGAAGAACGGGAAATCTGCATCCGAGAGCTTCTTGATGTTCGGATCGTTGATGTCGATATAGCCGAACTGCCCGGTCGCATAGGGTACGCGTACCCATGTCACACGCTGGCTGGGTACGTCTACTGGATGCGGGTTGCCAGGTAATGCTCCGTCAACGGGAGGCGGCGAGTGGGCGGCCTGGTCCGTCAACGTGGCCGGTGTCGAAAGAATACGCCCGAAGCGCAGAAGCTCATACCCGTCACTCGGACACGCCTGATAAAGCGCCGTGGCACGTTGGTAAAGGTTGTATTCGTAGTCCTTCTCCTCGTCGGCCTGCGGCGTGAGCAGTGTGCAGGTCCCGTCAGTTGCGACGCTCCAGACATTGGTGTATTTCGCCCCCTTGCTGAAATAGGTCTCCACAGCCAGCGGCAACGCGTTTGTGCCCACGTGGCCCGGACGAAAATCGATGCCGTGCAGATTGTTGTCCGCACCCGTTCCTGTGGGCCGCGCATAGAACTGCTGACCGGCGGGAATCGTGTAATAGGTGTGTCCCCAGCAGTCCGATGTCGCCGGCGTGTCCGGTGAGGTATTGCCAAGCTGCGTTTGGCCGAAGTACGTATCGAAATCCCCCGGCATCATGAAGATTTCGAAGTGCATGTACGTCAGGCCCTGGTAGCGTCCGAGAAAACCCACGATGTCCTTGCGCTTGACCTTGTTTACGCCGCCCGACACGGCAGGCGTCACCTGTCCCGTGGAAGCGGCACCGGAAGGCATACGCAGAAATTCAGGTATCTGCGCCGCATCATGTCCAAATGACTGGTACTCCCCCAGCGGCAACAGATGCATGTAGAGCGAATAGAACGTCAGCGTGCGGCCATCGCCCGTTGCGGTCGAGTGTTTGAGCAGGACGAAGCCCACATTGCTGTTGCCGGAATCGATTGCATGCTGGCAAACCCGGTATGCCACTACCTCGCCATCTGCAATGGCATACACCGGGCTGTGCATCTCTGGCGCCAGATGCACCCCGCAATGCCAGCGCCGGTCGAATGCCACCGGATAGATGCCGTGAGCCAGTTCGAACCGGTCGACGGCGTCCATCATGGGATCCGACTTCGAGGCGTCGGTCGAGGTCAGGCCCGATTCGGGCAGAAAGGGAGGGCTGATAATCATGGCGTTCTAGTGCGTATGCGGGTACCGGTCGTCGAGTTGCAGGTCGCTTTTCGGCAGGACAGGTAACGTGGCGGCGACGTTGTCCGGCCCCTGGAAGGTGAATGAGGCCGCCTTGATGACGAATGCACCGGGGCAGTGGAAGGTCATGCCGCCGTTCTCGATCACGAGCGAAGCTCCGCCGCTGTTGAGCGTGATCTTCGATTTGGCTGCCACCTGGACGTCCGCGCTTTCGCTCGCGACACGTAGCTGCTTCTGCGCGAAGAGATCCATCCCGCCCGTTTGCGCCACGACCGAGACCTTCCCCTTCGCCGCGGTCAGGCTCAGCCCGAGCTTGTGTGCACACAGCGAAATCATGTCACCCGCCACCATGCGCAGCCGCTTCACGATGCTCACATCCATGTTCTGGCCTGCGGTGACGATCACGTTCTCGCCTGCCGAATGCTGCGCCGATTTCGGTGTCACGAACGCCATGCCGCCCGGGGCGCTGGCGAGCAGCCCCGCGTCGCGAAGCTGGTTCAGCCCGTCCAGCAGCGCCGACTGCGCGGCGCGGTCGGCCGGGTCGGCCCCGGCCTGCGTGGTCGCCGCCGCCAGATCCGTCACGCGCTGTAGCGCGGCCCTCAGCTGCGCGACGGCCGCAGGCATGTCCAGGTGCGGGCTATCGGCTCCGGCCGCCGCGTCCGCCGAGAAGAACAGCCCCCTGGCCGCGCGCATCGTGCCCCACGCCTGGGTCGTAATCTCGAACCCTTCACCCCGTTTCAGTTTTTTGCTGTCGAGCAGGTAGCCCTGGTTCACCGCCGACTGGCTGTACACCGTGGCGATGCGCGCGCTTTCCTTGCCCTGCAGGTCGTTGAACACGATCTCCGCGCCGCGCAGCGGCGAACGCCAGATCGCATAGCTGAACATCGCCTGCGCACCATGCACTACGTCCGGGTGCGAATAGTCGTGCAGTGCTCCCGATATGTGAATGCGGTCCACATCGTTATGGGCCGCTTCGAGAAGAACCTCAGTGCGCGGCAGCAGGGGCGAATGGCAGCCGCCCTGCCAGGACGAGGACGGACGCAGCAGGCGCAGGTTGAGCAGTTGCTTGTCGGTGCTGTCCGACCCCTGCAGGAATTTGGGGAGAACTGAATAGCGTCCGTGCTCATCCATGCACCCGTAAGGCGTGCTGTCAAACGTCGTGACCACGCCGACGACGGGGCCACCCAGAAAACGCCAATGCTTCTCGTAGTCGAATCTGGGCCGATACACCAGGTGCGCGGGCATTGCCTTGAACCGGTTGTGCGCCGGTTTTGTGCGGCTGCCTTCCATCTCCATCGAGGTGATCACGAACCCGTATTCCGCGCTGGGCATCTTCGTGTTGGTCAGCTTCACCACCACACCCGGCATGAGGCCCTTCACGTTGCTCGTACCGGACAGCGTCGCCTGACGTGCTACCTGCTCCTCGCGCCGCGTCTGCGCCAGCGCTTCGCCCGCGTCCTGCGTCAGATGAAATTCCGCGCTTCGGTTGATCTGGCCGAACACCGAGCGGTCGCCGTCCTCATCAGAGACGCTCGCCGTTGCCCGCAGTGGATCCTCCGGGGTGCGATAGTTACGCTCCCACAACTCGACCGTGGCCGGTACCAGTGTGCGTTCTTCGTTGACCGAAAGCGCCGCCTCGTGCCAGTTGCCCGTGAGACCGGAATCCGGCATCAGCGGCACGTCAATCGAACGCACATAGGCGCGCGGATTGTCCGCGAACACGATGGTGTCGAGTTGCCCCTGCTTGCCGCGCCCCTGTTTGTAGAACCAGAAAAGGCCCTTGCGCCGGCAATGACGTGCGATGAAGTTCCATACGGATTCCTCATACATCACCACCTGTTCGAACTTCTCCTGCGCCCCCTCCAGATTGAATTCGACATCGAACGCGTCGAAATTCTTCCGGTCGACCATCAGCTCCGTGATAATTTCCTGAAGGGTCTTGTCCTTAAATGTCCGAGACCCCTGTATTCGCTTGAGCAGCGCGGAAAACCGTGGTTCGATGCGCAGCCTGTAGGCGGCCTCATCGCGGCTCGTGCGGATACGCTTCCAGCGCGTGACAACGCCATTGAAGGTGGCCGCCGCGTGGTCGACGGGATCGATGTAGCCCGCGGAGGGAACCGCCACACGCTCGTCAATCTGCAGGCCCGCGCGCCGCCCGACACAGAGCTTGCCATCGATGTCCAGGCGCGCAGACGTGACCGTGACATCAACCCTGTAGTCCTTGCAGAACCCCGCACGCACCTTGAAGTCGAGCACGTCGAGGCCGAGATCAAGCGTGCCGATCCAGATCCCCAGATGCTGGCTGAGGCGCGCGCTCGGATGCCGCAGCGCATCCGTCAGGGTCTTCGTCACAGCATTCATACCCATCCCTGTTCTGATGAAAAGAACGATGCGATATCGTTGAAGTCGCAACTTTTGTGGGTGATATTTAGGGGCAGCAACAGGAAAACGTCAATTGAGCGGAGTGAAGGATGTCTGAATTTTTCAACAATTAAGTCACATATCAATCAATCAGATTTCTCCTATTTTTTGAGATGAATTGAGCGTCTTGTGCCAAATGCCGTTCAGGTCTTAACTGAACGGCATTACCGCAAACGCGGACTTTTCTGCTGACTGCTATACCGGCCGCCTAGAAGCGGTGACGGATACCCACCGTGCCGACAACCTGCGCGTCGGTCGACGAGCGGCTTACGCCGACGATATCCGCGGTGATGCCGGAGTTACCCGTGCTGCTGACGTGCTGGTATGCCGCTTCGGCGTACACGTCAGTACGCTTGGACAGCGCATAGTCGGTCTGCACCGTGATCTGGTGGTACTTCGGGCTCGCGCCGTCGAGGCGCGCGTCGGTGAACGTGTAAGCGCCCGACAGCGTCCATGCCGGCGTGAACGCGTAACGGCCGTTCACTTCGTAGTTCGTGAATCGGGCGCTGCCGCTCGTCAAGGCCAGCGCGCTCGAGGTGCCCGCAGCCGATGCTGCCGATCGACGTCGCGTTATTCAGTTGCGTTTGCGTGAACACGAAGCCTGCGTTCGCCGCGCCGAATGCACCACGCCCTTCCTGATAGCCGGATAATGGGGCTTCCGTTTACCGATCGAGAGGAGATTGCTGCGATGTCTGCCTATGAATCCAAAGTGCCGCGGGTCCTGTTGACGAACGACGACGGTATCGACGCACCCGGTCTCGCCGTGCTCGAAGCGGTTGCCGCCGAACTCGCACACGAAGTCTGGGTGGTCGCGCCCGAACATGATCAGAGCGGCACGTCGCACTCGATCAGTCTGCATTCGCCGCTGCGGGTCAGCCGCCAAGGCGAGCGGCGTTTCGGCGTCGTGGGCACGCCCGGCGATTGCGTCGTGATGGGCGTGCGGCATCTGATGCGCGACGCGCCGCCCGCACTCGTTCTCTCCGGCGTCAATCGCGGCGGCAATCTCGGCGTGGAGACGATGTTCTCCGGCACGGTCGGCGCGGCCATGACGGGTCTGTTGCTCGGCCTGCCGTCGTTCGCATTGAGCCAGACTTTCAGCGATCGCGACAAGGTGCGCTGGGACACCGCGCGAACACTTGCGCCGGACGTGATCCGTCAGTTGCTCGCGATCGAACACGATGTCCCGACCTGCCTGAACGTCAATTTCCCCGATGTCGACGCCGCCGCTGCCGGCCCGCTCACGCCGACGAAGCAAGGCGTCGGACTCGTCGAGGATATCGACGTGCTGCCGCAGGTCGATCCGCGTGGCTTTGCCTATCACTGGTTGCGTTTCCAGCGCGGTGCGCGCGCGAACGACCCCGATAGCGAAACGGCTGTCGTGGCCTCGGGCCGTGTGTCGGTGACGCCGCTGGCCTTCGATCGCACGGATGAACGCACGTTCGCGAAGCTCGCCGCGTCGTTGCGCTGATGGCCGGCTCGCGTGCCGCGCTCACGGCCTATGCTGCCTATGCTGCCTATGCTGCCTATGCTGCCTATGCTGCCTATGCTGCCAGCTTACGTTGCCGGTTACGGTATCCCGTTGCTGCAATAGGCGGCAAAACCCGGGCGTTCCGCCAGGCGTTCGAAATAGTCGGACACCGCCGGGAAATGAGGATGTTCTAGCGGCGTGCTGAACCAACGGTTCACGGATAGCCCCACCGGAATGTCGGCGAGCGAGAATCGCTCGCCGGCAACGAATGCCCCGGTAGCTTGAAGCTGCCCATTCAGTATGCCCATGTGTCTCGCCCAATTCCCGCACGACAGACCGATCTCGTTGCGGTCCTGATGAGCGGGCGATTTCCTGACCAGACCGAGAAACGCATAGCTCCATGAACGATTCAGGTCCGTTGCCTGCCAGTCCATCCACTGATCGATGCGGGCGCGCGCCAGCGGATCGGCCGGATAAAGATGCGCGCCGCCGTAGCGGGACACAAGGTAGCGAATGATCGAGTTGGATTCCCAGAGAACGAGGTCCTCGTCCCTGATGACGGGCACGAGGCCATTGGGATTCAGGGAAAGAAATTCAGGCGTATCGGTCGATCTGAACCCCACGCCCCAATTCTCCTGTTCGAAGGGAAGTTGCAGCTCGGCACACGCCCAAAGAACTTTGCGGACATTGATGGAGGATGCCTTCCCGAGTATTTTTAGCATGCAAAGTCCTTGCAGTTGAGCGCTCGACCATTCTAGAAAAGCGCAAAAGTCGTTGAAATGTACAGTTCCATGCGCATGGCCCGGTCCACTTCTGGACAGCTCCAGATGTCCGTCGATGATCTGAAAACCACGCTAGCAAGCTACTGGAACCAAGCTGCGGTGCACGAGTGCGGCGGCGCATCATGACAATAGCGTGTCAGGCGGCTACGCCTCGCCGAATGTCATGCTCGAGCGCTACGCGAAAAATTCACCTACTCTCTCTACGAAGCATGGTAGCTTCGCGATCAGCCTTCACGGCTGGCGGCGAAGACCGGCGATATGCCGCCCGCATATGCCGTCCGCTCAAGACAAACCGATTTGAAATCGATCCACGGTGGAGTCCGACATGACAATACTGATCCTGGGATTGCTGATCTTCTTAGGCGTGCATTCAGTGCGCATTGTCGCCGAAGACTGGCGCGGCGCGCAGATCGAACGTATCGGCGAGAAGCGCTGGAAGGCCATCTACTCCATCGCTTCGGGCATCGGGCTGGTGCTGATCATCTGGGGCTACGGACTGGCGCGCGCGCATCCCGTGTCCGTATGGATTCCGCCGACGTGGGCGCGGCACGTGGCGCTACCGTTGGTCGCCATCGCGTTCATCCTGTTGCCTGCCGCGCATGTCCCGAACAATCACTTCAAGACACTGCTCGGTCATCCAATGGTTCTGGGCGTGCTGCTGTGGGCCTTCGCGCATTTGCTGGCGACCGGCACGCTGTCGGCAATCGTGCTGTTCGGCGCATTCCTGCTGTGGGCAATCGTCGATTTCATCGCCTCGCGGCGACGCGACCTGCTCGCGGGAACAACCTATCCGCCGGCCAACGTGGCGCGCGACGGCATCGTTATCGTCTCCGGACTTATCGCATGGGCGTTGTTTGCATTCGTACTGCACGGATGGTTGTTCGGCGTGCGCCCGATGGTGTAGGCAACGCCATGCTCCTTCGGGGCGATCCGGCAGGTGCTCCGTCCTCGCCACGGGGTTGAGACGCCACGGAGCGCGATTGCGCGGAAACATTGGCCAACCGCGATGAATGCGATCGCTATCCGGCGCAGCCGTGCGCCGCGAACCAGAAACGTCCTGAATCGGGTTCGCCAGCCGGCCAGCAAGGTCATTGCAAGCGCAACAATCGCGCAGCACATCGCTCAGTCTATGTATGAGCGCCGCAAGCGCATGCCGGAGCATGATAGCGGCCGTTGACTTCGACGACTCCACCCTGGCCATACATGTTGTGCGGCCGGGCCCAGTCGCACAAAGAGTGAGCCGGACCGTTCTCGTTGCGGCCCTTCGGCAACACGTCCAGTAGCCCGTAAATCCCAAGGAACTGCTCGCCGCCACGGCCAAATGTCGAATAGGTCAGGAAGATCTCGCCAGATGCGTTCCTGAAGAAAACGCTGTCGCCCGAGAGATCCTGCAGTCCCGCGGCCCAGTCCGGCGCCGGCTGAAAGTTATAGAGCGCTTTGCCTGAAGCGATCTGCTCGGCCGTAAAAGAAACATGGAAATCGTAGTTGAAGTCGCTGCGCGAGGAAGACACCCACCGGAAGCGCCATCCCATACGCTGGCGCACCGCCTCTATTTCGGCAATCGGCGCCCGCGCGACGGCGACATAGCTCACGTCATGGTTCTCGAGGTGCGGCAGCAGCGGATCGATATGATCCACCTCGAGCGAACACCCCACGCACTGATGCTCGACGCCTGGTCCCATCATGAAGTGCTTGATGAAGAGCTGGCTGCGTCCGTCGAACAGGTCCGACAGCGTAACCTGCCCATCTGGCGCGTCGAATACATACTCCTTTTCAATTTTCATCCAGGGCAGCTCGCGCCGCTCGGCGGCGAGCGCGTCCCTGCGATGCGTCAGTTCCTTTTCCCTGGCGAGGAATGCGACCCGCGCCTTGATCCATTCATCAGGCGACACAACGCTGTGCGTTTCCATGTTTCAATCCTTTCCGAAGTGTGGGCGGAGTTAGGAGCAGCCCGGCAGAAACTCACGCGCTTACCGCCGTTCTCGCCGGAAACGGCTCCCGCCATGCGTCGATTGCGTTGAGCTGATCATGCCAGCGCTGGACCTCCGGAAACTCGTCCAGAGGCATCGCCGCCCGTTTCGCGTAGGGAAGCGTCACTGCGACGGAAAAGTCGGCAACCGTGAGGTCATCGCCGACAAGCCACTTGCGGCCCTTGAGATGCTGATCGAGCACACCGGCAAACTTGCGAAACATGCCCTGCGCTTGAGCTACCGCTGACGGATCAGGGTCGCCGAGTCCGATCTGCGGCTTGATAAGGTATTCGAAGTAAAGCGACCCGCCATGCCGATAAAAATGCTGGCTGTTCCAACTGAGCCAACGCACGACATCGATCTGGCGTGCGCCCTCCGGCCAGAGACCTGAACCCGTGCGTTGCGCCAGATGGCAGATGATGGCGTCGGCCTCCCAGATGCGCCTGTCGCCGTCAACCAGACAGGGGACCTTGCCGTTCGGGTTGATCGCCAGATAGCCAGGCGCGTTCTGTTCGCCTTTCCGCAGGTCGACAAAGACATACTCCATCGGCACGCCGAGATACTTGGCGACAGCGCATGCTTTCCGGGGAGCCAGGGTTTCAGCGTAATAGAGCTTCATCATCGACCTCTGCATGAGTTGCATCTGATTTGACGATCATGTCTTGCGGCCTCCCGAAGCACCGCATGGGACGCGCTTGCAGCACCGGTCTCTTCCAGTCAGGCGAAGAGCGCTTCGAGCTTGTCGAACGCGCCGTTCCAGCCGACGTAGTGGTTGTCGCGCGCGACTTCGTCGAAGAACTGGGCATGGGTAAAGTCGAGCTCGGTGCCTTCCGCGACAGGACGCAGCCGGATCGTCACGAGGGACCGGCGTTCGGGCATGGTGACCCACTCCCACGTGAAGACGAGCTTGCGGTCCGCTTCGACTTCCCTGTATTCCCCGCGGCAATCGTGCGTTTCGCCGTCCAGCGTCTGAAACACGACGCGGAAGCGGCCACCGACGCGCGGGTCGGCTTCGGCGCTCAACACCGGTCCGCCGTCAGGCCCCCACCACCGCGCCATCAGTTCGGGCTGGGTCCATGCTGCGTAGACCTTCGCCGGCGACGCCTTGATGCGCCGGACAATGGTCAGGCTCGGCTGCTCCTTGATCATTCCTCATCCTCCTCAACAAAGCCGGCGAGTCGATCGAGGCTGGCGGACCAGAACCGCTCGTAGCGCTTCAGCCAGGCCATCGCCTCTTCCATCGGGCCCGCGATCAATTCCACCGAAACAGTTCGTCCACGCTTGGTGCGCGACACCAGGCCCGCGTCGCTCAGCACATCGAGGTGCTTCATGACACCGGGGAGCTTGAGCGGCAGCGGACGGGCGATCTCCGTGATCGACAAGCCGGGCTCCCGCTCGAGACGCGCGAGAATCGCCCTGCGTGTGGGGTCCACAAGGGCGGAAAAAGTACGATCGAGTTGACTGACTGGAAACTTCACCATGTGGCGAACTATAGGCGATGATTTTCCGCTGTCAAGACGTCGTTCAGGTTTTCATGCGTCATTCATGAATCTCGCTCATGTGGGTTTGCCGATTCCGCCGTCTAGTCACGTGTCTTCGCGGCCGGTAAATTTGCGGCTTGGACAATCGAACCGATAAAGGGCGAATAGCGCCCGCGGGGCGCCGTCAATGGTCTGACGCCAGGTGCGTCCTCGAGGACCGCGAGGCTCGACGAGCCGGATCGACTTTTGGGGCAATTTCAATCTCAGGCGCAGCCTGAACGGAGTACGCGTGATGGATTATCGATATTTGGGCCGCAGCGCCCTCAAGGTCTCGCCCTTGTGTCTGGGCGCGATGATGTTCGGCGGTGAGACCGACGAGGCAACCTCGAAACGCATCATCGACAAAGCGTACGATCAAGGCGTCAATTTCATCGACACAGCCGACGTCTATCACGCAGGGCGTTCGGAAGAGATCGTGGGGCGCGCCATTGCGGATCGGCGCGACAACTGGGTCGTCGCGACGAAGTTCGGCTTTCCGACCGCTCAAGGTCCGAACGAGCAGGGTCAGTCGCGCAAGTGGATCATCCAGTCGGTGGAAGCGAGCCTGAAGCGGCTCGGCACCGACTACATCGACATTCTGTACTTCCACCGGGCGCTCACCGACGCGCCGCTGGAAGAAGGCGTGCGCGCGATCGGCGATCTGATCCGTCAGGGCAAGATCCGTTACTTCGGCGTGTCCAATTTCCGCGGCTGGCGCATTGCGGAAATCGCGCGTCTCGCCGATCAGCTTGGCATCGGCCGGCCGGTCGCCAGCGAGCCGCTCTATAACCTCGTCGATCGCACGGCGGAAGTCGAGCAACTGCCGGCGGCGCACCACTACGGCCTGGGCGTCGTGTCGTACAGCCCGCTGGCGCGTGGCGTGCTCAGCGGCAAATACGCCGTGGATGCGCCGCCACCCGCCGACTCGCGCGCGGGCCGCGGCGACAAGCGGATCCAGCAGACCGAGTGGCGGCCGGAATCGCTCAAGATCGCGCAAACGATCGCCGAGCATGCAGCGAAGCGCGGTACGACTTCAATTGCCTTCGCTCTCACATGGGTACTGAAGAACCGGCTGGTCAGCAGCACCATCGCGGGTCCACGTACTGAAGCGCACTGGGACAGCTACGTCGACGCGCTGAAGCTGCAGCTCGGACCGGACGACGAGAAGCTGGTCGACAGCCTCGTCGCACCGGGCCACGCATCGACGCTGGGCTATACCGATCCCGGCTATCCGATCGAGGGGCGCCGCACGGTTTAACACGCGCAACACTACACCCCGCTGCCGCCCACCGTCTTCACGCTCTTCCATTGTCCCTGCTGGACCTGGAACAGTGTGTAAGGCGGCTTGATCAGGTCGCCGTACGGATCGAACGTGATCTTGCCCGTCACGCCCGTCACGCTGACTTTCGACAGGTTATCGACGATCTTCGCGCGGTCGAGCGAATCGGCGCCGTGAATCGCCTTGATCATCGCCAGCGCGGCGTCATACGCAAACGGCGCGTACAGTTCGACATCCTGATTGAAGCGCGCCTTGTAACGCTTGCCGAACTCCTGCGCGGCCGGCAGCTTGTCCAGCGCCGGACCCGGCTCCAGATCCTGCGTACCGTCTCCCGCCGTGCCGGAAATCTGCAGGAAAGCATTGCTCTTCAACGCACCCGCGCCGAACAACTGGGCGGGCATGCCGAGCGAGCGCATCTGCTTGACGAGCATCGCGCCCTGTTCATCCAGGCCGCCGAAGAAAATCAGATCGACGTTCTTGCTCTTGAGCGTCGTCAGGATCGCGCGGAAATCGACGGCTTTGTCGTTGGTGAATTCACGGTCCACGATGTTGCCATTCGCTTCTTTCGCGCCTTTTTCGAACGCGTCCGCGAGTCCTTGCCCGAATGCCGTGCGATCGTCGATGATGCCGATGCGCTTCGCCTTCATCTGCTCGACCACGAAGTGCCCCGCCACCACGCCGCCGATGCCGTCGTGCCCCATCGTGCGAAACACGTTCTTGTAACCCTGCTTCGTCAGCTGCGGATTGGTCGAACCCGGCGTAATCATCGCGACGTTCGCCTGATGGTAGACCGTCGAGGCTGGAATGCTGCACCCCGAGTTGTAGTGGCCGATCACGCCGACCACGCCGTCATCCACCAGTTTCTGCGCGACCTGAATCGCCACGCGCGGATCCGCCTGGTCATCCTGAACGTCGAGCACGAACTTGACCGGCTTGGCGCCGATCGTGGGATGCCTGGCGTTCTCTTCATCGAGCGCCAGTTGCGCGCCGTACTGCAAATCCTTGCCGACCCGGGCAACCGGGCCGGTCAACGGTCCGACAAAACCAATCTTGACGACTTCCGGATCGGCAGCCCACGAAATCGGCACGTGCGTGCCGAGTGCGCAGACGGCCAGAGTCAAAAGCCAATAGCGGCGATTCATGATGCGCTCCTTGCGAGATGTCACGTCGCGCGTTGTGTCGATCGACCGGTTCGATGCGCGACGCGTCGAAACCGTCCTGCGATGCCTACGGTGAAACTTGAACCTGTGCTGCGAAACCCTCCGCGAAATCTAGAAACGTGTGGCCGCGTACGGCGCGAGATCGAGTGGAGGCTCGCGCTGCGCGATCAGATCGGCGACGATACGCCCGCTCACGCCGGCCAGCGTCAACCCAAGATGCTGGTGGCCGAATGCGTAGATCACACGTTCGCTTGCACGCGAACGTCCGAGCACCGGCAAGCCGTCCGGCAAGGTCGGGCGAAAACCAAGCCAACTGCTGTCGGGCGTATCGAGCGCGGGCAACGCGCGCTTCGACGAGAACGTCAGCAGGTCGAGCAGCGAGCGATTACGCGTGTCGCTGAAGCCGCCGAGTTCGACCGTGCCCGCGACACGAATGCCGTCGCTCATCGGCGTCATGTAAAAGCCGCGCTCGGCCCAGCCGACCGGCCGTGAAATCAGCTGCTGCGCGCCTCTATAGCGCACGTGATAACCGCGCTCGGTATCGAGCGGCACCACATCGCCGCATTGTTTGGCGAACTGCGCGGAGCGCGCGCCGGTCGCGATCACGACGTGGCTGAAAGGCCGCGCGGCGCCGTTGACCATCAGACTCACGCCATCGGCCGACGGCTGCACGACGCTGACCGCCGAGTGATGCAACGCCAGCCCTTGCGCGGCAAGCCGCTCATAAAGCGCCTGCAAAAAGCCCCGCGGATCGGAAAAATGCCAGCTGTCGCTGAACAGCACGCCGCGCTCGAAAATAGGCGCCAGCGACGGTTCGAGCCCGCGGATGTCCGCGCCGGCAAGCACGTCGAACGCCACGCCGAGCTTGCGGCGCAGATCGAGTGCGGCACGCGCGGCGTCGAACGAAGCCGCATTCGAATACAGATAAAGACACTCGCGCGGCCGGACGAAACGCGCGAGTTCCGGATCCGCCAGCAGCGGCGCGTAACCGTCCTGCGCGTGAGCGAGCAATGCGGCGAGTGCGCCGGCGCTCGCTTCATAGCGGCGCGGCAGCGAACTCACCATGAAGCGCACGAGCCACGGCGCCAGATGCGGCAAATACTGCCAACGCAGCCTGAACGGACTGTTCTTCGACAACAGGAAGCGCGGCAAATCGCGGAACACGGACGGGTTGTTGACCGGGATGCACGCGTAGTGCGCGAACGTCCCGGCATTGCCGAACGACGCGCCCTGCCCCACGCCGGACGGATCGAACAGCGTGACGTGATGACCGTCGCGCATCAGCGCCGCGGCGCTCGCGAGGCCGATGAATCCCGCTCCGACGATGGCGATATCCGGCATTACTTGCGCCCTTCCAACGCTGGTGCGCCGATCCGCGACAGATATCCGGTGGCGGCGCCGGGGTTCGGGGCGGCCTCGGGTACGGCGAACGGCGCAAAGCTCATGGGAAAACTCCAGCTGACAGTTCCAGGACACCGCCCGGCGATGCCTCAAAGCACCCTAACCGGACAAACTCTGGCATCTAGAATCACACAATATTTTTTTGTGTGCAATTAAAACGAGCCTTGTGTGGTCCTGGCATTTTCCCTGGATGGTGATTGGCGCACTCCTTGCGGCGTGTCGCGGTGCGGCAGCCACCTGCCGGGAACCCCATCGACTGAGGCTTGCAGTCGGGCTTGTGTGGTATAGAATCGGCACACATCCGCAAAACTGCGGACAAAGACGATTTTGTATGGAGACATCTGACTCATGGCTTCTGGCAAAGACGCGGCGCAGCGCGCCAACGGTGCGCCGGCGCGGGCGAAGCGCTCCACGTATGTCGAGGTGTCCAGTTCGATCGAGCACGAGATTCGCAGCGGCGTTTATCCGCCCGGCAGCCGTCTGCCGCCACAGCGGCAACTCGCGACTGAGCTGGGCATCAACGTGTCGACGGTGTCGCGCGCGTACAAGGAATTGCAGTTGCGCGGGCTGGTGATCGGCAGCAAACGGCGCGGCTCGCTCGTCACCGGCGGCGCGATGCCGAGCGTCGAGCCCGCGCAGGCGGCAAACAACGCGGCGATCGATCTGACCGTCAACCGGCCGGCCACCGGCGAATTTCTCACCTGCCTCGCGCGCACGCTCGCGGACTTGCCGCAGGATCCGCGCTACCCGCAACTGCAGGAATACCAGCCGCCACAAGGGCCGGCATGGGCGCGCGCCGCCGGCGCTCGCTGGATCGCCGCGCCAGGCTTTGCGCCGACGCCCGATCACGTGGTCGTGACAAGCGGCGCGCAGCACGGCCTGTATGCCGTGCTGAACAGCCTGATCGGTACGGACGGCGTGATCCTCGCCGATCAACTCACCTACTACGGCCTGAAAGCGCTCGCGCCGGTTTTCCAGTTCGAAATCGTCGGCATTCCGAGCGACCGCGATGGCTTGTTGACCGACGCAGTCGAAGCCGCCTGCCGGCGTATGCCGGTAAAGGCCATCTTCACGGTGCCGAATCTGCAGAACCCGACTGTCACGACGATGAGTCTCGAGCGCCGCATGGCGCTCCTCGACATTGCCCGACGGCACGGCGTGGCGATCATCGAGGACGACGTCTATGGACCGCTGGTGTCGCAGCGGTTGCCGACGATCGCGAGTCTTTGTCCGGAACTGACGTTCCATATCGGCGCCACCTCGAAGATCCTCGCGCCTGGACTGCGGCTCGGCTATCTGCTCAGTCCGCCGGACAGTTCCGCTCTCTGCGCGGAAGCGGTGCGCACCACCGCATGGATGCCCGCGCCGATGTCCATGCTGATCGCGTCGATCTGGATCGAGGACGGCACTGCGCGCCATATCATGGACGCGCAGCTCGCCGAAATTCGCGCGCGCCAGGATCTCGCGCGCGAGCTGCTGCCGCAGGAGCTGCTGCAAACCGATCCGGCGTGCATGTTCGTGTGGCTCAAGTTGCCGCCGCCGTGGCGTGCGGATGATTTCGCTGCGAATGCGAAGGCGCGCGGCGTGGTGGTGATGCCGTCGTCGGCGTTTGCCGTCGACCGTTCCGAAATCGAACACGGCGTGCGGATCAACCTCGCGTGCGCGACGAGCCGCGATCAACTGGTGAGCGCGCTACGGCTGTTGACGGGAACGCTCAAGGACCGTCCGCGAGCGCTGTTCGGGACGATTTGATCCCGCCAGACCATTGAACCGCTAAGCCATTCAACCGCCAAACCGCTATGGCGAAGGACGGCTACATGCTGCCGTTCTCGACGGCGCGGCCTTCCGCGCGCCAGCGAAGCATGCCGCCGGCGAGATTGGCGACGGCTTCGAATCCTGCCTGCCGCAGGATCGCCGTGGCTTGCGCCGACCGTCCGCCGGCCCGGCAGACCGTCACGATCGGGCGCTCCCGCGCGAGTTCGCTGGCGCGTGCCGCCAGCTCGCCAAGTGAAATGAGCCGGGCATCAGGAATGCGCCCTAGCGGCCCGTCGAACTCGGCAGGCTCGCGCACATCGACGATCTGGACTGAACCGGGATTGTCCTCGAGCCATTGCGGATCGATTTCCCAGATGCCCGCAAAGGTGTAGGTCAGCGGCGCCCAACCGGGCTCGGCCATTTGCGTGGGATCGCCCGCGGCGACTCCGCATTTCAGGTTCGCCGGCACCGCAACGTCGATCTGCCTGGGATGCGGCAGACCCAGATTCGTCATGTAGACAGCGAAGTCGTCCTCGCAGAGCGCACCGCCCAGGCGCGGATTGAAGCGCCGCTCCTCGCCCACGCTCGTGACGGTCAGACCGCGATAGTCGTGGGCCGGGTAGAGCAGGCACGTGTCGGGCAGCGTGAAAATCTGCTCGTGGACAGCCCGGAACAGCGCGCGCGCATCGCCGTGCTGGAAATCCGTCCGGCCGGTTCCGCGAATCAACAGGCAATCGCCGGTCAACGCCATGCTCTCGTCGTCGAGCACGAGGCTGATGCAGCCATTCGTATGACCAGGCGTGGCACGCACCGTCAGATACCGTGCGCCGAATCCGCATCTGTCGCCATGGCTCAGGTAGCGGTCCGCGCCCTCGGCGCCGCTCGCGGCCGATATCGCAATCCGGCTGCCCGTGCGCTGCTTGTGCAGCCACGCGCCGGTCACGTGATCGGCGTGAACGTGGGTGTCGATTGTATAAAGCAGGTGCAATTGCAGCTCGTCGATCAGTGCCGTATCGCGGCGTACCTGCTCGAATACCGGATCGATCAGCACGGCTTCCGCGGTTGCGCTATCGGCAAGAAGATAGGTGTAGGTGGACGACTGCTGGTCGAACAATTGCCGGAAGATCAGCACGATTGCGCTCCGTCGCCCACGCTTACGGGCCCATGAGAATGGCGGCAGAACCAGCGCCGCCGAACCGCCCTGCAAACCGCAGGATTCACGGCGGGCGCCGGCCCGGATTGGCCGGCACTCGCCGCGCGGTTTCAGCCGCCCCCGTTACATCGGTTGCTGCACGTACCGCAGATACGGCTTCAAGGTTTTGAATCCCTGCGGATATTTCTTCTTCGCGTCATCGTCCGAGACGGATGTCGGAATGATGACGTCGTCACCCGGTTTCCAGTTCACCGGCGTCGCCACCGTGTGTTTTGCGTTCAGTTGCAGTGAATCGAGCAGGCGCAGCACCTCGTCGAAATTACGGCCCGCGCTCATCGGATACACGAGCATAGCCTTGACCTTCTTGTCGGGTCCGATGAGGAAAACTGAGCGTACCGTCGCGTTGTCCACGGCGGTGCGCGGGCCGCCGCTCGCGTTCGGGTGAATCATGTCGTAGAGCTTCGCGACGCTCAGATCCGCGTCGCCGATCAACGGGTAGTTGATGGCATGTCCCTGCGTTTCTTCGATGTCCTTCACCCACTTCTGGTGGTCGCTGACGGGGTCCACACTGAGTCCGATGATTTTCGTGTTGCGCTTGTCGAACTCCGGCTTGAGCCCCGCCATGTATCCCAGCTCAGTGGTGCAAACGGGCGTGAAGTCCTTCGGATGCGAGAACAGGATCACCCACTGGTTGCCAATCCACTCATGAAAATGGATCGTCCCCTCGGTAGTTTCGGCGGTGAAATCGGGAGCTTCTTCTCCTAATCGAATCGACATCTTCATCTCCATGGAACGGGTGCGCCAAGGTACCGCCGCGGCTGTCGAAGCGGCGGCGCCCGGCTACCTGGGTTGTAGTCAGACGAATGGTTGATTGACGATCGGCCGCCGGCTCATTGGACTGCTTATGGGACTCTGCTCATTGGCCTGCACTGCGGGGAGAACCTTCCGCGAACGCAGCAGATTCAGAGGCCCCTTTCAATAGCCGTAATGCGGGAGGTCGCGTCTATAGCGTAGAACAAAATAAGGCTTTCACTATGGCCATCATGCAGTGCAAACCCGCAGGCCGTTGCGGCGACGGGATGCTCGCTGTGGTGCCGGCGTGGCACCGGCGGT
>NZ_JBYSWU010000109.1:0-5762 GCF_058781505.1 Paraburkholderia sp. FW306-2-2C-D06C | reverse complement strand
ATTCCGCAGCCCACCTATCAACCAAACAGGACGACTTTACGTCAATTTTACGGCAACCATTTGATTAATAACGATTTCTCCAGATCTTGCGCTCTCGAATTTGCTATTTAGACGACTTTGTGTCATTTCTCGGACAACTTTGTGTCGTTTGACACCTGACGGTTGAGCGTTGAAACAGGCACATAGCCAAGCCTCCGTAACAAGCGATCCCCGCCCCCAAATCTGGCGACGACGACGGTATCGAGGAAAAGGATCAGATCCCGTTCGTACAGGCCAGCGAAATGGCAGAACTGTTCGCGTTGACGTGGCAGCGGGGCCCCGCATCGCGTCGCGATTTTTTCTTTCTGGCCAACTCTGAGCATTACGAAGCCCTGGCCAATCATCACGCGCTGCGCATGGTGTATCAGGCGCACGAACACGCAATCGAAAGGGTCATGGAGTGGCTGGCCACCGGGTTGGAGGCGCGCGGTCCGGCTGTTGATCGCAAGCGATACCCGATCAACGTGCCGGGCTATTGCTAAAAGTTCTGATGTGTCTGCCAGACAAATGATTTGCCCAGGCTTACCGGGCGGCACCGTCAGGTGTCGGGATTCGCCGCGACGAAGCTCTGGAACGCGCCGTAGGTCGGCTGGATCGGTACCAGGTTGTTCGTTAGGATACCATACGTGTCGTCACCGCTGTCCAACTCGTAATACATCGCCGACTGAATCGCATCCGTCTTGCGCGCCGCATAAAATTCGCCGAGTTGCTGTGTGACGTAGCTCGCGCGGAATGTTTCGGTATCTTCGGGGTTGGCGTTCCATTCGGTGATCATGAACGGCACGCCATAGCGCGCCTTGCAGTAGACCGGCAGGTTGAAGCCTGGACCGGCGCCATCTGTGCCCACGTCGAAGATATCGCCGTAAACTTGATAGTTGTGCCACGTCGTGATGTCCCAGCGCACCTGAGGGTAACCACCTGTTCCATCCGGCTGCAGGCCATCCCACAGCATGTCGGAAGCAGCGACATCTGCCACGCAGAAGTTGATGCCGCACTTGGCGTTCGGCTGCACGGACTTGACACCATCGATCATGCCGCGCATGACGCCGCGCATGATCGGCCAGTTCGTGTTGTTGAAGTCAGCGCGCCCTGTTCCAGCCGTTGCCGAATTCACGATTATCGCCGGGTCGCGCGTCAGTTCATTGCCACATTCGTACATTGTGATGCCATACGGCGCCAGGGCCCTTGCAATTGCCGCAGCCCCTGCAAACGCAGCGTTGTACCCCGCCGTTTCACTCGTGTACAGTATGCCGTTCGCGTCGTAGAGCCCGTAATTGACGAGGGTGAAAAGCGTCAGTCCTGCGGACTGGAAAGCGCTTGCCATGGTTACCACCGGGTTCAGCTGGGCCGGCGTGTTGATGCAACCGAGGCGATACGTCGTGCACCCGAGCGCACGCAGCGCGCCGACGACCTGAGCGGGCGTAAACGGATAGTCGTAGTGCCCGTTCATGCCGTAGAATGCACCCGGCGTCGCCGCCGCGGCGATACGCGGGTCCGCACACGGTAACCAATTGCCGGCCCAGGTCAAGACATAGAACTGCCCGCCCGTTCCCGATTGATAGATCATGCCGCCATACCACAACAGCAGGCTCACGTTGTAGGAATATGGATCCTTGACGCTGTTCTTGTAGATATAGCCATTCGAAACCGTCCAGATGTTGTTGGACTTGTCGATGATGTAGGAGGCAGGCGGAATCGCCGTGCCGTCTGCCGAAGTGCCCCCAAGGCGCGGATCGCGACACTGTACCCACGTCGACCCTGTCCACTGATAGAAATCTCCGCTCGTGTTTTCCTGGTAGACGCTGCCGTTGTACCACAGCAGCATAGTGACGTTGTACGAGTACTGGTCCTTTGCCCCGTTCTTGTAGATATACCCGTTCGAGAGCGTCCACACATTGCCGGCACTGTCGACAATGGACGCCGCGGGCGGGACCGTCGTGCCGTTGGGAGACGCGCTCGCCTTCGTCTTTTTGGCAACGGCGGTGGTGTCAGCGCCCAGGTCGGAACCGCTGCCCCCGCAACCGCTGAGAACATAGCTGCCGCCGAGCGCCGTCAGGCAGCCAAGAAATTGGCGTCTTTTGATCATGGAAGTCTTCCGCTGCCGGGCTGGCCGGCAAAAAATGATGAGTCGCTCACCGCGATATGTGCGTGCTATAGGGGTCGGTTTTATGTATTGCGATCCTAACTAAATATATGTAGTATTCCTTTATCAATTTGTCGGATTCATCGGCTGTCTGTGTATCGTCTCTCAGGTGATTAGCAACACCGTCTATTCGCTGCCGTCGCTCAACAACATCGGGATGCGCGCCCGCCAACGTGAAGCGTTCTTGAATGTGCCGCTAGAGTGGGCATCGAACTTATCGAAAGGGTTGTGCAACCTGGCTCCAGCATGTGTCACCGCATCTTCAAGGCCTCCCGTCGTTACGTTCGTCTTGCTGGCGTTACCGTCACACTGCGAACCCGTGAAAAGTGCCGCACCCCCGAAAAGAATTGCGCTCCCACCGACAAAAGGTGGGCACGCCACCGTACTTGGGTGGCCGGGAAGGTAAGAAAGGAGACAACGACAGGCGCCGCCCGCGCGGCCGCGCATAGTTACCACGTAGTTATTGCCGTTGCCGAAATTTGTCGGTCGTTTTTTTTCGTTTAGCATATGACGCGATACGAAAAGCGAAATAGGAAAACCGGTAGGTATGTGTGCTAGAACACACTCAAAACAGGTAAGAGTGACCGAACGTAGTGAACGCACTTTGTGAAGGCGGATAAAGACCAATGCGTAGCATTGGCCGCCATTGCGGCAGCAACTGCGCCACTATTTGTGAAGTGTGCTCCGAGCGCCTGGACAAACCCAGGCGGTAGCTCAAAGCGTGACGTACGCATCCCAGTTTGCTGGCCGGCGATGAACTTCCAAGTTCGGCCAGGAGCAGCTGGTGGTTTTCTTGGATGGAGCCTTTTTATACGCCCGTCGAACTCTTCAAGCCGGTCCGACAATGCCGTTATCATGCTGGCATTCTGTAAGAAGATGATGGTCGATAGATGAGCGCGCCAGTCCTTCCAGCTGAATCTCGCGTCGCCGGACTTGTACACTAGCCCTGAGATTCTGGAATAGGCACTACGAGTCGTTGCGCAGTTTGGTCGCGTTGTTCTCCGTCGTGGCTATGGTAATCACAGCACGCTCGGCAAAACGTTGCAGGGAGCAATGGTTCGGCAGGCTTTTACACCGCTTTTACACCCTGTCCTCAATATCAGTACGCTGCCGGTATGAACACCGCAGACATTGCATTGGCGCTGGATGCTCTCGAAGCATTGTTTGACCATCGGGCTTACAAATTTTGTTTCGTAACCAGCGACTCCGACTTTGCTATCTCTGTCGGAAGCTAAGAAAGCGCGGAGCGACGGTGTGTGTATTGTTGGCGAATCGAAGACTCGGGAAGCGGTTCGCATTACTAGCGATCAATTTTTCGAATGGGCACTATCGACGACGGATGAAGAGATTTCGACGGGTATGCCAACTCAGCCGAAAGCGGAGCATTCAAAGCAGTCAGCAATCAAGCGGGGACCGAAATTTCTGGTGGAAGCGGAAGCGTTGCTTGCGAGTAATACGCCTGAAGGTCATGTGCACCTGGCTGCGTTAGGGTAATATCTCAAGCGCACCGATCCTGGCTTTTTCCCCGGCTGGCCGGCTAGCAATAGCCGAGGCATAGCTTTCGCGCCGGCGTTTCCGTCCGTTCCAAGCCGAATAGCAGACATTGCAGATGGCTGAAACTGAACGGCCGCCAAGGGTCGACGGACCGTTGCGTATGGCAGCAGGTCGGGTCCACTCGTTCAAACCGTGACCCAGGACCAGGCAGGCACCCGGTCACGGCGATCAATTGTTGTGATGGGACACGCTGGATGTCCTGCTCGGGCTGTCGGTAGCGCCGCGACGGTCGGCCGCGCCCTGTCGGCATAAATCCATCAACTACGCGGGCTACGGCAGCTGTGATCGATCGCGCACACAGACTTGATACAGTCGTTCCCCTTGTTCTGTCGGGCCCGGCCGCGTGTCGCGCAGATCGCTGCAAGCTTTGGCACGGCCTATGCATCGATGGACGCACGTGTTGCAACGCCCATTCGACACGAAACCTCACATTGATCAGGAGCACGCCATGAACACACTCGCGATCACCGACCTTCCCGTCGCCGTCGAACTCGATCATCACGACATGGCCGCCGTCCATGGTGGCATGATGAAACTGCCGGGCCAGCACAATACCGGCAACTTGCTGATGTCGCCCGATGGCGAGCCCGTTTCCGTCTATGTTGACGGCCTGCTGATCAACTCGGTGACGAGCGGCTATGCACCGCGCTAGTTGGGACGCAGCTTCACACGCGCGACGGGTAGTATTGTCAAGTTACTCGTCCGCCCCGACCCATCGCCCCGGCGCGCGTCGACCATCTGGCCGGGCGCGAGCGGTTGTCCGCGGGTTCCCTGCCGAGTACGCGCTTAGCCAGATCCCGCACAGCACCCTGCATGGCGATGCCGGTAGTGGTATTCACGAATGTGAAGTCCCCGCGTGGAGTCGACAGTCGTGCCTTTTCGTTCAATGGGTTCCCAGCCATGAACTAGCCGCCGGCCTGCCGACCCCGGTGGTCGAGTAGAACCTCCAGGAAGCCCGACCGACCCGGAACCCTGTCTAGGACACGCGTACGTGAACGCCTGAGCTCCCAGAAAATCAGCGACCCGCCGACACCCAAGGAGATGTCCATGATCACCGCCATCGTCCTCTATGACCTGCCGCCGGACGTAGGCCTCGAGGAGTGCCGCGCCCACTTCACGAAGATCGCCCCGGATTTCCTCAAGATTCCGGGCTTTCTGCGCAAACAGTTCATCTGTTCCGCCGATGGCAAGGTCGCAGGCGGCGTCTATATGTGGGAAAGCCAGGAGGCGGCCGAGCGCTTCTATTCCGGGGAATGGCTCGCCGGAATCCGCGTTCGATACGGCACGGAGCCGAAAATCAGCTATTTCGAGACCGTCGCGCTGACCGACAAGGCGAGCGGCCAGGCGGGCGGGCTCGGCTGATCGGCAGCGGGAACGAGCCGCGCGGAGAGCAACCGGACTTCCGTTTGTTTTGGCACTGCGCCTTCCAGTGCTGCCAACAGGTACGCCCCGCACGTCGCGAGCGGTGTAACAACGCCTGCGACACACGCCGAGCGCAGATGTCACAAACCGGCCAAAGGATAGGGGTAGGAAACGGCGATCGCCGTCCCCTCCCTCCGAACCCGGTGTGCAGTTTTCCCGCGACGGGCTCTCCAGTCAGTTGTTTCCACATCGGGATTGGCGCGCCAATCGAAGGGCCTCGGACATCGTGAACAGCCCAAGATTAGCGAAGAAGGCGTTTGGCCAGCGAGTATGATCGCGCAAGCAGTGACCCTGCCCCGGACGATGAAGCTGTCGGCGCAAGATAGCTCGCAGACGGCGACGAACAAAGCCATCGACGGACGAGAAGGTGTAGCGGTGAGCGTGCTGGAAATAGCCAAACCAGCCACGCAGGGTCGGGTTGATCGACGCAATGACGCTCTCGATCGAATCGCCCCTGTTACGCCTGGTCAGAGCCCGGATTTTATCCCGCAGCCCCATGAGACTCTTCTTGCGCACCCAACGTTGGCCGGAGGTGTCAGGAATTTTGTGTGCTGAGGTCGGTTAAAAATCTCAGCTGATGGCGGCGGTGAACCGCTCGCCGAAC
>NZ_JBYSWU010000108.1:0-6318 GCF_058781505.1 Paraburkholderia sp. FW306-2-2C-D06C | reverse complement strand
CAAAATCCGTCGACCTCTTTCTGATAGTTGTCACGCCCGCCGTCGTGCCGTCTCACGCTCGGCAAGTTGACAACGCCGCCCAACCTGGCTGACCGCACTTCTGCCTTTGCTGGCCGTCTACCAGTACGGGGACCGTGAAGTCGTGCGTGCTGAACTGTTCCGTATGGCGCTGTCGGCGGATGCGGCGGCGAAGACCGCCGACGCGCTGCACCGCATCGCCAACATGCTCGACCGGGACGGTCATGCGATCGACATGCACCGCGAAGAGCTTCGCGCGATCGCGCGTGCCGCGCTTTCGGAGTTTGACCGCGTACCACCCCGCGCGCCTCTGGTAGCGGTTCATGAAGCGGTCCGCCACACTCGCGAGCGTGCCGGATGACGACAGAACTGAAACAGGGTTGCGAACTGAAGCGCGGCGACGTGCTGCGCACATGGTTCGGCAATCAGACGATTCTTGAAATGCTGCCGTACAGCGGCCCGTTCGACTTCATCTGCGGTGTGGCGAAGTTGCCGGATGCCAAAATGTCGATCGACCGGCGCGGACTCTACGAAGTGCTGTTCGCCCGCTAACCTGAACCCTGAACCGCCCGCGTGCACACTCGCGGGCTTCGGAGTCTGACATGCCAACCTTTACAATTGCCGAGATTGAACAGGCGATCAACGTATGGCGCGACCGCCAGGCGTCAGGAGAAGACGCGGCGCTGTGCCCGAAAGCGCGTCACCTTGCCGATATCTATGGCGGGATGATCTACACACACGCAACGGCCATCGACGTGTCTTCGCTGTCTGCCGAGCAGGTGGGAGCTGTGACCACTGCCCTTTATCAACAGGAATTGCCGCTATGACCGACAAATCGAAGTTCCCCCCCGAAGTGCTCGAACAGTTTCGCCGCGAGCAGGAGGAAAGCGACGCCCATTTTACTGTCGCGGCTGCGCGGTTTTTTGAGGCATGGAAACAGGCCGTCATGCTCGCCGGTCCGGTGTATTTCGGCGATGGCACCAGTGAGGCCGTTGAGAACGCGAAAGACAAATGGGCGCTCGCACCCAATGGCGCGGTCATTGTCGATGCCTTCGGTGTTCTCAGCAGCGGCGAGCGCACTTTCCTTGCCGCGCTGTATTCGTTCTACAACTCGGACGATAGCGTTCCTCTGTGGGAGAAAGCGGGCATCAGGGGCTTCGCCGACCTGTCGGGGCTGGATCTTGTTCGCCGTAAGCTGATCGCGGAGCTTTTGCTGAACTACGTTGGCTGGTGATGGCCCTTGTTTAACGGAGAAAAGACCTATGGAATCGCCATTCATTACTCACCGTGAGAAGGTGCTTGGCCACTACGGCACTGCCTCATGGCTGCGTCAGCTCGTGCTCGCGATGTGGAACGGGAGCCGCTATCCAACCGGACTATCGAAGCTGACCGGGCTTGATAGCGAGCATGCAAATGCGGTCTTTGAAATGCTGGCCTCCTATCGCAAGAACGGGGAGAACGACCGGGCATTCATGGCGCTGGCCGACGAATGCCGCGCAAGACTTGAAGAGGAGCAGGCAGCGGAGAAACGCGCGCATGAACTGGATCGGTGGATGGGCGATTTGCGCTACCTGCTCCCCACTGTCGGCCTGCGGGCCGGCCTATGCGACGACAGATATTCATGGTTCGAGGCTCGTTTTGATGAGGGAATCGACGTCGCAGAGGCCGTCAAGAAAGCAGCACAGGCAAAGCTAGACTGAGAGCACGCCTGATCGCAGACACCTGTGCCGGGCAACCCCCTTCCTGCTAAACCAGGTCTCGTATTCGCCGGGAGCGCATCGCGCGCGCCTGCGCGCCCGGATCGAGGCGCACGGGGACCCGCGCGGGAGGCGTGGGGAGAGCGCCGGCCCGGAGCGGCAGCGGAGGGACGATCCGGTGAGGCGTCGTGCAGCTGTGGCCGGGGTCGTCAAGCAGCCGCAGGCTGCGTGTTTCCCTCCGCGGCGAAGCCGTGGGGGCTGGATCGAGGTCGGACATAGCATGAATCGGTCAGGATCAGGAGAACACCATGTATCGAGTTCAGGTTCTGGGATAACGATGCGAACCGCTACGTCGATGTGGTGCTCAGTTTTGACCAGTGGCGCGCGGTCGGATTCCGGCACGCGCAGTTTGGCGATACGCCGGCGGAATACGACGATCCAGGGGAGGCATGGCGAGATGCGGTTGACCTGCAGGAACGATTCGGCGACGCGATCGTTACGCTGCTCGACATGTCGACCGGGGAGCGACACTTTGATGAGCGCAACCTGCCGGAGGTTGGCGCAGATACCAGCGAAGCTTCGGCGGCGCCCGAAATCTGGACGGACGATTGGATCATCCAGCGTGCCGTGCGTATATGGGCGGTGAGTGCTGGCGACGACGTGTACGAACCATGGCCGGGCTATATGCACCCGATGACTCGCGATCAGGCAGTCAAGGCACTCGAGGAGTGCGAAGCGCGGTGGCCGGAACATGAGTTCCGCGCGCATCGATTACGGCTGGAGGAAAAGGTCGCTGCGGACGCGATCGACCGGGCGCGAAGATCCGTCCGATCCAGGAAGTACGGCTAAGAGAAAAGGCGATAGAAAAATGACGGTTGATATTCATACACCCATTCGGGCCGAGTGTCTGCTTCCGGCGGATGAGGGATGGGAGCGGCCTAGGGGCGCTGAAGTTCAGGAGGTGGTGCGACGCATCGGCCTGTCGGGTCGGGCTCTTGCCAGGGTGCTCGGGCTGAGTGAGCACGGTGGCCGCCAGGTCAGACGCTGGATCAGCGGAGAGGCGCCGATCACCTATACATCGTGGGCGATTCTCTGCGACATGGCGGGCCTTGGTCGGATCTGGCGAGGTAAAACCCTCGAATTGGGTTTGAGCGGCTTGGCTGAATCGGCACCCGATGACGAATGACCACGCGCTACGTTTTGCTTTCAGCATGTTGCGCGAGAAAAAGAAAAGCAAGCGCACCGAAACGCGCCGGCTGAATGTCCTGGGTACATTTCGGGGTGCCGTCAAGATTCGTACGATTGCCGCAGCGCACCATCCGGCCGGCAGTGGGGTGTCGAATTGTGTCGGAATGAGCGCGTTATTTAGCCGATTCACCGCGTGTATCGGCTGCTAATCTCCTGCTGTCGTGCCACAGACGTTGGTGGCGAACAAATGGTATTACAATTCAGGCGCATTACGCTGGCTGTTCGCTGGGGGCGCGCGCCAGTCGAATCGATTCACTGATCTCGGAGAAGGGCTGGCCATGACGGAAAGTGCGGGGCGGGTGTTGAAGCTGCTGACCGGCATTCCGGCACGGCTTCATGCCGCTGTCCTCGGCTCAGTCCCCGGGGCGGGAAGAGCTGCCGGAGAGGACCCGCTGTCCGCAGGTGATGCCGAACATCGTCTGTCTGCCCTGGTCAGCTCGCCGCGCATCGTGATCGGCAGCGGCATCGTCGTGGCCATCGCCATGCTGACCGTTTGCGCCGCCATTTTGTTTGGCGGTCGCCAGGATGCGATGGAACATGCATCCGATTCGTCGCGCAACACGCTCCTGGTGATCGAGCGGGACATCGCCCGCAATGTCGAGTTATATGACCTGTCGCTGCAGGCGGTGGTCGATGGCGTGCAGCGGCCGGACGTGATGGCCGCGCCAGTGCCGCTCAGGCGGGAGGTGCTCTTTGATCGTTCGGCGAGTGCGCCGTACCTGGGGGCCATCTTTGTGACCGACGCGGCCGGCAATATCGTGATGGACTCCCGCACGGACCGCCCGCCGAAAGCCAGTGTGGCCGAGCAGGACTATTTCACGGTGCAACGCGATCATCCGGCCTGGGGCCTCTACGTCAGTCCTCCGCACGCATCGGGAATGCTGAATGGCGACATGGTGATCACGCTCAGCCGACGCATCACGGATACGGATGGATCGTTCCTTGGCATCGTGATCGGCGCGGTCAGCACCGAATACTTTCACCAGCTGCTGTCGGGCCTGGAGCTTGGACCGCACGGCACGATGGCGCTCATTCACACCGACGGTTTCCTCGTCATGCGTGGCCCTTACAATCCCAAACTGATCGGTCGCGACCTCAGAGGAACAGGGCCATTCACGAAAATGATGACCCAGCCGGAAGGCTCGTTTGCGGACACGGCCTCGATCGATGGCGTCCGCCGCCTCTATCAATTCAAACACCTGCCCGGACTTCCATTGATTATGGAAGTGGCCCCGGCGGAGACAGACATCTATGCGAAGTGGCGCGCGCGCGCCGTCAAGGTTGCTGTCGTCATGCTCGTGTTCGGCATTGTCTTTGTCGGACTGGCGGTATTGCTCGCTTCTTCCCTGGGCAAAAAAGCACGGGCCGAATCGGCGCTGAAGGCACTTGCAAGTACCGATAGCCTCACGGGGCTTCCCAATCGCCGGACCCTGGACGAGCGGCTCGATCGTGAGTGGCGTCGTGCGCTGCGCACGCAGCAACCACTTTCCCTGCTGTTCGTCGATCTTGACCGCTTCAAGGCTTATAACGATTTTTATGGTCATCAGGCCGGCGATGAGGTACTGGCGAAAGTGGGGCAATGTATCGCCGGACAGCTTCACCGGTCGGGCGACCTCGCCGCGCGCTATGGCGGTGAGGAATTTGTCGTGGTGCTGCCGGGTATCGGCAGCGTGGGCGCATTGGCGATGGCCGAAACCATCCGCCGCGCGATTGCCTCGCTGAATATCGAACATGCAGCAAGCGAGCAAGGCGCGGTTACCGTCAGCATCGGCGCGGCGAGCTGGCAAGGGCTGATGGCGGACAGTGTTGCCTCGGTGGTGAAGGCCGCCGATGAGGCGCTCTATCAGGCCAAGGCGATCGGCCGCAACTGCGTGTCGGGCGCCATACTGGGCTGAAAAGGACACATTGTCGAATGCCTAGTGCGCTGCGGCTATCGTACGGTTTCGTCCGTTTATTGACGGCACCCCATTTCGAGGCCGGCAGAATCTGAGAGGCCTTCAGGATATCCGCTTGTCTGGCCCAGGTTTCAGGCGCTTAGCGCCTGATTGAACGGTTGCGCGTCAGCTCGCCGACCATCTGTGGACTCCGTTCGACGCTCGAGCGACGCCTTGCGCTTCTCTTCAGCGTTCGCGATGAAGTCGGACAGTTCGCGCTCCATGGCTGAATCTTTGGCGCCCGGCTTCCACGTCGCGGCTCCGTGTCGCCGGCGCGTTGTCCGAGCAAGTGCTAACGCTGCCATCGCAGCCTTTGCACATTCGTATTCAACCTGGCCACACAGGTCGATCGGCTCACCGAATTCGCGGAACGCTTCCACATACTCCCGAGCGGCGTGCACCGTTGCCGGGTACTCGCGCAGCTCGGAGATAACTTTGCGGCTTAGGACGTGCCACTGAAGCTTGTCCGGATAGGCAAAGACGGGGATGGACACGCCCTTGCCGGCTTCGCGGCTCATAGGGGCGACCGGCTCCGATGCCGCCCAGGCGGCCTTATGCATCATTGTCCGACAGGTTCGAGCGTAGCTTTCCAGCGATAACGCAAGTTCCAATGCAGTGTCGCGTCGCTGACGCTTGCGCTCTCTGGCATCCCTTGCTGAGATCCACGCGAGCGTTATGACAGAGCCGACCGCCCCTGACGCCAGTGCCAAAATCATCGGAGTGTTCCAGTCAAGTCGCTGGAGATATTCAAGCCATTCCTGCCGCATACGATGCGCCTCGGAGAAAGAGGTGCACAGAGTATAAGCAATGGTTTGCGGAGTATTCAGGGCAAAAAATGCGGTGTGTGTTTTCGCCACAAACGCTTCGATGGGGCGGTGCGCATCTTGACAGACCGCGCAGTACCAGGGCACTCGTCGGCCCAGCACCAGGAGAGGGGCGTCAAAAGATTCAGGCCGGTTCGCTGCTTAAGCCGACGGGTAGCGACGTTGGTCCGAACGGAGGCAATGTGTCCCGCGTGCTGCCGCTCCTGGCAAACACAGTTCGATCGCTAGACGATCGGCAAGGTTCGGCCACCAAGAGTCATTCGCCGGCAGCGCCGATTGGACATCAGGGCGACCGCTGCACACCAGCAACCGGCCGTTCGACAGGTGTTGCTGGAAGACTCGGGCCGACAATGCGCGCTTCCACCGGCTCGCGCCAGCTGGACAGCGTCTCGTCTA
The DNA here is from genome assembly GCF_058781505.1 of Paraburkholderia sp. FW306-2-2C-D06C. Taxonomy (NCBI): domain Bacteria; kingdom Pseudomonadati; phylum Pseudomonadota; class Betaproteobacteria; order Burkholderiales; family Burkholderiaceae; genus Paraburkholderia; species Paraburkholderia sp. FW306-2-2C-D06C. The sequence goes on along the minus strand of NZ_JBYSWU010000108.1, from coordinate 201 downwards.
CCTCTGTCGCGATCCAGGCTCGGAAAAGCTGGCATCCCCAGGTTCCTCCGAAGGTCGAATACACGCTGAGCAAAATCGGAATTGCGCTCCGACCCTCATCGAGGCGCTCATCGAATGGGCCGAGATGCGGCGGCAAATACTGGGAGATGCCTCAACCCGGTAACAGTGCAGGTAGCTCCGGAAGCCCGGTAGGTCTCGTCG
>NZ_JBYSWU010000107.1:0-6335 GCF_058781505.1 Paraburkholderia sp. FW306-2-2C-D06C | reverse complement strand
CAGCTTTTCGGCCTTCGGTCGTCACGACGAGCTGGCGTTTCCGTCGATCTCCTTCGTGGGAGATCGTTGAGATGAGCCTGCGGCGGAACAATGGTGCCAGATTGGCCGACAGATTCGATCGGTCCATTTCCAGTTCTGCTGCCATGTCGCCGAAAACGAGTGGTTCGCGTAGATGTAGCAAGGCGAGCATGCAAAACTGGGATGCGTTGACGTCCGTATGCCGCAGTGCTTCGTCGAAATGAGCCCAGAAAGCGCGCATTGCGCGCTGGGCGAAAAAATGGTTGAGCGCGAGAGCGGAGATTTCTCCGATTGCGAGCATCGACGACTCGCAATTCTGACTTTCCATATCTGCGGTTCCGGGTGCGTACGGGCTCGATTGCAAAGAGTTCCGTGCTGTCGCGGGCGGTCGTTGCAAGGCGCCGAAGTTGTCATGACCATGGACGCCTGAAGCTGATCACTCGTCGGCGCAGGGCGGCCCCGCGAACGTGATGCGCAGACCACGTTGCGGCGGGAGAGAGGCTTCACACGAGCCCGAATGTCTTCCTCAAGCTTGCATCGACGGGGCCGGAGGGCATGAAGCGCCGCAATTTGCGCAACAGGGATGCTTCGCCGGCCGGTGTGCGACGCATACGCCAGCTGCCAAGCGCGGCTTCAACAATTGTGTTTGCCACGCCATCGGGCGCGGGGGCACCTTCGATACTGTTGACGACTGCGCTCGATGCAAGCGCACGCTCGCGGTCATAGGCAGCGATTTTCGAACTCACCTGAGGCGCATTGACGTCGAGATTGGTTCGGGTAAAGGACGGCTCGATCAGCGTTGCGCGGATGCCGAACTGGCGCATCTCGTGATCCAGCGTCTCGGTCAACCCCTCGACGGCATGCTTGGACGCCGCATAGAGTCCCATGTACGGTGCCGGCAAGAAGCCGAGTACCGAACTGATATTGACGATCCGTCCGCGTTGTTGCGCGCGCATTTGCGGAAGCACTGCATGGACCGTACGCAAAATGCTAAATACGTTGGTGTCGAAAAGCGCGACGGCTTCGGTAACCGACGTTTCCTCCACCGCTCCGATCAGCGTCGTGCCAGCATTGTTGACGAGCACGTCAATGCTGCGCCCGGCGCGATCGAAGATCGTATGAATCGCGCTTCGAACGGAGGCATCGTCGCGCACATCCATTTCGACCAACTCGACGCCGGCCAACGGCGCCGTTTTTGCAATGCTGCGCACGGTGCCAAATACGCGGCACCCGCGCTTCGCGAACTGCTCTGCGGTCGCGCGTCCGATACCCGATGACACGCCGGTCACAACGACCACTTTGGAATTGGGCATGGCAGTTTCCTTCGATACAGTAAATTGATTGCGCTTTAACTGCGCGCGTCGAGCGCGTCCTGCAGCGTCGGTTCGGGAGGAAAGGCGTGCTCGTGGCGGCCCTTGTGCAAAACTGCGGGGTTGCCCGGCCGAATCCTGAACCAGATCGCGTACATGGCCGGCAGGAACACCAGCGTGAGAATCGTCCCGGCGAAGGTGCCGCCGATCAGCGTGTAGGCGAGCGTTCCCCAGAACACCGAATGCGTCAGCGGGATGAAGGCCAGGATCGCCGCCATGGCCGTGAGGATCACCGGGCGCGCCCGCTGCACAGTGGCTTCGACGACCGCATGGAACGGATCCAGCCCGGCATGTTCGTTCTGGTGAATCTGCCCGATCAGGATCAGCGTGTTGCGCATCAGGATCCCCGACAGCGCGATGAGACCGACCAGCGCATTGATGCCGAACGGCTGCCCGAACAGGATCAACGTCGGCACCACGCCGATCAGGCCGAGCGGGCTGGTCATGAACACCATCACCATCGCGGAGATCGAGCGCACCTGGAAGATGATGATGACCAGCGTGATCGCCAGCATGATCGGGAACAGCGGCAACATGGCGGTCGTCGCCTTGGCCGATTCCTCGATGGAGCCCGCCTCCTCGATGCGATAGCCACTGGGCAGCTTCGCGATGATCGGCTGAAGCTGCCTGGTGATTGCCGTTGATACGTCCGGTGGCTGCAGGTTGTCGGCAATGTCGCCGCGTACCGTGATCGTCGGCACGCGGTCGCGCCAGCGCGTGATCGGCTCCTCCATGCGCACATCGACCTTGCCCACCTGCGACAGCGGAATGCGTTGCCCGTTGGCGCCGGCCAGCGTGAAGTCGCCGAGCCGGGCAGGGTCGAGACGCACATCGCCGGCCGAACGCGCGATCACCTGCACGCTTCGAATATCCTCACGCACGGCGGTGACAGGCACGCCGGTGAGCAGGAACTGCAGTTGTTGCGCGACGGCGCTGGACGTCAATCCCACCGCCTGCAAGCGATCCTGCTGCAAGGTGAAGTGCAGCGTCGGTGAGCGCGTGCCCCAGTCGGTGTTGACCGTGCGCATCATCGGACTGGCCTCCATCACCTGCTGAACTTGAGCCGCGATTCCACGCAGCTTGTCCGGGTCCGGACCGGTGACGCGATAGGCGACCGGGAACGGCGAATACGGCCCGAACACGAGTTGCGTGACGCGCACGCGCGCTTCGGGCACAAGACCGTCGGCAATGGCTCGCCGCAGTCGCACCTTCAGTGCATCGCGTTCCTCCTGACTGTCCGTGCGGATCACGATCTTCGCGAACGACGGATCGGGCAGTTCCGGTCCCATCGCCAGGAAAAAGCGCGGTGCACCTTGCCCGACGTACGCGGTGACGATCCTGGCTTCCTTCTGTTCAGACAACCATGCCTCCACCTTTTGCGTGGCGGCGCTGGTCTGTGAAATCGATGTGCCATAGGGCATCTGCACCTCGACCAGCACTTCGGGACGGTCGGAGATCGGGAAGAACTGCTTCTTGACCACGCCCATACCAATGATGGCCAGGGCGAAGAGGCCAACGACCGAACCGGCGACCAGCCATTTGCGCGCGATGACGCGCGTGAGCAGCTGACGGAAGCGGTTATAGCGCGGCGTGTCGTAGATTGCGTCGTGGCCGCCTTCGACCTTCTTGAAGTCGGGCAGCATCTTCACGCCGAGGTAGGGCGTGAAGACCACCGCGACGACCCACGATGCGATCAGCGCGATGCCGACGATCCAGAACATGTTGCTGGTGTATTCGCCGGCGGTGGAGCGCGCGAAGCCGTTCGGCATGAAGCCGACCGCGGTCACCAGCGTGCCGGCCAGCATCGGCGCGGCCGTATGGCTCCACGCGTAGGCCGACGCGGCCACGCGGCTGTAGCCTTCCTCCATCTTCACGACCATCATTTCGATCGCGATGATTGCGTCGTCCACCAGCAGCCCCAACGCGAGGATCAGCGAGCCGAGCGTGATGCGGTCGAAGTTCTTGCCGGTAGCGGCCATCAGCACGAACACCACGGCCAGCGTAAGCGGCACGGCTGCGGCAACCACCAGGCCCACGCGCCAGCCCATGCTCACAAAGCTCACGAGCATGACCACCAGCAGGGCGACGAAAAACTTGAGCATGAACTCGTCGACCGCCGAATGAATGTTGACGGCCTGATCGGTGACCTTGGTCAGACTCATGCCCAGTGGCAGCCCGGCGTTGATTGCGCCGACCTCGCCGTCCAGTGCCTTGCCGAGATCGAGCCCGTTCCAGCCGTCGCGCATCACGATGCCCAGCAGCAGCGCGGGTTCGCCGTTGTTGCGGATCATGAACGTCGCCGGATCTTCGTAACCGCGATCGACGGTGGCGATGTCCGACAGCTTCAGCGTGCGGCCTTGCGCCACGATGGGCGTGTCGCGGATCTTCTGCAGTTTGTCAAAGGCGCCGTCCAGGCGAATGAACACCTCCGGACCTTTGGTCTCCACGGAGCCGGCTGGCGTCAGGGCGTTCTGGCCATTGAGCGCGGCGAATACGTCCTGCGGGCTGACACCGAGCGTTGCCAGCCGGTCATGCGAGAACTGGACGTAGATGCGCTCGGCCTGCTCGCCGATGATGTTGACCTTCTTCACGCCAGGCACGTGCAGCAACCGTTGGCGCAGCGTCTCGGCATCGCGCACGAGCAGCCGTTGCGGTTCGCCCCGGGCTTTCAGAGCGAAGAGCGCAAACGTGACGTCAGCATATTCGTCGTTGACCATCGGCCCGATCACGCCAGCCGGAAGGTTGGCTGTTTCGTCGCCGATTTTTTTCCGGGCCTGGTAGAACTGCTCCTGCACTTCCGACGGCGGTGTGGTGTCGAGCAACGTCAGCGTCGTGAAGGCCATGCCTGCGCGCGTGTATGTCTCGGTCCGGTCGTACCAGCGCAGCTCCTGCATGCGTTTTTCGATCTTCTCTGCGACCTGATCGTGCATTTCCTGCGCAGTGGCCCCCGGCCATACGGTGATGATCGTCATCACCTTGATTGTGAACGCCGGGTCTTCGGCGCGACCCAGCTTGAAGAACGACAGGAGCCCGGCCAGCGAGATCAGGCAGATCAGGAACAGGGTGATGGAGCGCTCGCGCACGGCGAGCGCCGACAGATTGAATCGGCCTTCGCTCACGGACGTGCTCCTTCGTTCGCCATCGCGACGGCCTGGCCGGACACGCGGACCTGTTCGCCTTCGCGCAGCAACTGGGCACCGAGCGCAATGACGCGATCGCCTTGCTTCAACGTACCGGACACGCGCGCGCTGTCGTCGTCCAGGTGAAGGACCGTCACTGGCTGCCATGCAACCCTGGCCGGCTCGCCGTTGACGACCCACACGCCGGGCCCTTTGCCAGCGTCGAGCACCGCGCCGATCGGCACCTGCATGCCGCCCTGGAGCGCCACGCGTGCGTCCGGTATCTCGATCGTGACGGTTGCGCCTAGCGGCGCGTCGGCCAGCGCACCCTGCAACACATAACGAGCTTCGAAGGTGCGGGTACGCGGATCCGCCGTGTCCGAGAGCTGGCGCAGCGTGGCTGGCACGCTGACGCCGCTGTTGCCGAACAGGGTTGCCTGGGCGACCGAACCGATGGCGGGGCGCAGGGTTTCCGGTAGCTGGATCACGGCCTCGCGGCGCCCGGCGTGGGCCAGGCGCACCACGGGCTGTCCGGCGCTGACGACCTGGCCCGGTTCGGCCAGCGTTTCCATCACGACGCCATCGCCGTCCGCGACCAACTCGGCATAGCCCGTCGCATTGCGCGCCACGTCGGCGTCGGCCTCGGCCGCGCTGAGCTGCGCCCTGGCTGCATCGGCGGCCGCCTTGGCCTGGTCGTAGGCCGAAGCCGAGATCGCACCCGTGCCGCGCAGGTCGCGATAGCGCTCCTCATCCTGCGCGGTCTGCTGCGCACGCGCCCGCGCAGCGGTGACCGCCTCCTGCCGGGCCTGCGCGGCAAGCTTGAGATCGATGGGATCGAGGCGCATCAGCAGCTGGCCGCGTTTGACGGTTTGGCCGGCATCCACAAGCCGTCCCAGCACCTTGCCGGAAACACGGAAACCCAGGTCGCTTTGCACGCGTGCCGCGACGGTCCCCGTAAACGAGCGGGACGCGGGGACGGCGCGCTGGGCGATGGCCGTGCGCACCAGCGGCACCTCGGTGCGCGGATCGGACGGTGCTTTTTCGCCGCAGGCCGCTAGCGCAAGCGGCAGCGCACAGGCGAGTGCGGAGGTGGCGAGGCGACGCGAGAACATGAAAGTCCCATCGATGAAGTGATGATGGCTTTCATTATGGTTCTAGTGACCATTATAGTCAAGAGTCACAAACGTGAGCCCGGTCAGGGCGACAGGCTACGGAGTACCAGGCTGGACAGCTGCGCAGGCGCGACGTCGGTGGTGTCGCGGTTGTACTGCAGGAGTAGCGGGTTGAGGTAGGGGCGCAGCACCAGATAGATCGCCATCGCGGTTTCGTCCAGCGGCGTCTTGCGCTCGAAGTCTCCGCTTTGCCGGCCTGCCTGCAGGACTTCCTGGAGCAGCTTCTGAACACGTGCTTCATAAGCCTGAACCGCCTGCCAGTTTTCCGTGGCGGCCGATGCTGCGATGTCGTACAGCTTGCGGTCCCGGAAAAACAGCCTGAGGCTCGCATCGGTAAAGACCTTGAAGATCCGTCGCAGCTTCTCCGGCGGCAGATCCGTCTCCGCGACGGCTGTCGTGACCTCGTTTTCGATCTCGCGCAGGCAGTTGACGCAGATCATCTCGCCAATGGCCTGCTTGGATTCGAAGAACTTGTAGATGTAGGCCTTGGAAAACCCGATCGCCTTGGCAAGGTCGGAGACCGTCGTTTTCGCGTAGCCATACCGGCTGAAGTGCTCGGTGGCGGCGGCAACGATCTGGTCCCGTACCTCGTGATCGGCCGGGCCGCGCGCGGGGGCGGAGGGAGTGGTGGTGTTTTTCATGGGTATAGCATACAG
>NZ_JBYSWU010000106.1:0-7246 GCF_058781505.1 Paraburkholderia sp. FW306-2-2C-D06C | reverse complement strand
GACTTCCTGCGGGGCGGGGGACTTCCTGCAGAGCGGAAAACTTGGGGCGGCCCGGTGTTTTCTTGAGGATAACCAGGATGGAAGCATGAATCGATCCGCAGCCAAAATCGTCCGTGAATACGGACCCTTTCCGGGTGTCGACCAGGTGGGTGGGGTCACGTACGACGGTCAGCAAGTCTGGTTTGCTAGCGGAGACAAGCTGAACGCCCTCGATCCGGCGAGCGGGAAAACGCTGCGCTCGATCGATGTCGCCGCGCATGCCGGAACGGCCTTCGACGGCCAGCACCTGTTTCAGATCGTCGAGGATTGCATCCAGAAGATCGATCCGACGACCGGCCATGTGCTCGCGACGATCCCGGCGCCCGGCGGCGGCGCTGACTCGGGGCTCGCGTGGGCCGAAGGGACGCTCTGGGTGGGGCAGTATCGGGACCGGAAGATCCATCAGATCGATCCCCAGACAGGGGCGATTCTTCGCACCATCGAATCCAATCGCTTCGTCACCGGGGTTACCTGGGTCGACGGAGAACTCTGGCACGGCACCTGGGAAGGTGATGAGAGCGAGTTGAGGCGAGTCGATCCTCGCACGGGAGAGGTCCTCGAGAGGCTCGATATGCCGGCCGGAATAGGCGTGTCGGGACTCGAGTCCGATGGCGGCGATCAGTTCTTTTGCGGAGGGGGAAGCAGCGGGAAGGTGAGAGCCGTGCGCCGGCCCAGGCGAGATGCCGAGATCCCCGTCGACGCCACGAGCAAGTAGTTGGCGAATGAGCGGCACGTAAGCAACAAGTATGCGAAGCGGCCGAACGGATCGATCAGGTAGGCGGAGAGGTCGAGGCCGCTCAACTTCGCGGTCTCGATGATGGGATTCGCGGAACAGGGGCAAGGTCATCCGTCCCAGAAACAACAAAGCCGACGCTAGGTCGGCTTTGTTGTACAGCATATTCTTGCTCTTTGTTGTCTGTTAGTCAGGCATATCGTTGCACTTGCAGCAAAAGTATGGCGCCTGATTGACACGTTGGTGATGCTGGAATCCTATTGGTGGGAGGAGGACGAACTAATCAACGGAGCCTTTATTCTACGGGGCTCGCTGTAACTTCATTTTCTAACATACCCCCAAAACAACCCCCGCCAGCGGCACCCCTAGACTTAATGCAACAAATGCACAGGACGTACCCCGCGATGTTTGGTAGAGCGGGGAATCCAGCTTAGGCTCAGGGCCAAACACGAGCCACCGGACTCCAAAAACTGCATCGACCAAACGAGACGCACAATAATCGCAGATGCTGGCACCGAGCATCTTGCAAACAAGTGCCAGCTCACGGCTGCGCTGACCTGCCCCAAGGCGCGGCTCGACAGTCTGCACGGTATAATTTAACGTTGCGTGGAATCGGCATGGCGCCGTTGAGGGCCAGACAACGCACAATTTTCGTTGCGCTCCTAGATTTGCCTGAGGGCCTAGTCGCGATTCCCAAAGTATCAACTCTTACAGAGGTCAGTGTGCCCCCTAAGCCTGCCGCAACCAGCCAAGAACTTGTCAGGCGCATTTGGAGCCTTTGTCACATTTTGCGCGGGGATGGAGTCAGTTACCACGAATACATTTCGGAACTGACATACCTTCTTTTCTTAAAAATTGCTGAAGAGACAGAAACCGAGTCTGCGTTGCCAGAGGGCTGTCGCTGGCGCGACCTAGCCGACTATGACGGTTCCGATCTGTTGACTTTCTATCGAGACATCCTTACCTATCTTGGGGGACACGCGTCGACTCCAATTGTCCAAGAAATTTACGCATTCCCTACAACGGTCTTCTCACACTCGGAGAACCTGAAGGCCGTAATCTCCGGAATCGGGAAGCTCGATTGGCATTCGGTGACTGCCGACGGGATGGGCGATATCTACGAAGGTTTGCTGGCCCGCAATTCACAAGACGCTCGGTCAGGCGCAGGTCAATATTTCACGCCCCGACCGCTTGTAGATAGCATGGTGAAGTTGATGCGACCTCGACTTGGTGAGTTGATTCAAGACCCTGCATGCGGTACTGGAGGGTTCCTGATCTCCGCCAAGCAGAGTATGGCAAATGAGACATCGCCTGAAGACTATGCATCGAAACCTCCGTCATTTGAAGGCTCGGAAATCGAGAAGGGAACCTATCGCATTTGCCAAATGAATTCGTTCCTTCACGGACTGAATGCAACGATCATCCTTGGCGACGCATTGACTTCTGATGCGGATGCTTTACAACCTGCGGACCTAATCTTGGCTAACCCGCCCTTTGGTAACAAAGCGGGCAGCGCGAGAAAGACGCGAACAAACTTGCCGCATCACACAACAAACAAGCAGCTCGCATTTTTACAACACATTTGGTTCGGTCTCAAAGAGGGCGGCAGGGCGGCTGTTGTAGTGCCTGACAATGTGCTGTTCGAGGATGGCGTCGGACGGCTAATCCGCTCCAACCTGATGAGTGATTGCGATCTCCACACCATCCTGCGGTTGCCCAACGGAATATTTTATAGCCAAGGCGTAAATACGAACGTTCTGTTTTTTACTCGGCGGTCCGGCGCCGCAGACAACAGCGCTCGCATTTGGGTCTACGACATGCGAACCGGCATGCCTCGATTCGGAAAGACGCGACCGCTAACGTGCTCGCATTTCAAAGAGTTCGAATCGTTATTCGGGAACGATCCATGCGGTCGGAGTATGAGAGCCCTGCAAGACGGAATCGAGCGCTGGAGATATTTTGATCGGGAGCAAATTTCAGCCCGAGAGGACAATCTCGATCTCGTTTGGCTCACGTCGAATGAAGAGGATGCAGAGACGACCGACATTACACCTCAAGAAGCACTGTCTACTGTTCTCTACCATCTGCAAACCGCTATGGCCGAAATCGAGCAACTAGTGGATGAGTTTGCCCCGGAGGAGACCGAACGGTGAGCACGCTACCGCAAGGCTGGGCGGCGACGACAATCGGTGCAATCGCGACGCTAGACAACGGACGCGCATTTAAGCCAAATGAATGGGCAAAATCGGGCCTTCCAATCATTCGCATTCAAAATCTGAATAAGCCCGATGCTCCCTTCAACTATTTTTCTGGTGAAGTTGCGGAACGGCATCTTGTTCAAACCGGCGACCTTCTGTTTGCCTGGTCAGGCACGCCTGGCACCTCGTTTGGGGCGCATATCTGGCGCGGACCAACCGCCGTACTCAACCAACATATATTCAACATTCGAGTTGATCAACAATTTGTTGACCGCGATTACTTACGGCTTGCGATAAACCAAACTCTCGACGAGCAAATTGCGAAGGCGCACGGAGGAGCAGGACTTCGCCACGTGACTAAGGGTGCATTCGAATCAACTGAGATCACTCTTCCCCCAGTGGCGGAGCAAAAACGCATCGCAGCGCGGATCCGCATTCTGGAACAGCGAAGCGATGTAGCTCGCAACCATCTTGACACCGTACTCGCATCCGTCGAGACGGCGCGAGCATCACTGTTGCAGGGAGCGTACGACCTCACATTACTCTCGAAGCAGGATCGAGACGAAGTTACCCTTGTTTCAGTCGGCGATATCGCATTGAGTCTTACATACGGTTCGTCGGCGAAATCGGCAGCCACTGGCAATGTTCCGGTACTTCGGATGGGCAATATCCAAAAGGGCGAGCTGGATTGGTCTGACTTAGTATTTACTTCCGATGCACGAGAAATTGAGCGTTACATGCTTACAGCTGGCGATGTTCTCTTCAACCGAACAAACAGTCCGCAGCTCGTCGGAAAAACTGCGATCTATCGGGGAACCCGCCCGGCGATCTTTGCCGGCTACTTGATCCGAGTAAGGTGCTCCGACCAAATGTTGCCGGAGTATCTAACTCACTGTATAAACAGCCCTACTGGACGAAAATATTGTCGTCTTGTAAAGAGCGATGGAGTGAGCCAGTCAAACATCAACTCAAAAAAGCTTGCTGCGTTCGAGTTACCTTGCCCCAGCATCACCGATCAGCGTGAACTCGTGCACCGAGTAGATACCGGCCTAAAGAAGTTAGCGGGCGTCGCGAGTCAAGCACAATATGCCGCGAAAAATCTGGATGTGCTGTACAAAGGTCTGGTTCATCAAGCTTTATCGGGGCAGTGGCAAACGAGCCGTACATCGGACGAGCCTGCCACAGTTCAGCTTGAAATGCTCGCGGCCGCCAAGATAACAAGGTCTACCAAGCCACTGATCAAAGCGGTAGGGCTAGGAGGTAAAAAGATGCGCAAGACGGTGCTAGATCTTTTACAAGAAGCCAAAGACTGGGTCCCAGCCCAACTGCTCGCTGAGCAATATGGAATCGGATTTGGCACACGAACAGAGAACATAGAACCGTTTTTCGCTGAGCTTCGAGAACTCGATGTAGCAGGCACTTTGCTTGTCGAGTCAGTCCACGATCTTTCCGGGACTAAAGTCGGACAGCGACTACGATTGAAGACTTCCGTTTAATATGCGCGTAGATAAACTTCGGATTGGGAGCGACAAGGACAGCGCGACCCATCGGTTCAAGAACCTTAAGAATGTCACGATCGACTTCGAACAGGGTGAATGGGTAACGGTCGTTATCGGGTGGAACGGCACGGGCAAATCGAACGTGCTCGAGGCAATGGCGACTATTTTCCGTGAATTGATTTGGCCAAGGAAGACGCCGCGCATTGATTTCGCATTCGGGCTGACGTACCGAATTGGCCGAGGCGAAACCCAGCGAACAGTTCAAATTGAACACGATCCTGATAAGAAAACGCCGTTCCAAATTGCCGTAGTTCCTGCTCTCGCTCCCGATGGTTTCGGGCCGCCTGCGCCGCAGCATCCTACAATTAAGCAATTTCTTGGCGATGAAACCAATCTTCCCCGCTACGTTTTCAGCTACTACTCCGGGGAAAGCTCACGGATGCACAATGTTTTTTCGCCGTACCTTCAGTGGTATGACGAACAGCTCCGGGAAGGCAAGGATCCAGGTCTAAAGAGACTTTTCTACGCATTGCCAGTGCATAGTCAATTCGTATTACTCGCATTTATGATCGGTTCCTCCAGCGAAGCGTCCAGCTTGCTGCGTGACCACTTAGGACTCAACCCAGACGACGCCTTGGAATCAGTGCTATTTGTGCTGCGGGAACCCCCATGGAAACCGCATCCTGATGGTGACCCTCGGTTTTGGGGAGCAAGAGGGGTAGTAAGCACCTTTCTCGCTCGACTCATGGAAGTGGCTTTGGCACCCGTCGAGGTGGAACGTCGCGTTCCAACTTCGCTCTGGAATACAGAGCTATTACAGTTCAAGTATCTTTTTATCAAGGATATTGAAGCGCTTCGTGCCTTAGTAGGCTCGCAGTCGCCTGCAAAATTCTTCAGAGATCTTGAGAGTACCGACGTGTCGCAACTGCTTGATGAGGTGCGCATAAAGGTCAAGCTGAAGAAAAATGACGGGACAGTCACATTCAGTGAGCTGAGCGAAGGCGAGCAACAACTCCTGACTGTGTTGGGCTTACTAAAATTCACAGCCGAGGACGAAAGCCTTTTCCTGTTGGATGAGCCGGATACGCACCTCAACCCAAAGTGGAGTGTCGAGTACTTAGCGTTTCTGAAGGAGTTCGTTGGCAGCTCTGCGGCGGAACAAGAGTCGAGCCATGTGATCATGACGACGCACAATCCGCTCGCAATCGCAGAGCTCTCAAAAACCCAAGTGCAGATCCTCCGCGCTCATGGCGACGGAGACGACCGTCGAATCGTTTCCTCGTTTCCAGAAGCAGATCCTAGAGGCATGGGATACGCGTCGATTGTCACGAGCGAAATGTTCGGCATTGCGTCTTCCCTTGATCGCTCGACGCAGCTTGACCTTGAGAAGCAGCGCCTTCTTTCGATGAAAAGGGAGCTCACTCAGGGTGAAAAGGAGCAACTTGATCAGGTTAACGAACGTCTCGACCGTCTAGGGTTCCGCTTCTTCTATGCCGATGATGAGTACTCTCGATACCTCCGCCTGCGAAGAAGCGAGTTGGAACAGAGATTCCAAACGGAGGACTCTGACAGTTTGGCAGGCAGCGTTTTGAGTATGAGCCGAGAAGAGCGAGAAGCACTATCACGTCGACTTTTAGCGTCATTAGCGGATGATGCGGAGGGTGCGGAGAGTTGAGATACGTTGACATAGAGGCGCTACGTCTACCCGACGGCTGGCTTGCAAAGGCAGAAGCCGCTACACGCGCGATTACCCAAGGGATCGCGGTGCCTACCGGCAGCGATGACATCTGGCAAGGCATCAAGGCAAGGCTCGCCGAATTGCTCGTCAATAAATGCTGGTTCTGCGAGACACCGATTACTCGATCTGACAATGCAGTCGACCACTTCCGTCCCAAAGGACGTGTCAGCGACGCGTCGATGCCTCACTTCGGCTATAAATGGCTAGCGTGCGAGCGAGGCAATTTCAGATACGCATGCACCTTCTGCAATAGTCGTCGTATCGATGTGGAAAACGGGACGAGCGGTGGCAAAGCAGACAGGTTCCCGCTGCTGAATGAACCGGCACGCGTATATGCAGTAAACGCGGCGACCCTAGATTTCGACGATCTGCTCCAGACCGTGCACGGAGAACGGGTCGAGATATTGGATCCCTGCGATCTAAACGACTGGGAATTACTGGGATGCATGCGTGAAAATGGGCGCCCGTGTTCGACCAAGGACGATACGATCTCCGTCCGAAGAGTAGAAAAGTCGACAGAGGTCTATCACCTAGACCACGAGCCGACGTGCAAGCAACGGCACTTAACAGCGGTGATGCTTTTAGAGGCCGTACGCGATGCAAAGGCTGCCTTCCTCAAAATCGATATAAATGATCCGCGAACCGAGGTGGCTTTCAATAAAGTTGCGCGACGAGTAAAACGCATGATTGAACGAAATGCCCCCTATAGCGGCGAGATGATTTTTTTACTTCGCGGTCAACGCTCGCCGGATGTTCACCCTTGGATTGAACAACTTCTTGTGGTTTGATGCGTCACAAGCAAGCACCCGGAGAGAGACAGGAAGACCGTGATGGCCTTTCTGCGAGGACTTGTTAAAGAAAAGGCTTACGTGCTTCGTGCGATGACTCGGTAACCACGCCCGCCGAACGCAGCGACACGGGATTCTCCCGTTTCAAACAAATTAGTTCACCAGCGCCTGTCATGTAAGCACTCGATGAGTACCGTCACGATTGACGTTGACGCGCGAGAGGCTTGGCTGCTAGCGAACGGGATCGATTT
>NZ_JBYSWU010000105.1:0-7331 GCF_058781505.1 Paraburkholderia sp. FW306-2-2C-D06C | reverse complement strand
CTGTCGCCCGCTGCCTACGAGGCGAAACCGACAGTGAAAGAACCTATCTGCCTGTCCGAAATAACTTGACCACTACACGCGTAGGCTGACGGCTATTTTCGGCACGATTGTTTAGGCGGGCACTGGCCTTGACAAAGACCTCGCGCCTGGTTGATCACGGCAGTGCGGCGCTCGATCAGACTTTGCCGGAAACGATGCATTATCTGAAGGTCCTGCTGTGCTTCGGTGTTGACTGGAACGTATTTCGTCATCGCGCGCGTGCGGGCTTCCGCAATGGCCGCCGCATCGTTCGCGTCATTCTTGTTCCCGCTCAGATACGTCTTGACGTGCTGCCAGGCGATCAGGCGCGCATCATGCCCTTGGTCTGACAGCGCCCGGGCCCAATGATGCGCGCCAGCGCATGCCTCGATGCCGACCTTAGCCAGCGTCGCTCTTGCGAAAAATGCAAGTACACCTGACGTCGGGAAAGTTTCTTCCTGAACGCCTCCTGCTTCTGATCGTCGCGTCCCACGGCGACGAACACGCTCCTCGAAATATCCGGGCCAATCACGGTAGCTACGCAATTCATGATGGATTCCTCGTCTCAGGCGGGTTTGACGCCGCTGGTCACCCGACTCGACCGAGTATGCCGAAGCGTCCGGGGTGGGTGGAGTCCATTACATTACGAAAAAATCCGTTTCTTGAGATCCTCTGCAGCGGTCAACCGCCAGAGCCGGGGTCATGGCCGACCGGAGACCTTGGTTTCATCTTTATCTGCGGCAGGTCTCGTCGCAGGGCTTTCCAGTTACAGCGGAAGACTCGAGGGGATAGCATGCAGGCGAAACTCAGGCGGATCAAGGAGGCGCTACGGAAGCGCATGCACGAACCGATTCCAGTGCAAGGGCATTGGCTCAGGCAGGTGGTTCGCGGATACTTTGCGCACGCGGTGCCCACCAACTCGCGGGCACTCGGCGCATTTCGACATCACGTCACCGATCTATGGCGGCGCACGCTCCGGCGGCGTAGTCAGAAGGACGCCATGACGTGGGAGCGAATGAGGCGAATCGCCAATGCCTGGCGTCCGCCCCCCGAATCCTTCATCCGTGGCCTGATCGGCGCTTCGCCGTCAAACACCCGAGGTAGGAGCACGGTGCCCGAATTGGGCACGCCGGGATCTATGTGCGGGGGGCTCAGTAATGGGCATCCCTACCGCAATCCTCGGCCGAACCCGGCCCGATGCAGAGCCGACGAGGCGGTCCCCGGTCGACCCGACCGCACCCGGCAGAGATCGACCCGTTCCCGCGCCCCGGCTAGTTTCTGGGAACGTCACCGTGGTCGCCAAGGCCGCCTTGGTGTACGTGCGCCGCTGCTAGTTGTGTACGCATCCAATGCCGGAACCGGTGGCTCGCCAAGTGCGCATGCGCCGACCATCAAGCAATTAATTTGGAGGCGAAGATCGTATCGAAGGCGAGGATCATCGACGTGGTGACCGAGGCGGTTTCCCCGGAATCGGCGGCGGAACTGCGAGGATGAAGAAGGGCGATGCCGCTGCGGCTGCCGAGCTTCGGATTGCAGAAACGGGCTGGCTGCCGGAAGTGCTGAGAAATCGCAAGGCAATGGATAAGGGGTCCCCTCAGGATTCGCATTTTTTTGTGCTTAAAAATCCGAATCCTGAGGGGACCCCTGATCGAAGGGCCGTTTACTGGGCGCAACGGTCATTCGTGCCTGCGCCGCTGCCGGCACGTTCTCGACCTTCAACGACGGTTGCGGATCGCTAGCCAAGGCTGCCCCGAGCCGTGCCGCGCAAGTGATGCGTCACCAAGTCACAGGCCGGTCGCTCCAGTTGCGTTAATCGAACTGGCGAACGGTCATCGCTCTGCTCGCGCGAGGCGGCAGCGCGCATGTCCGATGACACGCGGCCATCGGGGTGTACTATCTTATTCGCAGGGTCACCCTGCGCGCGGCATTTGGGTACGTCGTCAATGGCGGTCAATCAACTGCGACGAGGCCCTTGGGGAACAGCATGAGGGGCTTGCTGGTGGCATTGGAATGCGCGTGTATGCTGTCGGTTGCTGCGGCGCAGGGTATGCCGATTGCCCCCGCGCCCGGGACCACGGTCGCCGCGAAGGACTACCTGGCCGGAGCGAAGCGCGTCGTCGATGTCGCGGCGCAACCCGCCGCACCCTGGAACGGGCCGGGCAACGGGCCGCGCGCCCAACCTCGGAAACGCGTCGCCATCGTCGCCGAGGATTTGCGCAACGGCGGCATCGTCGGCGTAGTCGACGGTGTGCTGGAGGCGGCCAGGGTCATCGGCTGGAGCGCAAAGATATTCGACTCCGGCGGCACCCCGGATCTGCGGCTGAAGATGCTTGCGAATGCGCTGGCAAGTCGTCCAGACGGTCTGATTATCGTCGGTGGCGACGCACTCGCCCTGCTGCCCGGGCTGCGGCCGTTTGCCGAGCGGAGCATTCCGATCGTCGGCTGGCATGTCGCGGCCCAGGCCGGACCGGTGCCGGGCACGCCCGTGGCGATGAACGTGGCGACGGATCCGCTCGAGGTCGCGCGCGTGACCGCACTGGCGGCCATCGTGCAGTCCGGCGGGCATGCGGAAGTCGTCATCTTCACCGACTCCAATTTCCGAATTGCGCAAGGCAAGGCAGATGAAATGGCTGCCGTTGTGCGTGCGTGCAGCGGCTGCACCTTGCTCGAAGTGCGCGACGTGGCGATCTCGCACTGCCAGGACCTGATGCCGGGCACGACACGCGCCTTGCTCGCGCGGTATGGCAAGCGCTGGACGTATGCGCTGGCCGTCAACGACATCTACTTCGACTACGCCGCCCCGGTGCTGACCCAGGCCGGAATGCCGAACGCCGCCATGGCCATGTTGTCGGCTGGCGACGGCAGCGAGTCCGCCTTCCTGCGTATCCGGACGGGCAGCTTCCAGACGGGCACCGTGGCCGAACCCCTGAATCTGCATGGCTGGCAGTTGGTCGACGAGATGAACCGGCTCTTCGCCGGGGGAGGCGTCACGGGTTACGTGTTTCCGGTGCATCTCGTGACGGCGGACAACATCGCTGCGGACGGCGGCGATCGTCTTCTCTACGACCCGGCCAACGGCTATCGCGACGTCTATCGCCGCATCTGGCAACGCCCGTGAAACTTCCGCTCCCACGATCGCTCACCGCGCAGTTCACGCTCGTGGTTTCGTGCCTGGCCACCCTGGTGGTCGCGGTCGGTGCCACGACCGTCTACTCGTTGGCCGATTCGGCCCGCGCTATCCGCCAGTTGGCCGAAGAGCGGCTGGCTCGGCAGGAGGATGCACAAGACCTGGCGCAGCGCACTCTGATGATCGAACGCCTGGCATTGCAGTTATCCAGTGACGATACGGTGGAGTCTGTGCGCGGGACGCATCGGCATGTCATCGAACAGCTGGCATCCTTCGACCGCCTGGTGGACCGCCTGGCCTCCGCTACCACGAGCGACAACCTCGGTGTCGACGCGCTGGCGCTGCATCGATCGAGCCAGCGCTTCCGCAACACGGTCAACATCGAGGCGCAGGTGCGCGAGACCGCGCTGGGCGCCGGAGCCGGGCCGGCGTCCGCGCCGCGGCCCGGCGTGTCATTGGCCAGCCTGGACGACGATCTGCGCCGCCAGGCCGACGCTCTGGCCGCTGCAGCGCGCCAGCAGTCGGATTATTTCACGCGCGACTACCGCAAAGCGGTTCAGGATCTGGCCGAAGACCTGGGCCGCACGCGCAGGTGGGTCGTCGGCGAAGTTGCGGTGAGCCTGCTGCTTGCCTGGCTGATCGCCCGCGCATTCCTCGGTCGCCACGTCGTGGCACGGCTGCGCCGAGTCAGCCACTTCCTGCGGCACGGTGATGTCGACAGCGTGCAAGCCGGCGTCCCCGTTCACGGCGGCGATGAGATTGCCGATATGGCGCGCGCAGTCGAGCAGTTCCTCGAAGACCGGCGCCAGCGCAGGCAGGCCGAGGATGCGCTGAAGGAGCTCAACGCCGAACTCGAGGCGCGCGTTACACAGCGCACGGCCGAACTCAGCACGGCGCTTGCGGGCCAGACGGCGGAGATCGTCGAACGACAGCACGCCGAAGAGGCTGCGCGAGCGAGCGAGCACTTCCTGGACAGCATCATCGAGAACATCCCCGACATGATCTTCGTCAAGGATGCGGCGACGCTGCGCTTCGTGCGTTTTAACAAGGCGGGAGAGCAACTGCTCGGCTACCGGCGCGAGGAACTCATCGGCAAATCCGTCCACGACCTGTTTCCGGCGCAGGAGGCAGATTTCTTCGCGCTGAAGGATCGTGACGTGCTGGAGTCGCAGCAGCTGGTCGACGTCCCGGAGGAGCCGGTTCACACACGTCACGGGCCGCGCCTGGTGCACACAATGAAGATCCCGATCGTCGACGTGCGCGGCGAGCCGCAGTTCCTGCTCGGCATCTCACGCGACATCACAGAGCAGAAGCGTGCCGAAGAGGAACTGCGGCGCTATCGCGAGCACCTCGAAGATATGATCCGCGAGCGAACGGCTGAACTGGCCGTCGCCAAGGAACACGCCGATGCGGCCAACCAGGCCAAGAGCGACTTTCTTGCGCACATGAGCCACGAGCTGCGCACGCCGTTGAACGGGATTCTAGGGTACGCGCAGATCCTGAAGCGCGATAAGAGCCTCAATCAAAGCCAGGTCGACGGGATCACGGTGATCCAGCGCAGCGGCGAACATCTGCTTGCGATCATCAACGACATCCTGGATATGGCCAAAATCGAGGCCGGAAGGGCAGAGCTCAACCTATCCGACATTCCGCTTGAGCGGTTCATCTACTTCATCGCCGAGACGATTCGGGTGAAGGCAACGGAAAAGGGCTTGGCCTTCGCGTGCGAGATGTCACCCGATCTGCCCGCGGGCGTGCGGGTCGACGAAAAACGGCTGCGCCAGGTGCTGCTCAACCTGCTCTCCAACGCAATCAAATTTACCGAAAAGGGCAGCGTGCGCCTGCGCGTCGGTTGCCTGCCGCCCGTGCGGCTGCGTTTCGAAGTGCAGGACACCGGCATTGGCATAGACGAAGCGCGTCTGGAGGCAATCTTCCGGCCTTTCGAGCAGGTGAGCGATGCTCAGCACCGGGTTGGAGGCACGGGGCTGGGCTTGGCCATCAGCCGGCAGCTTGTGCGCTTGATGGGTGGCGAGATCCACGTCGACAGCCGCCGCGGTGCTGGCAGCGCCTTCTCGTTCGAGCTAAACGTCCCGGTGGTGGCGCCTCAGGCAGCTGTCGTCCCGCTCGAATGGGCGGTAAGCGGCTATAAGGGGCCGCGCAAGACCATTCTCGTCGTGGATGACGTAGCGGCAAACCGTGCTGTGGCGGTCGATATGCTCGGCCAGCTCGGATTCGACGTGGTGGAGGCCGTCAACGGACTGGAAGCATTGGAGAAAGCCAAGGCGCTACGGCCGGCGCTTATTCTGATGGATGTCGTCATGCCCGGGATGGACGGGCTCGAAGCCACGCGGCGCCTGCGCGAAATGCCGGAGTTCGGGGATCTGCCCATCATTGCGGTTTCCGCCGGCGCCTCGGGGAGTGATGCGGCGAAAAGCCTGGCGGCTGGTGCAGACGCCTTTCTGTCAAAACCGGTTGACTTCAGTGGGCTGTTGTCGCAGATCGCGGCCCTCCTGAATATCGAGTGGAGCGACGAAGTTCCGGAGACGCAAGCCGCCGGAGCGGGCCGAACGGCTGTACGCGCCGCCGATCCCTCCATGGAGACCTTGATTGTGCCGCCGCCGGGGGAAATCGAAGCGCTGCACTACCTGGCGCGACTGGGCGACGTGCGTGCCATCGTGCAACAGGCCACGCACCTTACCGAGCTTGACGAGCGCTATCGTCTTTTCGCCGACCACCTTTGCCGGCTAGCGAGGGGTTACCAGTCCAAGGCAATCCTCAGTTTCGTCGAGCAATATCTGGAAAGGAGGCAAGTCCCATGATTGGGACCGCAGAACCCACGTCCTGAGGAATGACGCAGGTTGTCCCGAAGGTGGTCAGCGCGCTCCGGGCGAACATGTGGATCACATCCAGTGCGGGTGGGCCCTCAGGGTCTTTCAGCGAGAGCCACATTGCGCGCCTCGATGACCTCTATCGCTTTCGGGAAAGGCCGCAAACCGACCAGACATTCAGGGAGCCGTTCATAGTCGCGCGCGAGCCGTCGAAACCGGTTGAACCAGCCGAAGCACCGTTTGTCTTCACCAGCCGAATGGCCGTTTGTTGAGTGGCACCGACGTCTGAGCGTCCGAGCCGCAGGACGGGCGAATGACGCCTCGTGGCCGCACTGGGACGGATGTCGAACGTCTCAGGAGGACGCGGAGCGCCTCTCGCCACCGCGATCGAACGCTCACTCGCCTCTAGATACCCCTCTAGTGGAGGGGTATCTCACCAATGCCAACATTAACTACGACCCGGATGGTCAGGGAGCCGTATTTATGATTTTGAGTCTTTTTGCACGAGCTTCTCATGCAACTCGGTGGTCAGCGTTTCGACACGCTCAATTAATTTTTGGGTAAGTTCGGTCAGTTCCGTGTTCCTCTGCAGCAACTCCAGCAGTTGTGCCGCGTTTTGCGCGGCAATTGCCTGCCGCTGCTCGTTAGCGACTGCAAGAGCCTCCCTGTGTTGCGCGTCAGCGTCGGCGTGTGCGTTGTCTCGCGCTGCCTGTCGCGTCTGGGCAAGCAAGATAAGCGGCGCGGCATAGGCTGCCTGGAGACTGAATGCCAGATTAAGGAGAATAAATGGGTAAACGTCGAACTTCGTGAAACCGAGGGCGTTCACCCCAATCCAGATGGCGACGATTACCGTCTGTGCCCCTAAAAAAAGGGGCGTGCCAAAAAAACGCGCGAACGCTTCGGCCTTGAGCGCGAAGCTGTTATTGCCGAACGCCGTGGCAAGGTGCGCATGAGGCCGATGGAAGCGAAAGTGATCAACGGTCGGAACGTCGAACGGAGCGGCAGCGGAACCCGACTTCGGTGTCTTCATACATTCCCCAAATACGTAATCGTGTTCGAGACCAGCCTGCAGCGACGTCCGCGGCGCCATATCGAGGGAGATACTACACAATGGACAATGGAAGCCTACGTCAGGCGATTCCTCACGGCAGGCAATGCGGCGTGGGATCGAACAGAGTGTAGTGCCCTTCGGGGTTCCGTGAATGAGCGCTGATGGCCGAACCCTGTCCCACGCAGACCTTGATTGATCGCCGCTCTCAGTGATTATGCGAATGGCAGAAATTGGCCGAACTCGGAAGCCCAATCAAGCGGTCAGCCCTCCTTTCGCCTCTGTCAAGCTGGGTGTAGCGGTTTGCCCG
>NZ_JBYSWU010000104.1:0-7416 GCF_058781505.1 Paraburkholderia sp. FW306-2-2C-D06C | reverse complement strand
ATCTTCACGTTCGCGATGTCGACGCCCGTGCCGTCCGACTTCACCCGGACTTTCACGTTGTAGTCGACCACTCTCTTCACTGGCACCAGGATTTTCATGCACACGCTCCAAAGTTACGAATACGTCAACCCAACGAACATTATAACGACTGCCCTTACGGAAGCCGTGTCGCGGGCGCTTTAGCAGGAGGATATCGCTCCTCAGCAGCGTGACGGCAATATCGAACGGTCGTTCTATTTTAATCTCGAAAAAACCCGGGCGGCAACCCCGGGTTCCGACTTACGACTCTAATTTTGCCTTGCCGCCATATCTTGCTACTCCGATGACCGTCAGATCACCAGGCGACGATCACCGACCCGCCGAATTTGCTTTCGACAAACTGCTTCACTTCCGGCGAATGATACGCCGCGACCAGCTTGGCGACCCACGGCTTGTTGCGGTCGGCTTCGCGGATCGCGATGATGTTCACGTACGGACCCTTCGGGTCCTCGATCGCGATGGCGTCCTGTTTCGGCTTCAGGCCCGCTTCCATCGCGAAGTTGGTGTTGATCGCGGCGGCGTCCACGTCGTTCAGCGAACGCGGGATTTGTGCGGCGTCGAGTTCGACGATCTTCAGCTTCTTCGGGTTGTCGACGATGTCGAGCGGCGTCGCCTTCAGGCCCGCATCCGCCTTCAGCTTCAGCAGACCCTGCTTTTGCAGCAGCAACAGCGCGCGGCCGCCATTGGTCGGATCGTTCGGCACGGCGATCTTCGCGCCCGGCTGCAACTCGGCGAGCGACTTCACCTTCTTCGAATAGATACCCATCGGGTACGTGACCGTGTCGGCGACACGAATCAGCCTGTAGCCGCGGTCCTTTACCTGCGCCTGCAAGTACGGGTCATGCTGGTAGCTGTTCGCGTCGAGGTCGCCGCCGGCGAGCGCCGCGTTCGGCTGCACGTAGTCGGAGAACTCGACGATCTTGATGTTCAGGCCGCTCTTCGCCGCGACCGTCTTCACGACTTCCATGATCTGCGCGTGCGGGCCGCCGGTCACGCCGACCTTGATCGACTCGTCAGCGTGAGCAGCCGTAGCGGCAGCGAACAGCGACGCGGCGCCGAGCGTGGCGGCCAGCTTGAGAATGAAACGACGTTGCATGATGGACCTTTCCGAATCTATCGATTCTGTTGAGCGGGTTCCGATGACCCTTGTTTATTTATGGCTCAAACGGCGCACGAGCCAATCCCCGAACGACTGCACCAGTTGCACGAAGACGATCAGAATCACCACGACCGTCAGCATCACTTCCGGCAGGAAACGCTGATACCCGTAACGGATGCCCAGATCGCCGAGGCCGCCGCCGCCGATCGCGCCGGCCATCGCCGAATAGCCGACCAGCGAAACGAACGTGATCGTCAAACCGGCTACGACGCCCGGCAGCGATTCCGGCAACAGCACCTTCAAGACGATCTGGCTGGTGGTCGCGCCCATCGCCTGCGCGGCTTCGATCAGACCGCGATCGACTTCGCGCAAAGCGGTTTCGACCAGACGCGCGATGAACGGCGCAGCGGCGATCGTCAGCGGCACCACGGCCGCGGCCGTGCCGATCGACGAACCCACCACCAGCCGCGTGAACGGAATCACCGCGACCAGCAAGATAATGAACGGCGTCGACCGCACGGCATTGACGATCACGCCCATCGCGCGGTTCACCGCGACGTTCTGCAACACGCCCTGGCGATCCGTCAGATACAGCAGCACGCCGAGCGGCAAACCCACCAAAGCGCCGACCAGTCCGGAAATGCCCACCATCACGAGCGTTTCCCAGAACGACTGGACGAACATGTCGAACATTTCACTCAACATACGAGAGCTCCTCTACCACCACACCCTGCTCACGCAGATACGTCAGCGCCTGTGCGACCTTCGCCGGTTCGCCGCCCGCGAGCACCGCGAGCGAACCGAACGCCTGCCCCTGGATCTCGTCGATCTGGCCATGCAGGATGTTGAAGTCGAGTTCGTAGCAGCGAATCGTCTCCGACAGAATCGGCTGATCGACGCCCGAGCCGGTGAAGGCGAGGCGCAACAAATGGCCGCGGCCGGTCTTCAGGCGTTCGGCGACACGCGCCTTCATCGCCGGCGGCAGCTCCTGGGCGATCACGTCGCCGATCAGCGCGCGTGTGACTTCGTGATGCGGTTGCAGGAACACGTCGATGACCTTGCCTTCTTCGACCACGCGGCCCGCGTCCAGCACCGCGACGCGGTCGCAGACCTGCTTGATCACGTCCATCTGGTGCGTGATCAGTACGACCGTGAGGTTCAGTTCGCGGTTGATGCGCTTGAGCAGTTCGAGAATCGCGCGGGTGGTTTCGGGATCGAGCGCGGAGGTGGCTTCGTCGGAGAGCAGCACTTTCGGCTTGCTCGCCAGCGCACGCGCAATGCCCACGCGCTGTTTCTGCCCGCCGCTGATCTGCGCCGGATAGCGATCCTTCTGCGCCGACAGCCCGACCAGTTCGAGCAGCGGCAGCACGTTCGCCTCGATCTCGTCGCGCTTCATGCCGGCCAGTTCGAGCGGCAACGCCACGTTCTCGTACACCGTGCGTGACGACAACAGGTTGAAGTGCTGGAAGATCATGCCGATCTCGCGACGCGCCTCGCGCAATTGCGCGGCGGGCAGCGTCGTCAGATCGCGGCCGTTGACGACGATGTTGCCTTCGGTCGGGCGCGTCAGCAGGTTGATGGTGCGCACGAGCGTACTCTTGCCCGCGCCGCTGCGGCCGATGATGCCGAACACCTCGCCCGCCGGAATCGACAGATTGACGTTGTGCAGCGCCTCGACCCAGCCCCGGGGCCCCTCGAAGCGCTGAGAGATATTGCGTATTTCGATCATGGAAAAACCAAACGGCGGAGGTTGCCAGCGAGCGTTTTGCGCTCCCGACAAGCGGCCGCCGTTGCTTTTATTGGGATTTGAGGCCGCAATTCTACCGCAGCACCGACATTCCCTTTAATAATCAATTACGATCTTTTCATAACCAGAGAGAATTAGAGGCACGCCCGGTAAGCGATTCTCGCGTACGGCACAACGGCTGCGACTATGATCGGGCGGATCAAAATCAGGACACATGGCGGCTATGGAGACAACCCAACCCGGCAATGCGCGTTCCGCGGCGGATATCCGCACTGGCGCCCCGTTGCGCTCGACGGTCACGACGAGCGACGGCTTCGAACTGCCGCTATATCGCTGGCCGGCCGCCGCGCCGCTGCGCGCCACGGTCGCGCTGCTGCACGGGCTTGCGGAACATGCCGGACGCTACGCCGCATTGGCCGCGCGCCTGAACGCGGCCGGCATCGAACTGGTCGCGATCGATTTGCGCGGACACGGGCAAGCGCCCGGCAAACGGGCCTATGTGAAGCGTTTCGACGACTATCTGCTGGATGCACAAGCCTTGCTCGACGCCGCGGCGCAGAGTTGCGCCCCGCTCTTCCTGATGGGGCACAGCATGGGCGGCGCAGTGGCCGCGCTCTACGCGATCGAGCGCCTCGACGCGACTGGCCGGCGACTGAGCGGTCTGATCCTGTCGAGCCCCGCGCTCGCGCCCGGCCGCGACGTACCGCGCTGGATGCTCAAGCTGAGCCAGGTGATCAGCCGCCTGTGGCCGACCTTCCCAGCGATGAAAATCGACGCGGCTTTGCTGTCGCGCCTCGAGTCAGTGGTGAACGCCAATCGCCGCGATCCACTGGTGCACCACGGCTCAATACCCGCGCGCACCGGAGCGGAAATCCTGCTCGCGATGGCACGCATAGAACGAGGCCGCGCGGGCTTGCGCGTGCCGCTGCTGGTGTATCACGGCACCGCGGACCAGCTCACCGAACCCGATGGCAGCCGCGATTTCGGCAAACACGCGGGCTCACCGGACAAGACGCTCACGCTGCACGAGGACAGCTATCACGAAACGATGAACGATCTGGACCGCGACCGGGTGATCGGAGAATTGATTGGGTGGATCGAGGCGCGCTTGCCCAAGGCCTGAGCGCTGCGGCGACAGCCTGGCATAACGGCGAGGCGCCGCTAGCCTAGCGCTTCCAGGCGGGCGCGCGTTTGTCGATGAAAGCTTGCACGCCTTCGAGCGCGGAGTCGTCCATCATGTTGCAGGCCATCGTCTGACCGGCGAGCTGGTAAGCCGCTTCAATACCCATCTCCAACTGACGGTAGAACAGGCCCTTGCCGGCGCTGACGGCTTCGACCGGTTTCGCGCAAATGCTGGTGGCGAGTCTCGCGACCTCGGCATCGAGCGCGTCCGCCGGCACGACGCGGTTCACCAGACCCTGATGCTTCGCCTCGGCTGCATCGATGAAATCGCCAGTCAGCAGCATTTCGAGCGCAGCCTTGCGCGACAGGTTGCGCGACAACGGCACCGAAGGCGTCGCGCAGAACAGCCCCAGATTGACGCCGGAGACCGCAAAGCGCGCGGTATCGGCAGCGACCGCGAGATCGCACATCGCCACGAGCTGACAGCCGGCCGCCGTCGCGATGCCATGCACGCGCGCGATCACCGGCTGCGGCAAGCGCTGGATCGTCAGCATCAGCTTCGTGCAGCGCGCGAACAATGCCTGATAGTAAGCAAGCGACGGCGCCGCGCGCATTTCCTTCAGATCGTGCCCCGCGCAAAAGGCGCGGCCCGCGCCGGCGATCACGACCACCCGCGCGCTGGACTGCCCGAGCCCGGTCAACACGGTCTGCAATTCGTCGAGCAAGGCCTCGGAAAGCGCGTTGAACGCGTCCGGCCGGCTCATCGTCACCAGCACGACGCCTGGCAAGCCGTACGCGCCGTGTTCGATCTCCACCAGTGAAGCGCTGCGCATATCGGCATTCATGGCTCGCTCCTCCTTGAAGTTCGGGGTGGGTTCTCCGCGGCGCTCAGATTCCGGCCAGCGCGCGCACATGCGCAACCACGCTGCGTCCTAGCGCCGACAGGTTGTAGCCGCCTTCCAGGCAACTGACGATACGCCCTTGCGCATAGCGCCTTGCGATCTCGCGCACCTGATCGGTGATCCACGCGTAGTCGTCTTCGACGAGGCCCATGTTGCCGAGATCGTCCTCGCGATGCGCGTCGAAGCCGGCCGAGATGAAGATCATCTCCGGCTTGAATTCGTGCAGACGCGGCAGCCACAGCATATCGACTACCTCGCGCACCGCCATGCCCTTCGAGCGCGCCGGCATCGGCACGTTGCACATGTTGGGCGCCTGGTTGTCGGCGCCGGTGAACGGATAGAACGGATGCTGGAAGATGCTGCACATCAGCACGCGCGAATCGCCCGAAAAGGCGGCTTCGGTGCCGTTGCCGTGATGGACGTCGAAGTCGACAATCGCGACGCGCTGCATGCCGTGCACTTCGAGCGCATGGCGCGCGGCAATCGCGACGTTGTTGAAGAAGCAGAAACCCATCGCACGCGCCGGCTCGGCATGGTGGCCGGGCGGGCGCACGCTGCAAAACGCGTTGTCGTGTCGGCCTTCGATGACGGCGTCGGTCGCGGCCACCGCGGCGCCCGCCGCGCGCAGCGCGGCCTGCCAGGTGTGCGGGTTCATCGACGTGTCGGGGTCGATTTCGGCGAGGCCCTCGGCGGGCGAGCGGCTACGGATGTAATCGACGTGCGCCTGGGTATGCACGCGCAATAACGACGCTTCGTCGGCGAGCGGCGGCGACTCGCGTTCGATCAGCGAGTCGATACGGCTTGCGATCAGTTGGTCTTCGATTGCCTGCAGGCGCGCCGGGCATTCGGGATGCCATTGCCCCATATCGTGCAGCAGACAGTCGGGGTGGGAATAAAAGCCTGTTGCCATGGTTCTCTTCTGCGACGCGGCGCCTTCGAGGCGCGCGGCGTGTCTCCGTCCAAGGGCGCGCACCCTCGGCGCGCCAACTATCGTCAAGTTACCACACGATGCGGCTATGACGTGCCGGGCTCAGTTTTGCAGAAGGCGTCGGGTATACTGCCCCGATCCGTTTTTCCCCTGTCTCTTTTGCACTGCGCCCCAGCTCACTATGACCGTCAAGCTTGCTCTGTCTGCACGAAACCGGCTACGCACAACGAGCGTAGCCGCCGCACTGTCCGTCGCGTGGTGCGCGTTCACAGCAGCCTGTCCGGCAATGGCGCAAAGCACCGCGCAAAGACCGCCGCTGCTGGTCGCGCAAAGCCAGCCGCAACAGACGGTGCCGCAAGGGCAAACCTTCGAAGAAGAGATCATCCCGCAGCGCTATGCGAATAATCCCAACGTCGACGCGTTCGTCAACGACATGTCCGCGCGCTACGACTTCGACCAGGCCGCGCTGCACGCGTTGTTTGCACGCGTGAGCTATTCGGCGACGGCGGTCAAGCTGGTCACGCCGTCACCCTCGCCGACGGTCAAGAACTGGCGCGTGTACCAGTCGCGCTTTCTCGACCAGGTTCGCATCAACGCCGGCGTGCGCTTCTGGCGCGCCAACCAGGCGACGCTGCAACGCGCTTACGAAGAGTTCGGCGTGCCGCCGGAAGTGATCGTCGGCATCATCGGCGTGGAGACGATCTACGGTCGCTTCATGGGCAACTTCCGCGTGCTCGATGCGCTGACCACGCTCACTTTCGACTATCCGAACACCGCCAATCGCGCGGATCGTCAGGCGACCTTCCGCAAGAATCTCGAAGACTACCTGGTGTGGACGCGCGATTCGCAAATCGATCCGACCACGGTGCTCGGTTCGTACACCGGCGCAATCGGCATTCCGCAATTCCTGCCGAGCAGCATCGTGCAATACGCGGTGAGCTACGACGGCAACAAGCAGATCGATCTGCGCACGAGCCAGGCGGATGCGATCGGCAGCGTGGCGAACTATCTGCGTCAGAACGGCTGGGAAAACGGCCGGCCCGTGGTATGGAAGATCGGTTCTGACGCGGGCAGCCTGGGCGTTGCGCAAGCCGCCGCGGACGGTCAGCCGGAACCGCACTGGCCGTTGCAGCAACTGCTGCGCGCCGGACTGGCGATGGACGAGCCGAGGCTCGATATCGCGTCTGAAGCGGGTACGCCGGTGACGGTGGTCGATTTGCCGTCGCCGGGGCGGGGCACCGAATACATGCTGGGCTTGAAGAACTTTTATGTACTGACGCGCTATAACCGCAGCTTCTTTTATGCGCTCGCGGTTTATCAGTTAGGCGAGCGGGTCAAAGCGCAGATGGCCGCGAGCGATGCGGCGAACGGCAACCCGAACGGCAACCATGCAGCGCCGCCAAGTGCGGCTTCGCAGTAGCCTGCGCTGCGGGGCGCTGGGTCCCGCTGCATGACCAGATATAAAAAAGCGCCGGCTGAAACCGGCGCTTTTTTGTTGGCTATGACCCGTCCTGAAATGGGTTGACACTTTTTCCGCCCCTGGAAGGAGAGTCAATTGGAATCAGGGATCAAGCGAACA
>NZ_JBYSWU010000103.1:0-7773 GCF_058781505.1 Paraburkholderia sp. FW306-2-2C-D06C | reverse complement strand
GGACAATCCTCCAATCCCCCAAGGGGACTTCCTTCGGGGCGGGGGACTTCCTGCGGGGCGGAAAACTTGGGGGCGGCCCGGCGTTTTCTTGAGAGGTCTGCTGCAGTATGACCAAATCGGAATTGGTCGCCCAGCTGGCTACGCGATTTCCGCAGCTTGTTTTGAAAGATGCGGATTTCGCGGTGAAGACGATGCTTGATGCGATGTCGGAGGCGCTTGCCAACGGTCATCGCATCGAAATTCGCGGCTTCGGCAGCTTCGGCCTCAACCGCCGTCCTTCCCGTGTCGGGCGTAATCCGAAGTCTGGCGAGAAGGTACTGGTACCTGAGAAGTACGTACCGCACTTCAAGCCGGGCAAGGAATTGCGCGAGCGGGTCGACCGGCGTTCGGGCGAACCGCTGAAGGCCGAAGAGCCGGATGACGACGACCTGTAAATGCTCCGCTGAGCGGTTTGCAGCGTGGCATCGGTTGCATCAGCGGCCGAAGCCAGACGGCAAAAGACAAGAAAAGGCGCCTTCGGGCGCTTTTTTTTCGTCTGTGCGCGCTGGGTGTGGTGTCGCTGGCCGCACGGCGCATCCTGAAATCGGACGGGACTGGTCAATGCATTCGCTTGCGGCAGGATAAAACTCGCGTAAGTCCGCAATCAGCCAGTTCCTGCCCAGCCGCGAGGGCTTCAATTACAATACGGGTCACTTCGGCGCGGGCAACACCGTGGCGCGACGCGTCATCAAGCCGGCGTCACTCCGCAACTGCCGTCAAGAGACCTATTCATGAAATTTATCGTCTGGCTGATCCGTGTACTGGTGTTCGTGCTGCTGCTGGTGCTCGCGCTCTCCAACACGCAACCCGCTACGCTGAATTTCCTGGCTGGCTACGCATGGCCGGCTCCGCTGATCCTGATTGGGCTCGCCTTTTTCGTGGTCGGGCTGCTGGCCGGACTGGTGTCGTCGATTCCGGCCATGGTGCGTTTGCGCTTGGAGAACGGCCGGCTCAAGCGCGAGTTGCGGGTGGCGCGCGAAACGCCGATGGTGGTCGAACAACCGCCGATGCCGCCGCTGATCTGAGCTTTGTTCCGCCGCGCGTACGGCAAGCGCGCGGCTTTCCGTTTTCGCCTTCCCGTTCTTTTGCATTAATCGCATGGATCTAGACTTCTGGTGGCTGCTTGTCATACCCGTCGCTTTCGCGTTCGGCTGGATGGCCGCGCGCTACGACCTCAAGACGCTGCTGTCCGAAAGCGCCAACCTGCCGCGTTCGTATTTCCGCGGCCTGAATTTCCTGCTCAACGAGCAGCCTGATCAAGCGATCGATGCGTTCATCGAAGTGGTCAAGCTCGACCCGGAAACGGTCGAGTTGCACTTCGCGCTGGGAAATCTGTTCCGGCGCCGCGGTGAAACGGATCGAGCGATCCGCGTGCACCAGAACCTGCTGAGCCGCGCGGATCTGCCCGTCACTGAGCGCGATCACGCGCTCTACGAACTGGGGCAAGACTTCCTGAAAGCGGGCCTGCTCGATCGCGCGGAGGAAACCTTCCGCTCGCTCGAAACTGGCGACTACGCGTTGGGCGCACAACGCGCGCTGCTGACCATCTACGAAATCGAGAAAGACTGGGTCAAGTCGATCGACACCGCGCGCCATCTGGAAACGATGGGCGCCGAATCGCTCGACAAGGAAATCGCGCAATTCCATTGCGAACTGGCGCAGGAAGCGCTGCAACAGAAAAACCCGGACGAGGCGCGCCGTCAGCTTGGCCTTGCGTTGAAGGCCAATCCGACCAACGTGCGCGCCACGATCCTGTTCGGCGACGTCGATGCGGCAGGCGGCGCGCAAGAAGCCGCCATCGGCCAATGGCGGCGCGTCGAGGAGCAGAATCCGGCGTATCTGCCGCTCGTCGCCGAAAAACTGATGAAGGCCTACGAAGCGCTCGGCCGTCCGCAAGAGGGCGCAGATCTGCTGACCACGTGGGTGGACCGCTATCCGTCGAACGATCTGCTCGACGTCGCGTATCAGCACGTCGCGGCGTTGCGCGGGCCCGATGCGGCCCACGCGCTCGCGCGCTCGCAGATGCAGAAGTCGCCTAATCTGGCGGGCATGACGCGTCTGCTGGAAGCGCAGCAAGCCGTCGCGGAAGAGCCGCGGCGCAGCGAACTCGAGTTGATGCGTACGCTGATCCGTCAGCGCACAAAAAATCTGCCACGGTATACGTGCCAGAATTGCGGCTTTCGGGCGCGGCTTTTCTACTGGCAGTGCCCGGGCTGCAGCGGTTGGGAGACCTATGCGCCGCGTCGCGTCGAACCGATCACGGCGTCGAATTGACGCCGCGGTGGCGGCGGCGGTATTGGCCGTGCGGTTGCCTCCGCGGTTGCCTCGCTACGCGCATGGCAACAGCGCAGGCGTGGGCGAACCTCATAACGTGTTCATAACCGGCCTTACCACCGGGAATCATCACCGGAACCTTCTACCGGAAAACGTATGAAAATTACCATTATCGGCACAGGCTATGTCGGCCTCGTCACTGGCGCGTGTCTCGCTGAAATCGGTCACGACGTCTTCTGTCTCGACGTCGACCCGCGCAAGATCGAAATCCTCAACAACGGCGGCGTACCGATCCACGAGCCGGGTTTGCAGGAGATCATTGCCCGCACGCGCGCGGCTCGCCGCATCACGTTTTCAACGGACATCGAAGCGAGTGTCGCGCACGGCGACGTGCAGTTCATCGCCGTCGGCACGCCGCCCGACGAGGATGGCTCAGCCGATCTGCAATACGTGCTCGAGGCGGCGCGCAACATCGGCCGCACGATGAACGGCTTCAAGGTGATCGTCGACAAATCGACGGTGCCGGTTGGCACCGCGCAGCGCGTGCACGCGGTGGTCGGGGAGGAACTGGCCAGGCGTGGGCTCGCCAGCAGTGAGCAGCACCGCTTCTCCATAGTCTCCAATCCTGAGTTTCTGAAAGAAGGCGCGGCGGTCGACGACTTCATGCGCCCCGATCGCATCGTGATCGGCAGCGACGAAGACGAAGCCGGCCTGCGCGCGCGCGAACTGATGAAGCGTCTGTACGCGCCGTTCAATCGCAATCACGATCGCACGTTGTATATGGACGTGCGCTCGGCCGAATTCACGAAATACGCAGCCAATGCGATGCTCGCCACGCGCATCTCGTTCATGAATGAGATGTCGAATCTGGCGGATCGCGTCGGCGCGGATATCGAAGCGGTGCGTCGCGGTATCGGCTCGGACCCGCGCATCGGCTATCACTTCCTGTATGCCGGTGCTGGCTATGGTGGTTCATGCTTCCCCAAGGACGTGCAGGCGCTGATTCGCACCGCGAGCGAAATTGGTCACAATCTGCGCATTCTCGAAGCGGTCGAGGAAGTGAACTACAAGCAGAAGGACGTGCTGGTCCGCAAGATCACGGCGAAGCTCGGTGAGGATCTGAGCGGACGCACCTTCGCGGTGTGGGGCCTCGCGTTCAAGCCGAATACCGACGACATGCGCGAGGCGCCGAGCCGTCGCGTGATTGCTGAATTGCTCAAGCGTGGCGCCAAGGTTCGCGCGTACGATCCGGTCGCCGTCACCGAAGCACGCCGCGTTTTCGCGATTGACTTGCACGATGCGCCGGACCAGCTCGCGCGCCTGCATTTCACGAGTACCCAGGACGAAACGCTCACCGGCGCCGACGCGCTCGTGATCGTCACCGAATGGAAGGAATTCAAGAGCCCGGATTTCGTGCATCTGAAATCGGTGCTGAAGTCGCCGCTGATTTTCGATGGCCGCAATCTGTACGAACCGGACGCGATGACCGAGCTCGGCATCGACTATCACTCGATTGGACGCCCTTATGCCCAACCCTCTGAACTTCCGGCCGATGTCCCGAACAATGCCTGAGGGCGCTCTGTCCACGCCGGCGCCGGCGCTCACCGTGGTGCCGCGCGAACAGCTCGGCGCAGCGCGCGTGCTGGTAGTTGGCGACGTGATGCTCGATCGCTACTGGTTCGGCGACGTGAACCGCATTTCGCCTGAAGCGCCGGTGCCGGTCGTGCATGTGCAGCGTCAGGAAGACCGGCTCGGCGGTGCGGCGAACGTGGCGCGCAACGCGGTGGCGCTCGGTGCGCAAGCGGGTTTGCTGTGCGTGGTCGGCCACGACGAACCCGGCGAGCGCATCGTGCAGCTGCTGGGCGATAGCGGCGTGACGCCGCATCTCGAACGCGATCCCGCGTTGCTCACGACGATCAAGCTGCGCGTGCTGTCGCGTCAGCAGCAGTTGCTGCGCGTCGATTTCGAAAACACGCCGGCGCACGAAGTGCTGCTCGCGGGCCTCGCCCGTTTCGACGACCTGCTGCCGTCGCACGACGTGATCCTGATGTCCGATTACGCGAAGGGTGGTCTCACGCACGTCACGCAGATGATTGCAAAGGCGCATGCAGCGGGCAAGCCGGTGCTGGTCGATCCGAAGGGCGACGACTGGGAGCGCTATCGCGGCGCGACGCTGATCACGCCGAATCGCGCCGAGTTGCGCGAAGTGGTCGGGCAGTGGAAGTCCGAGGAAGATCTGATCGCACGCGTGACCAAACTACGCGCCGATCTGGAGTTCAAGGCGCTGCTGCTGACGCGCTCGGAAGAGGGCATGACGCTCTTCTCCGACGACGGCATCCTGCACGCTTCGGCCGTGGCACGCGAAGTGTATGATGTATCGGGCGCGGGCGACACCGTGATCGCCACACTCGCCGCCATGCTCGGCGCGGGCCTCACGCTGGTCGAGGCGGTCGGACTCGCGAATCGCGCAGCCGGCATCGTGGTCGGCAAACTCGGCACCGCTACCGTCGACTACGACGAACTCTTTCATTGACGCGGCCCGCTCAGACTCCTGCTTTGCGCCGGATTGCGGCGCGCGGGCAGGGACCGCGGGGCGTCAATTGAACTTGTCGATTGGAGTTAGCGCTTTAGCGCTTACTCCGATCCCATGCAAAGCTCATTAGCGCAGGACCATCATGACCCTCATCGTCACCGGCGCGGCCGGCTTTATCGGCAGCAATCTCGTGAAGGCGCTCAACGAGCGCGGCGAGCAACGCATCATCGCTGTCGACAATCTCACGCGCGCGGACAAATTCAAGAACCTCGTCGACTGCGAAATCGATGACTACCTCGACAAGACCGAATTCGTCGAGCGCTTCAAGCGCGGCGACTTCGGCAAAGTGCGCGCGATCTTCCACGAAGGCGCCTGCTCGGACACGATGGAAACCGACGGCCGCTACATGATGGACAACAACTTCCGCTATAGCCGCGACGTGCTCGACGTGTGTCTTGCGCAGAACATCCAGTTTCTGTATGCGTCCTCTGCGGCCACTTACGGCGGCTCGAGCCGTTTCGTCGAAGAGCGCGAAGTCGAGCAGCCGCTGAACGTGTACGGCTATTCGAAGTTCCTGTTCGACCAGGTGATCCGCCGCGTGCTGCCCACCGCGAAGAGCCAGATCGCAGGCTTCCGTTACTTCAACGTGTACGGTCCGCGCGAAACGCATAAGGCGCGCATGGCGTCGGTGGCGTTTCACAACTTCAACCAGTTCCGCGCCGAAGGCAAGGTCAAGCTGTTCGGCGAATACAACGGTTATGCCGCAGGCGAACAGACGCGCGATTTCGTCTCTGTCGAAGACGTGGTGAAGGTCAACCTGTTCTTCTTCGACAATCCGGACAAGTCGGGCATCTTCAACCTGGGCAGCGGCCGCGCGCAGCCGTTCAACGACATCGCGAGCACGGTGGTCAACACGCTACGCTCGCTGAACAACGAAGCGCCGTTGTCGCTCGCCGACCAGGTGCAGCGCGGGCTGATCGAATACATTCCGTTCCCCGATGCATTGCGCGGCAAGTACCAATGCTTCACGCAAGCAGATCTGACGAAGCTGCGCGCGGCGGGCTACGACGCGCCGTTTTTGAGCGTACAGGAAGGCGTCGATCGTTACGTACGTTGGCTATTCGGCCAGGTGTAAATCTTTCGGATCCCTCTTTAAACTGGAATCTCCCGGTTGGTGATGGTCGCCAACCGGTTGTACAAGGGAGATTCCATATGTTTCGAAAAATTCTGGTTACCGCGGCCATGCTCGCCGCTTTCGGCCACGCGTATGCGGCGGTCGACGTCAACACGGCTAACGAGGACGCGCTGCGCGGCATCAAGGGCATCGGTGCTGCCAAAGCGAAAGCCATTCTCGACGAGCGTGCAGCGCATGGTCCATTCAAGGACCCGGCCGATCTCGGCAAGCGCGTCAAAGGCATGGGCGGGCATACCGTCGAGCGCCTGCAGGCGGAGGGTCTCGCTGTCGGTCCGGCTGGCGCGGCTGCTGGCGCGCAGACTGCGGCGGCTGGCCAAACCAAAGGCGCGGCCACTGCGGGCAACGCCACCAACGCGGCCGCTGCGGCCAATACGCAAAAGAGCAACGCCACTGTGGCGGTGAAGAAATAGCCTGACGCTGGCCTTGTGCGCGGGGCTGGTCACCTGCGCGCAAGGCCCACTGATGTAGTTCCCCTTCATGGTCGGAGTTGGCAAGAACACTCCTTCAGCTGTCATACAGATGACTGGCTCCCGCGGCTCCCGGCCGCGGGCTTTTTGCAAGTTTTCTGCGCCGGTTTTTCGCGGTGAATGGGCTCCACGCACGGGCCGTACGTCGGCGCTGCATCCATGCGGGCAGAAGGGCCGCGCGGCAGGCGCACGCACGGTGGTTTAGAATCAATAGATTGAACACTCCGCGCATCGCCAACTCCAGAACCGATATGGCTTACAAAACGATTGAAGACACGATCGGCAATACGCCGCTCGTGCAACTCGTCCGGCTCCCCGACGACGATATCCGCAGTCGCAACAACGTGATCCTCGCGAAGCTCGAGGGCAACAACCCCGCGGGTTCGGTGAAGGACCGCCCGGCACTGTCGATGATCAAGAAAGCGGAAGCACGCGGCCGCATCAAGCCGGGCGACACGCTGATCGAGGCGACTAGCGGCAACACCGGCATCGCATTGGCGATGGCAGCGGCGATCCGCGGCTACAAGATGATGCTGATCATGCCGGAGGATCTTTCGGTTGAGCGCCGTCAGAGTATGGCGGCCTACGGCGCGCAGATCGTGTTGACGCCGGTCACGGGCGGCATGGAATACGCCCGCGACCTCGCCGAGCAGATGCAGCGCGAGGGCAAGGGCATCATCCTCGACCAGTTCGCGAACCCGGACAATACGGCCTCGCACGTCGAAGGAACCGGCCCGGAAATCTGGCAAGACACTGAAGGGCGCATCACGCACTTCGTGTCGTCGATGGGCACGACAGGCACGATCATGGGCGTCTCCACCTACCTGAAGGAAAAGAATCAGGCGATCGAGATCATCGGCGCGCAGCCGGAAGAGGGCTCGCGCATTCCTGGCATCCGCAAGTGGCCGGAAGCGTATCTGCCGAAGATTTTCGATCGCAGCCGCGTGGACCGCGTCGAAAACGTGAGCCAGGCCGCCGCTGAAGCGATGGCGCGGCGCCTCGCGTCCGTCGAAGGGATTTTTGCCGGCATCTCGTCGGGCGGCGCGTGCGAAGTGGCGCTGCGGGTCGCGCGCCAGGTCGAGAACGCGACGATCGTGTTTATCGTCTGCGACCGCGGCGACCGTTATCTGTCGACGGGTGTGTTTCCGGCTTGATCATGCCCGGTTGCGCGTGATCGCGCGAGTGACTCGTCCTGACATAGGTTGACACCTACGCACCGCTGTTCGCGGTTAGAAACGCCCGATGAAGTTCATCGGGCGTTTTGT
>NZ_JBYSWU010000102.1:0-8097 GCF_058781505.1 Paraburkholderia sp. FW306-2-2C-D06C | reverse complement strand
TGTGGATCAGTCGGTGTGGTACGGTCATCGAAAGGGCGCGGTTGAATCCTGCGTAAAGAGGGTTAGAGATCGAACTGATCGAGTTCGCGCTGCAATTCGCGATTGCGTGCCACGCGTTCGTCGATCGTCGGGCCGTGCCTTTCGACGACCGACGTGATCAGCAGATTGAACAGGCACGTCAACGGCGCGAGCGAGTCCCAGAACTGGCCGACATCGGTTTTGACCTGCAGCAGGTCGCACTGGAAGTCGCGCGCCCATGGGCAGTAGAGATCGGTGACCAGCGCGAATGGCAGGCCGCGCCGTGTGGCGGCCTCGCAGTAGCTGCGGGCAATGCGCGAGTACGCGCGCGTATCGGTCACGACGAGATATGGCGATGCAAACCCGGAGTTCAGCGAATCGACGTACGAACCCGACATGCCGTCCGAATAGAACACGCGCGGGCGGATGTATTCGAGGTAGCTGGAAAAGGCGTTGCTGATGCCGCGCGTCGATTGAATGCCGAGGATGTACACCGCATCAGCGCTGGAAAGGCGCTCTGCGATGCGCGCGAATGCCGGTGTCTGCGCAAGCTGATAGACGTGCTGGATCGCGTCGAGATCGAGCTTGAGTGAGCGCGTCAGCGCACCGTTTGCGCCTGCTGTCGTCGCTTCGCCTGGTTTGACTGCCTGTCCCGATTCTCGCGATTGTCCCGACAGCCGGCGGTATTCGTTTAGCCGGTCGGTGATCATCCACGGGCGTTCCTGTGCGCCGCGCAGTTCGCGCTTGAGGTCGTCGAGGTTGCGGTAGCCAATGCTGCGCAGAAAGCGTCCGACGGAAATCCCGCTCGTGCCGGTTTGCTGCGCGATCTGGTCGGCGGTTTCGAGGCCCAGTCGCCCGAGGTTCGCCAGCATGTAGCTGGCGATGCGCTTCGCCGTGGGGGTGAGTTCGGCAAAACGCGATTCGACGGTCTGAGTGAAGGCGGTCGGCATCGTGGCGGTCGGTGTTTGTTATTTACATGTCATTGGTTTTCAAATTGAGATGTATCTAACAGAGCCAATAAAGTCAGTGCCAACTTAAAAAATTAATTGGAGGTGTTTCTTTGATAGGTTTTGGCCGCTCACTGCGTTCGAGCAGCAAGCGCCAGAAATTGCACGAGAAGTACGACTACCCGTTCTAGTACGTGACCTTGAAGGTCGGCGAGTCTTCCGGCCGGCTCTTGCGTCGATCATAGATACGGGTGGTCGCGATGTTGGCGTGACCCAGCCATTCCTGCACCTTTGCGATGTCGGCCTCGTAGTCGAGCGCGTTGGTCGCGGCAGTCGCGCGCAGGCTGTGTACGCCGAAAGCTTCCACGCTGATCCTGGCCTGCGCCGCATACGCGAGCACGCACTTGTACACGCCGTCGGCCGTGATCGCTTTGCCGGTTTTCCGGGTCGGCTGAAACAGTGCGGCGTCTGGTGTCATCGCGTGGCCGGCCACTTCCATGTACGTGTGGAGGCGTTCCGCGCTCGCGGGATGGAGCGGGACGTAACGGGTCTTGCCACCCTTGCCGTGCACGCGCAGATGCGGCACGCCGCGGCGGTCATGAATGTCGCGGACCTTCAGCAGGCAGAGTTCCTCGCGACGCGGCCCGTGATACAGCGGCACGGCGAGCATCGCGCGATCACGTTGCCCCTTGAGCGTAGTTGGGTCAGGCGCATCGAGTAGCGCGCGCGCTTGATGATCGCCAAGCGCCGGCGTCCTGCCCTTGTTACTGTTGACCTTCGGACGCTTCGCGCCCCCGGCGGGAATTACCGGCATTCCGTGAACTCCACAACGTGGCTTTTGCGTGTCCGGTGCCGGGAAAGTGCAGAGCTCGCAATCTCCCGGGTACGGGCGCTAGAGTGGGCCTCTACCGTAAGCGCAACAGCAGGCTGTCGGATACACCTTGGGGCAGCGAGGCGGCTCCGGATTTCAGCTGACGCCCTGGGGATATGTATTTACGCCATCCGGTGGCAGTTGCCTGCGGAATAAACCTTCGAGAAATTACAGGTGTTGTGTTTGCCGATGTGGAAGCGAGGGGGCCTGTGGCGTCGACACGCTCGAGGAGGAAATCGCTACCGAAAAAATCAAAGCCAATCATGTCTCCGTGATTGTTGATGCCCTGGATGACGGACAGATTAAGTCCAGAAGGGAGATTCCCTACCAGATCGCCCACGTTCAATCTTACGCCGGGTTGCGGGACAAGATAACTACGCTGAAAATTCCCCGTGGGCTCCAAAACCAATGAGATGACAATCTGGTTGTGGTCGTTGAAGACCAATCGATTGCTGACGGTCGGGTACTGGGGAGTTCCTTCGACAAAGTAAGTCTGGAACTGTGCGTCGTGATCCCATACGCCAATCCGCTCGAGCGCAGATGGCACGAAGGAATATCCGAGCACGTCCCCACGGCTGTTAATGCCAAGGCCCCAGGCGAATGGTTCTGTGAGGGGGAAAAGCAACGTCGCCTGGCCAGTGCGGGGATCAAAGCGAAAGCCGAGTCCGTTGGTTATCCCACAGATGATCCCCTGATTATTCATTCCCGTAACCACGGGATTTCCGATCGTCGGGCCGAAGTTAAGGCTGGTAGGCTGTCCCTTGCTATAGAGCACCCAAGTTGCCTGTGACGAGGCGTTAAACGATAGGACGACGGCCATATCCGAATCGTTCAATGCGATCACGCGGGCCGTCACCTCTCCCGGTTGACGCGGAATGAGTTCCACCGAGCCCCCATGGAAAAGCGCAGCTTGCTCGAGGAAATTAATCGGGTCAGTCAGCACGCTTCCTCCGGCGGTGCCCTCGTCGTTGGCCACATAAACGATCCCGGCTGGTCCAGGCGTTATCGTGCCAGCCGCCCAGGCGGCGGTGGTGGCGCTAAGGTAATCGCAATTAGTGTCACCGAAGGAGTAAAGAGTCCCATAAACCCGACCACTATCATTGATTGCAGCGGGACTCCAAAATAGAAATGGTGCAGGCACAGCGGCGTCAAGAGAAACATAGTTGTAGCGAAACTCCTGCGCCCGAGCCGCGCTGGCCCACAACACAAGCAGCAGCAAAAGGAGCCAACTGAAACGACCTAGGTGGAAGCGCAACATTGCAAAACTCCTTTTTCAAGTCCTTTCATGAACCGCCGCGCAACGACGGCAAATTGACCACTTCAATGCGATGACCCAATGCAGTGCCGCAAATTGATGTTAGACAAGGCGATCCAACTCGCCAGCCAACGTCCGTTCCTGCTCCGCCAGAATCCCTCCCCGAGTCGAGTCCGAAAAACCAGCGGCGTGAGCGGGAATGCCAAAACGTCGCTGGAGAGGGCGTTGACGCCGTTAGGACCGATCGCGAACGATTTTGAAGAGATGACGCGACTTGCACCATCGCCGGGCAAACGGCCGCTTAGTGGTTGCGGAGTGGACATCCAAATGTCCGCACGCCAGTTCGAGCGAACGACGTCTAATGGCCGCAATCTGCCTCAAGGGCGGACTTCCGTTGGATCGTCGGCGCGGAATTTATGCTAACCACCCGAACGTACCGGCTGACAGCATCAAGTAGTGCGTCGCCGGGTCCTTCCGAGTGTCGGGCTGCTACGGCCACAATTGTGACGGAGATCCCGTTCTTGTCATAAGCATATCGGACCGGAGGATGAAGATTACACAATGGTCTTTGCGTTTACCACCACGATGCCTTCCTGAAAGACGACTAGCGCGCCGGGCGCGGAACATCTGCATGATCTTCACGCACTAGCGGCGAACACTGCCACCGTTCCTACGGGGAAATTTGATGGCTCTGTACGAGATGACCGGCGAAAGCCTCAAAGAAATCAGGCCTCAGACGTTCACGCAGCTCGGCACCAGGCCC
Source organism: Paraburkholderia sp. FW306-2-2C-D06C (assembly GCF_058781505.1). NCBI lineage: Bacteria > Pseudomonadati > Pseudomonadota > Betaproteobacteria > Burkholderiales > Burkholderiaceae > Paraburkholderia > Paraburkholderia sp. FW306-2-2C-D06C. Next base: position 4,243 of record NZ_JBYSWU010000102.1, on the reverse strand, counting down.
GAATCGGCGTCGGCACCGATGTGGGCCTTCATCCCGAAGTGCCACTCGTTGCCCTTCTTCGTCTGATACATCTCCGGATCTCGGCTCTTCTCAGCGTTCTTGGTCGACGGCGGCGCTTCGATGATCGTCGCGTCGACCAGCGTGCCTTCCTTCATCATCAGTCCGCGCTCACACAGCGAGATGCCGATCTCGTCGAACAACTTCCGCGTAAGCTCATGCTCGACCAGCAGACGCCGGAACTTCAACAGCGTGGTCGCATCCGGCGCGTTCTCGACGGCCAGATCGATGCCGGCGAACGCGCGCATCGCAATGCTGTCATACAGCGCGTCTTCCAGCCCTTCGTCCGACAACCCGTACCACTGCTGCAGGAAGTAGATTCGCAGCATCCGTTCCAGGCCAATCGGCGGCCGGCCTCGCTTGCCCTTCGGGTAGTACGGCTCGATGACCGACAGCAGCCGCGACCACGGGACGACCTTCTCCATCTCGGCGAGAAAGCGTTGACGCTTGGTCACGCGCTTCTTGCCCGCACTTTCCGCTTCCGCAAAACCGATCTGCCGCTTCATCATCCTGGGTCCGTTCCGTGAACTTTCCTTCCACAACGTCCTCGGCTACGTCAGCGATGACAGCCGGGCCTGATAAATCAGCGTTTCCCTAGCTTCAATAGAAGGACCCGAGCAAACTATGAATGCCGGCTGCGTCTGCAAGGTTGACCGGTAAAGAACCAATGCCCGTACCGGCAAGGCGAAACGTTGAGGAGGCGATCATGGCGCGAATCGAAGCGAAGTTGGCGGAATTAGGCTTGACGTTGCCTCAGCCGCTACAGATGCCGCAAAACATACGCATGTCTTTGCCTTTTGCATGGATTCGAGTACGAGGTGCTCGAGCTTTTGTTTCGGTTTGTGCCGGGGCGCCTGTTTTTACACTGGTATCGGACAGCTTTCCTGGCGCGCCATCTGGCTGCTTAGGGGGGCGGCTATTCAACGACAGTGCGATTTCCATGCGGCATTACGCGTTTCTGATTAGTGAAGACGAATTCGACCAGGTCTTCTCTCGTATTCGTGATTGGCTTATGTACTGGGCCGATCCCGGCAAACAACGTGCCGGTGAACCTATCGGCACAACGATGTGCCGGAGAGTGTATTTCGACGATCCCGATGGTCAATTGCTTGAGGTCATGACCCGCCCTTATAAAATTGGCGCCTAAAAGTTTGGCGCCTAAAGGTGCACAAACGCATTGCTCCTCAAAAGCGATGCAAATCGTTTCGTCGCGACAGCCACATGAAGCGGCGCATCAATGTGGCCTCTCGAGCGGGCTGACGCGTCGCTCATCGCGCGCCGGCGACGGCGTTTGTCGATGAAACGGCATGGCCAAGCGACAGGTAGCTCCGGTGCATTAGCGATTCAATGGTTGCCCAATCGGCGTCGGTGACGCTGCCCGCTTCTTCACGGGCGTCGCGAAGCAGCATCGCTTGCGCGCGCAACTGGCCGTGTTCGAGTGTCGAGCCCGCGGGCACCCGATACAGCGATGCGGCAGCTTCAGCACACGCGCTGCCCAACGCGCCGGGCGGATAACGTTCACGCTGCCGGTGCACGATCCACCATTCCAGTTCGAGCGCGGTGGTGCGCGAGACGTCGAAGTCGCGGTTCCCCGTGTTGCGGATCAGGCTGAAATAGGTTTGCAGCGCCGGCAACGCTTTTTCGTAATCGCTGCGCTCCTTGCCCTCCTTGAAAGTGAATGCGGCTGATGCGCCGTAGTAAGCGCCGACGTACGACCTTAGCGACGGAAAGTGGTATTGCGTACGCAGGGTTTGCGCCAGTTCAAGAAAGAGCGCCACGTGCTGGCGGTCATAGTAAGAGCGCCATATTTTCGTTTCGAGTGTCCCCGTCGCGATGGGATCGAAGCGGCTCAGGTCACGGTGCAACGGCCAGAAGAGATCGGCGGCGGCATAGCCGATCAGAACGACAAGGGCCAGGATCGTCCGTCGCCAGCGTCCCGGCCCAGCTGCAAGGGTCACGCGGTGCCGCAGGCCGTGGCTGCGGGCGCGCCCGGTTGTGTTCATGTCGAATAGCGTCGATATCGAATGTGCGTTGAACTCTCTATTTCACTACGCGCCCCAGCACCTCGCCCAGCTCGGCGTCGTCAAGCACTGGGACGATGTCCAGTTCCATCAGATCGCTCCACTGATAGGCGAACTCGGTGAGTTTCTTCATATCATCTGTTTCGAGCAGATCGAACCCTGCGCCCAGATCGGCTCGCGTCCACCGGCCCACCAACCGGACGCCGTCAGGCGGGAGCCCGCCGGTTCGCTGAAAGCGCGCAATGGCTTCGGCACGCTGCTGGGTATCCGGTGCCCAGTGGAAGGTCATCATGAATTTCATGGCGGTGTCTCCTGACGGTGGCTCGTCCACCTGCTTCAATTTATACGCTCGATGGCGACATACGGATGCAATTGGGCGTGTGCACTGCAACGCAAGTCGACACAGGGAGCCGATCGGGACGAACGCTTACATCGGCAGGGAAACCGGCAGTCATTCTGTTTGCATGCGTCGCCTCTAAATACCCCCTTGCCGCGTATTCCGCCCGTCATAGTGCCGTCATGTTGCTCACGACAGACAGCAAGTCGGCCAATTGCGGACGCTGGCTGAAGGCGCCGGGATTTTGCGCCGCTTCCCAGGTTTACTACGACGGCACAGTTACTACACTTGGTATGGGTCGCGGAAATCAGGTGCGCGGCCTTCTCAACTACTTCCACGCACTCCACGCTGTCGGAAAGAGCAGTTACACGCTGCACATATGGTTCGTGCGGCACGCTCGTCCCGCTGATCCATCAAACAGGAGGATGCAATCATGCAAACTGTTATAAGGAGATTTTCCGGAAAGGGCGCAAAAGAGTTGTTCGATCTGCTGGAGAAGCGCACGGCTGACGTCGAAGAACTGATGCGTTCGGTCAAAGGCTTTGTCGGCTACACCCTCGCACGCAGCGGCGATGGCGGATTCTCGGTGACTGTTTGCCAGGACAAGGCAGGCATTGATGAAAGCGTGCAAAAGGCCAAGGACTGGATCGCGAAAAACGCCGGAAGCACGGGCGTGGGCGCACCGGAGATATCGGAGGGATCAGTCCTCATTCACCTGAAGTAACTTTGCCTTGCGACTGGCAGCGCGTGAGTTCAGCGGTCGGATTGGGAGGTACGCAATTGGCCTCACCGTCCACTCCTCACGCCCACGTCTTGCCGGGTTCGTCCAGACGTACCTTTTGCAGATCCGCCGGGCTCGTCACAATGCGGCACTTCTCGCTCTCACGCCGCCTGACATGCATTCAACGGACCCGCGTCCGTACTCTTCAGAAAAGCGGAGCAGGCAATCTGTTTTCTTCTTCGGGCGAGTCGCGAACAAGCCGACGCACGCGACTCATGTCAAGCGTTGAACGGCTGCTTCGGAGGGGACTGACTGGCCGGAGTGGGTCGCGTGCTGCCGATCACAGACTTGCGCGGTTCAGGTGCGTATGCCCTTTGCATGAGGCAGCACGCGGCCAAGAAGCGACGTTCGCTTCTTCCGCCCTAGCATTCACCGCGCAATGCCGAACCACGCCAGCCTCAGATTTAGGAGCAGAACCCATTAGACATCATTCCGAAAAGCGAAATTAATCCTTGCGAACAATGCGCTTAATTATCGGCGACCTCTTTCCTAAACTCGGCATTATCTGCGTTTGCATCAAAATTCCAGTCCAATCTAGGAGGAACAGGTCATGAACAAGGCAACCAGCACATTAATCGCGGCTGTCGCCGCACTCGCGCTGTCGGGCGGGGCTTATGCACAAAGCAACAACACGCTGGCGACTCCGAGCGTAGTGTCGCCCGCCGCCGTGTCGCCGGCCAATGCAACGAGCGGCTACGGCACGCCTGGCGCCACCAACTCGGACAGCGGCATGAGCGCCGGGTCGGCGAACTCGGGCCTGCAGCAGAGCACGAACACTAGCTCGACGTCCAATACCAGCGCTTACGGGGTCAACAACACGCTGGCAACCCCAAGCACAGTGTCGCCGGCTGGCAAATAACAGCAATTAATAACGCACCAGGCGCAAGCACAAAGCGAACAAGCGTCCTCATTCACCAGCCGTTGTAAGAAAAGCCGCTGCCCTCACGGACAGCGGCTTTTTGTTTCTCCCTGACCCGTCCTGAAATGGGTTGACACTTTTCCCGCCCCTGGAAGGAGAGTCAATTGGAATCAGGGATCAAGCGAACA
>NZ_JBYSWU010000101.1:0-8244 GCF_058781505.1 Paraburkholderia sp. FW306-2-2C-D06C | reverse complement strand
CAGCGGGGGGCAGGACACGGTGGTCTGGGTGGCAACGCGGGCGGCATGTCCGCCGGCCACATGAGCAGCAAGGGGGTAAGCAATACTAACGGCTTTAGTTCAGCCGACCATGATGTCGGTCTTGCCCGCGCGGCGGATCGATCGGACACGCAGGCGGACCGCGCCGACGCGCAAATGAGTCGCGCCGGTGTTCACGCTAGTCATGCAAGCCACGCCCACTCACGCTCACTCGCGCGGGTGAGCACGAATCTTCACCACAGTCAGCACATCGCTGTCAGCCATTCGAACTGATATAGCACGCAGAGGGCGCCGCCGGCGCCCTCTGTTGTCGTCCATCGCCAGTCTCGTCAGCAGTTACCCTTCTTCGCCTGTCCGGGCGGACAGAAGTCGTTGCCCGGCCCACCTTGCGGCCGGCTTTGCGGCACAACAACGACGTCGGGCTGATCCGGCACATACACGGCACAGCCACTGAGCAGGCCGGCGCTTACCATCAAGAGACAGAGAATTTTTTTCATATCGTTCTTAGGGTTCTCTTAGGGTTCTCTTAGGGTTTCTTAAGGGAAGAAACATTGTTTCTTCCCTTTCCCGTTGAGCTTGGAAACTGAAATTGACGTTCGTCTGGCTACCGGCAGAGACGTTCACCGCCGACGATTGCGTTGCCCCAGTCGAGCTGTCCGCCTCAACCGTGTACTGGCCCGCCGCGCCCGGCACGGCCAGGCAGCGCAACAGGCAGCACGCCACTGTAGGTTCCCATCTGCGGAGCGGCTGCCGGCAATTGCAACGTGTACACACCCGTGTCGAGATTCGCATTCACCGACGTGATTTCATAGCTGGCGGAGCCGATCGGGTGCGCACGCACCAGCGCTTGCGCACCCGGCGTCACCACGCCCGCCCCGGCACCGAGCGGACGATGCCGGTCGCGTGGCCATTCGGCAGCGTGTTGTCGACGATCACGATGTCGTAGCTGCCGTTCGTCGAACTCTGGATCAGCGGCGTCAGCACGAATTGGCCCGTTGTCGTTGCAACATGTTGCATCTGCTTACTTCGCTGGGCTCTGGAGACACGTTTCGCACAGTCGCGACGCGCGTCAATTTTCGTTGTGTGCATAGGGTTGCGGGCGGGCGGCGCGCCTCGTCGCGTGCAGTGTGTTACAAAAAATTTCATGCCGCTGTCTTTCGTACGACCTAAATTCATTTCCATTCCTCCTGGCAGTCGTCATTGGCGGGTGAGGAACGCCAAGGCATGGCGACATGCAGACCACGAGGGAATGCTGACTGGTTCGTAGACGGAGTCGTAGCCGACGCGTTGGCGGTGTCCAGCGCTCGCGGCCTGCAACATGGAAGCGGCAGTGGATATCGGCGAATGACAATGACAAAAGATGTGTGCCGACAGTGCCGTCGTGACGGTCTGCGGCAAAGGGCGCAATGTCAATCAGGTCATCCGGCGGTTGCCGTGACACTATCGCTTTTGCTGTTGCGGGTCGCATATAGATGAGGAGTCTTCCATGCGACGCAGACACAACAAGCCTGGTTCATTTCTGATCGGACTTCCCCTTGCCGCCATGTTGGCGGCCAGCACCACAGGCTGGGGGGCGCCCACCCTGGTCTCGGGTCCCAGCCCATTTGCAGGCTGTACGGTCGGCGGGCCCGGCACGCTGTACGTGAACGCCGAGGTCGAACCTTGGGTCGCCGTGAATCCCGCCCATCCTTCGAATCTCATCGGCGTGTGGCAGCAGGATCGCTGGTCGAATGGCGGTGCGCACGGCCTGGTTGCAGGCTTCTCGTCGGATGGCGGTCAGACGTGGCAACAGACGAATCTGCCTTTCAGCGCATGCGCCGGCGGGCTCGGATACGAGCGCGCCTCTGACCCCTGGGTATCCATCGGGCCGGATGGGACGGCCTACTCCGTCTCCATCTCGTTTAACCAGTCCAACAACAATAATGCAGTCGCCGCTGCCGTCTCACGGGACGGCGGCCAGAGCTGGGGGAATCTGAGCGTCCTCATCGCCGACAACGAGCCCACGACGCAGTTCTTCAATGACAAGGAATCGGTGACCGCCAATCCGATCAAGGCAGGCGTCGCCTATGCGGTCTGGGACCGGCTCGAACTACCGAACGGCAACCCTTATGCCAATCTGCATACCGCCGCTTTCCGTGGACCGGCATATTTCTCAAAAACGGTTGACGGAGGTATCACGTGGAGTTCGCCGTCGGTCATCGTGACCGTGCCGTCACGGCAGCAGACGATCGGTAACCAGATCGTGGTCAACTCGCAGGACGGCACGCTGTACGACTTTTTCGATCTGATCAGTCCGCCGTTCAGTAAAGCGGCCGGCAAGGTTGCGTTCATCAAATCGACCGACGACGGCGCAACGTGGACGAAACCGCAGATCATCGCCGGTCTGGAGACCGTCCCGGTCACGGATCCCAACACCGGCGAACCAGTGCGCACCGGCGACATCATCCCCGAGCCGGCAATCAATCCAGCAACGGGGCAACTCTACGTTGTCTGGCAGGACTCGCGGTTCAACGGCGGCCAATACGACGAAATCGCCTTCTCGACGTCGACGAACGGCGGCGCGTCGTGGAGCGCGCCTATCCGGGTGAACACACCTTCAGGGCGGCCAGCGTTCAATCCGTCGGTTCGCGTGAATGCCACAGGCACCGTCGCCGTCACGTACTACGACTTCCGGGACCTGGCGGCGGATAACAAGTCGACGCTGCCGACAAACTACTGGCAAACGACCTCAACCGACGGCGGGGGGAGCTTCGGCAGCGAACTGCGGCTGTCCGGTCCGTTCGATCTGAAGACGGCGCCGGTAGCGGAGGGATTCTTCCTCGGGGACTATTCAGGTCTGGAAGCGCGAGGAAATGCGTTCCTGCCATTCTTTGTGCAAACGAACTCGGGCAACACATCCAATCGCACGGATGTTTTCTTTGTTGCGCCGTAGCGTCGGGCAGTCTGGCCGGAGCGCCGACCGCCCAGATACAGCTGGGCGGTCGCACGGGAGTGCACGAGAGCATGCGCGCGCAGGCTAGCCAACCGCCTAGGTTGCACGACCATCACCTCTGACTGTTCGGGACTATGCTGTTTGACCTGGCGTTTTTCCCCATCGCGGAACTCACGTCACGAGCCGATATCAAGAAAAAATGGCACGAAAAGATGCCCCGCATTTTCGATCCGTTCTTCACCACGAAGCCCATAGGGCATGGCACCGGGCTTGGCCTGTCGCTGGCCTACGGTATCGTCAGGAAGCATGGCGGCACGATCGACGTGAAAAGCGAAGTCGGTAAAGGCAGCGTTTTTCACGTCTGGTTGCCGCTCAACCGTAGCGCTGCACTGAACGTCGAGCCGCTAACCGCGTGACCAGCGAAGCGATGGCTGGCGCGGGGCGGGAGCATGCCGAATGACGCTGCGCCGGCTATCGGTCTGGCGTTTCCCCTACTACGGGAGCCGCAGCCTGGGCCGATATCGCAGGAGAACCAGGAAGGAACGAAGCGGGAGGCATCATGATGGAATCTGCAGAAGCAGGTAATGATCCTGCACCGAAGGCTGCAATCGAACCCGGGCAGCCGGTCAGCGACATGGCGACCGTCCCCGTCGTCCTGCTGGTCGACGACGAGCCCGGTATCCTGTCGGCGCTCAAGCGTCTATTGAGAATGCGCCGGTACGAGGTGCTCACTGCGGAAGGCGGTGAGGCAGCACTCGAGGTGCTCGCCTCAACCGAGATCGATCTGATCGTCTCCGACATGCGCATGCCTCAGATGAGCGGCGCGGACTTTCTGGCACGCGCGCAGGCGCTCTACCCGGATACGATGCGCATCCTGCTGACCGGCTACTCGGAGATCGACTCTGTGGTCCGGGCCATCAACGAAGGTGGCGTGTATCGCTATCTCAACAAGCCGTGGGACGATCAGGATCTGCTGCTGACGGTCGCCCAGGCGCTCGAGCAGAGGCGGCTGAGTAAGGAGACCGCGCGGCTGACCGCGCTCACGCAGAAGCAGAACGACGAACTGCGCGCATTCAATGCGGGACTGGAAAGCCAGGTGCTGTCACGCACGGAGGAAATCCGTCAGACCGTGTTGTTCCTGGAAGACGCGCAACAGGACCTGAAAACCAATTTCACGGCGATGGTGCAGGTCTGCGCGAGCATGATCGAGTTGCGTTGCGGCGTGCTCGGCGGTCAGTCGCTGCGCATCGGCGAACTCGCGCGGCAACTGGCTTTGGCGTCCGGCATGAGCGGTTTGCAAGCCCAGGACGTTTTCTTTGCGGGCCTGCTGCACGGCATCGGGAAACTGTCGCTGCCCGACGAACTGACGCACAAGCCGCTCGACCGGATGACGGCGGAAGAAAGCCGGCTATTTCATCAGCATCCGCAGCGCGCGCAGATGGTGCTGACGCCGGTTGCGCAATTGCATCAGGTCGCATCGATCATCCTGCACCAGTATGAGCGGTTCAACGGACGCGGCATGCCGGACGGTCTGGCCGGGGCCGACATTCCGTTAGGCTCGCGTATCGTCGCTATAGCCCGCGATTTCGAAGGGCTGCGTCACGGCGACATCGCGAAGCGGCCTCTCTCCAGGGCGCAGGCGGCCGGGGTGCTCGAGTCGCAGGCGGGCATTCGTTACGACCCGCAGATCATCGACCGCTTTGTGGCGCTGATGAAGGATGCGGCGGCGTTGGAAATTGCAACACCCGTCTCGGAGATCAAAGCTTCGCAACTCGCGGAAGGCATGCGCCTCGCCGACGACCTGCGCACCGGCCGCGGTGTTCTGCTGATGACCAGGGACAGCGTCATGTCCGCGCATCAGATCGAGCAGATCATGCGCTTCGAGGCGCAGGAAGACGCACCTTTCGCCATTCTGGTCCACGCGGGCCCAACCGCGGCGGCGAGGTCTGCGCCTGCCGGCGCGGCTCACCCATGACCGCACTGGTGTAAGCAGACTGCGGGCCAGGTCGCGCGCATAACGACGGCCTGTTCATCCAGTTTGAGTTATCGAATATGCACGGCATATACAATCTTTGGCTCGTCCTGCTATCGCTAATCATTGCTACGCTGGCGGCGTATACGGCACTCGACCTGGCTGCGTTCATATCGCTCCTGGAAAAGCCGAAGCTCAGGCGGGCATGGCTGGGTGGCGGCGCAGCGGCGATGGGGACCGGCATCTGGTCCATGCATTTCGTCGGCATGCTGGCTTTTGCGCTACCGATCCCACTGGGATACGAACTGGGTGCGACCGGCGCGTCGCTCGCGATCGCAGTGCTGGTGTCGTACTTCGGGCTGAGTGTGGTGACACACCAGAAGCTGACGCGCTTCCGTCTGATCGCGGGCGGCTTGCTGATTGGGATCGGCATTGCGGGCATGCACTACGCAGGTATGGCCGCGATGCAGATGCAGCCGGGGATCGACTACGACCCGGCACTGTTCGCCACGTCCATCGTCATTGCGGTCGCCGCGTCGACGGCCGCGCTATGGATTGCACATACGCTGAGCGCGCTCAAGGAGCGGCACGGGACCGCGAGAAAGGTCGGCGCGGCCGTCATCATGGGCATTGCCATTACGGGCATGCATTACACGGCCATGGCGGCCGCGCATTTTTCGCTGGGCTCGGTGTGCGGCGCCGCCAACGGCATCGATACACATTGGCTGGCGACGACGATCGCGCTGTTCACACTGGCGATTCTGATTGTCACGTTGATGCTATCGCGCTTCGACGCACGCACGACCTTTCTGCGCGGCATGGCCGACACCCTCGAAGAACTGGTGAAGAAGCGGACCGGCGAACTGGAAGGGGCGCTGCGGCAATACGAACGAACGACTCACATGCTGCAGCTCACCCGCCAGAAAATGGAGCGGGAGATCGAGGAGCGCAAGACGGCACAGGTACGCCTCGAGCAGGAAAAGGACGAACAGCGCAGATTGCTGCATGAGCTCGAGGAAACGCATGTCCAGTTACTGCAATCGGAAAAGCTCGCGTCGATCGGTCAGCTCGCGGCAGGCGTTGCGCATGAGATCAATAATCCGATCGGCTTCGTGAGCGCCAACCTCAATACGCTCAAAACATGGGTTCAGAGCCTGCTCGAAGTGATTACCATGCAGGAAGCGCTCGTCGGGCAACTCGATTCCGGCGCTCGCGTCGCGGTTGCCGCCGCATGGAAAGAAGCGGACATCGACTACGTGCGCGTGGACATCCTGGCACTGGTTGACGAATCGATCGACGGAGCAATGCGGGTGCGCCGCATCGTGCAGGACCTGCGTGATTTCTCGCGCCCTGGCAGTGACACGTGGAGTATCGTGGATCTGCACGCGGGACTCGATAGCACGCTGAATGTCGTACACAATGAGATCAGGTACAAGGCGCAGGTGGTGCGGGAATATGGGGATTTGCCGCACGTGGAGTGCCTGCCGTCGCAGGTGAACCAGGTGTTCATGAATCTGCTCGTGAACGCGGCTCAGGCTATCCGGGAGCGTGGCGTAATCACGATTCGCACGTCGTGCGATGACCAGATGGTGTCGATTGCGATCTCCGATACGGGCATAGGCATGCCAGCCGACGTGACGCGCAGGATTTTCGATCCATTTTTCACGACGAAGCCCGTCGGGCAGGGTACCGGTCTGGGGCTGTCCGTTTCGCATGGCATCGTCGAACGCCATCATGGCGCCATCGACGTCGCCAGCGAACCCGGGCGAGGTACGACCTTCACAGTCCGGCTGCCAGTCCGGCGCAATCTGGTGGATGCGGATGTGCATGCCTCGCAGAGCCCGGCATGATGGCGCCCACAAGTCATTCCGTTCGGCTTTTTCGTTTTGATCGCGTCAGGTCGTCAGCGACATGCCATTGCTGACGACCTTTGAAATGAGACCATTTGGCGCCTGGCGTATGTCCGCATGCGGAACCGGTGTCAAGGGACGATACATAGAATATCGTACATCACTCAACTTTCATTGAAGCTTGCCGATATAACGTTCGAACCTGATAGTGGGTCGGGCATAAGGGACTCTTATTGGAGCTGCAAGTGGACAAGGACAATTTCCTGGAGAACGCCCTGCGCCAGATGAGCGAGAAGCGCCGAGCACGCTTCGAAGAGGGTTTTAGCTGGGGAATTGTAGTCTCGCCCGTGCTTGCCGTGCTGACAGCTTGGTGGGCTCTGCACGGGGACCGGCTAATGGTTCCCGTAGCGGCCTTTTTTGTCGTGCTGACGAGCGGACTATGGGGATGGAAAATTTTTGGACGTGCAGCGGCTCCGTCGGTGGCACCATCAACGAAGCCAGGCTTCGCGATGAACTGCTTTGTCTACTTGTGGATACTCGTTGTTTTTGCCGGCTACTTCGGATATAGACAGGGCTTTTCACCTAGCGGACTTGTGTATGTGATGATGGTGATGTTCGCTTCGATGTGGGCTGTCGCACTTGTTCTGATTGTCCGCGTTCCCGTCGCAACCATCGGACAACTCGCACACCGACAGTATGTTTTTCTTCTCGCCATGTCTCTCCCGGCCGGCGCAGGCACTGGATATGACGCCGGCTGGCTTTACACCGTGCGCTTTGGCGAGCAAACATCGTCGATGCATCATGTCGTGAGCAAGGACGTGCGGTACCACCGACGAGGCGGTACCGATTATGTCGTGACGCTTGACGGCGATGGGCCGCTTTCGCCACCCCATCCTGTGAACAGTTCACTGTGGGCGACCCTGACTGTCGGCTCCAGTGTACGGGTCGCCGAAACACGGTCGCCGATGGGCGACTGGATCAGCGTTGCGTCCCGCTGATCGACGCTATGAGGCGTACGTGAGGGTTGCTCCGGAAGTGCCGCTGAACGGCCGCTTTCGGCAACTATGAAGGTCGGTTCCGGGTCGCGTGCTGCCGATCACAGACTTGCGCGGTTCACATTGTGTATGCCCTTTGTATGAGGCAGCACGCGGCCACGAGCGGCCATTCGATATTGCTTCGCAGATCGCCGACAATCGATAGTGTGCCCTTCAAAATTGGTTGAGGGCAAGCGTGATCGAAGCGACGTTGGTGCCGGTGTTCGAGCGGCGTGTTCGTGAAGGTCGCCCCAGTGAGGCGCTGGATCTGTTTGGCGTCGCGCCGAAGCTTGCGGGCGCGGGCGCGAGCGCGGCTGGGCGTCCCCGGCTGCCGATCCGGCTGATGGTCGGGCTGCTCTATCGTAAGCACTCGATCTGTACCGTCTGTTCGTAATGGCGGGACTGGGGCAATCTGATTCCCATCAGATGTGATGGGGA
>NZ_JBYSWU010000100.1:0-8653 GCF_058781505.1 Paraburkholderia sp. FW306-2-2C-D06C | reverse complement strand
ACCACCACGATCTATGTGCAGGCGGAAAGGAAGCGCGTGCGGCGCGAACTCGCCGGCTACTACCAGCGGATGACCGGCGCTGGCGCACCGCGGAACGAACCCGACTAGCCGCGAGCCCGGCCCGATCCGTCCCGCCGGCGCGAGGCCGCATCAGCGACCGTCGCCACGGATGACGACCGGGACGAACAGGGCCAACGTGCGAAGCAGGCCGGATCCGGGGTGCGGCCCGGTCTGTCACGGGACGCCCCACGGTTTGACACGCACCGGTATTCGGGTTGTCGTTTCGTATGACAGAACGAAATCGCGCAGGACGTGGACTCGCTGCAAGCAGCCGGATTGCGCTATTCCAGCGTGTTTTCAATGACTAGAATAATGGGCGAGGGGGTACCGGCAACCATCGCCCGACAAGAACCGGCCATGTGACAGGTGCCGGTTTCGTATGAGTGCACGACGATTGAACAGGGGATGAAGATGAATTCGGCGCCCCGTGAGACGAAGGGCCAGTCCGCCTCCGACACCTCCCGAATGAGCTCGCGTGTCACCTGAAATATTGTCAAGGGGTTCCGTAACCCGGGCACGCCGCCAACGCGAACTTTTGGAGACCGTTAGAACCACGTCTCATTCACTGACGGGTGGTCTATGGTGCTATCACTTCGCTATCTGGAAGTCTTGGGAATCTGCGCGTTGTTCACTGCTTGCGGACAGATTCCGTCCAAGCATGCTGCGTGCAGAGTTGATTCCTGTCGCCCTCGGCACGAGCACGAGATGTTGCAATCCGGCGAGGCGTCATGGTATTCGGCAACGTTCCAGGGGCATCTGACCGCAAACGGAGAACGCTACGATGGCGGCGCCTTGACTGCCGCCCATCGAACATTACCGCTCGGCAGCTATGTGCGCGTCAGATCGTTGGCTACCGGAAAGTCGGTTGCCGTTCGCATCAACGATCGGGGACCATACGTCAAAGGCCGGATTATCGATCTCTCTTACGCCGCGGCGGAAGCCCTGGGTTTGCCAGACGCGCGGTCGATGCGTGTGCAGATTGAACGTGTGGAGAAGACACAGACGGGGTCGGACGAGGGCGGAACCTTGACGACAGAGCGGTGAAGTCCTAGACGGTGCTCTGAGCAATGGAGGCCGGCCAGGGGCGTCAATGGCGGTCGCGGACGAAACGGTCAGTCGAGCTGCGAAGGTGGCGGCGGAATGCCGGCGGCTACATGCGCAATGTCGTCGAATCGGCGACTGTGGTCGTCGCGTGAGGAGGGGAACATGAAGGCGGCGGCTGTAGTCCTGTCGATGTGCGCGATCTGTGCATGGCTGTCCGCGGCGGCTGCCGGCCCGGACAAACCGGGCAGTGCGGCGACCCGGACCGTCGACGTCACGATGCCGGGCGGTACGGCGCCGTTCCCGCCCGGCGACGGGGCGGACCGCGCGAACTCGCAATGTGTGCAATGCCATTCCGTCGGGATGGTGACGCGACAACCCGCCCTTTCTTTCGACGAGTGGAAGGCCGAAGTGAACAAGATGCACACCGTTTACGGCGCGCCACTGTCGGCCGATGAGGTTGAGCTGATCGAGAGGTATCTGACGGCGATCAATGGCAAGCCTTGATCAGGTTCAAATGACGTGTCGAAAGGGCCTGCAAATTTGCACCCGAGCCAACTGAACAGGGGTAGCGCCCGTCGGGGTGATCGGCCTATTCTGGAAGCATCCACCGTTCGTCACGATTGAGCGCGTCCAGGGAACATCATGAATGTACAGAATGGTTTCGTCGACTGCATTGGCAGCACGCCGCTGATCCGGCTTGCCAAGCTCAGTGCGGAAACGGGGTGTGAAATTCTCGGCAAGGCGGAATTCCTGAATCCGGGCGGATCCGTGAAAGACCGCGCGGCGCTGTATATCATCCAGGATGCCGAGCGGCGTGGCGTGCTCAAGGCTGGCGGCACCGTGGTGGAGGGCACCGCCGGCAATACCGGGATCGGGCTGGCGCATATCTGCGCCACGCGTGGTTATCGCTGCGTGATCGTCATTCCGGAGACCCAGTCGCAGGAAAAAATGGACCTCCTTCGCGTACTCGGCGCGCAGGTGCGTCCGGTGCCGGCGGTGCCGTACAGGGATCCGAACAACTACCAGAAGATCGCCGGCCGTCTGGCGCAGGAGATGGAGAACGCTATCTGGGCCAACCAGTTCGATAACCTCGTCAACCGGCAGGCCCACTATGAAACCACCGGGCCGGAAATCTGGCGCGACACGGCGGGTACGGTGGACGCTTTCGTGTGCGCTACAGGGACGGGTGGCACGCTCGCCGGCGTCGCGCGCTTTCTCAAGGAACAGAATCCGGCGGTGAGAACCGTGCTTGCCGACCCGCACGGCAGCGGGCTGTACAGTTTCGTGAAAACGCGCGAAATCAAGGCGGAAGGCAACTCGATCACGGAGGGCATTGGCTCCAGCCGTGTCACTGCCAACCTCGAGGGCTCGCCGATCGACGACGCGGTGCGGATCGATGACCAGAGTTGCGTCACGATGGTGTACCGCCTGCTGCGGGAGGAGGGGCTGTTCGTGGGCGGCTCCAGCGGTATCAATGTAGCGGCAGCCGTCTGGCTGGCGCAGCAGATGGGGCCGGGCCACACCATCGTCACGCTCCTGTGCGATCGTGGGGACCTGTACTTTGCCCGGCTATTCAATCCCGCCTGGTTGATGGAAAAAGGGCTCGTGCCGGGTTGAGGCGGTGACTTCACGTTACGCATCTCCCGCGAACCGGCAGGGTTCTGCTACAGAACCAGACGATCGCCCGTTTCCGCAAAGACAACGGCAAAACAATCCGGGCGGTCTGCCGCCAGTTTTTGTGAAGCTATGCGAGCAGTTGGATCTTTTCTCCGATGCCCTCGTTGCGATTGATGGCAGCAAGTTCAAGGCGGTAAACAATCGGGGCCGCAAGCGCCCGATAAGCTGCGCACCATACGGCGAGGAGTAGCTTCCCGGCTTCGAATCACAAACGTTCGGACCCAGCCCGGAATTCCTGGTCAGCCTCCATTGCAGACGGATTGGAAATGCAAAGGGGCGTGGCCGCTGGGGCGGTGGGCGCGATGGGCCGTGGCGTACCTCGCGCTCTTATTCGAGCCTGATTAAGTCATCGAATTCGACTTTCAGCTTGACTTCCGGAACTTCCAACGTAACTTTCGCGGGAAAAGATTCAGTTCCTGCGATGGCACCGCTAGCAATGGCCTTGGCCACTGCATGCTCGATCTCACGCTGAGAATTTACACCAACCATTTTTAAGAACTTACGCACACTGAGGTTGAAGGTATCTTCGTTCATTTGGGCTCTCCAGTTTTCCGTGAACCTGAAAATTTTCGATGACACAGATGGGTTGGGGGAGGGACCTCAAGTATGCGCGCGATACCTCAATGCAACGCGCAGGAGTCCCACCGAAATTGGTGTCGCCAAGCATGGACAAAAGCCTATTTAAGGACCCGATCGGACAGACAATCGCTAGCGGCCAGCGGGCGCTTTTTCGTTACTGTCTGGCCGCGGATGCAACCGCTCACGTGCCGTTCATGCGGACCTGCTCTGCCGGCGCACGTCATCTTTACCGATGCTTCGTGAACAGCGTACGTTTTTCTGCATAGCGTTAACACCGCTTTAACCATCCGGCGGTTCTTCGATAGAGTGCGTCCTCTACGGCTACACACTCCAGCAGACATCGCCAGTCGTTCATCTGGCCATCGTCCCCTTGCGCGGAGGCACGCGCTGCGGAGAGATACGACTAGCGACGGTTGACTTTTGATGCAGGTCCGCCGCCACAGCATCATCGTTGATATTCGGAGACGAAAATGCTCAGCCCGCATGAGTTCGCTACTCTATTGCTCGTCAAGGACGCCCCAGATCAACTTCAAATGGATCGCGCCGAGCTGGACGCGCTCCTCGAGTGTCAGCTCGTCACGCTGGAAAGAATCGCGTCGGGGAATAAACGTCCTCAGTTGACCGACGGGGATTGGCTCGTCCAGGCCGTCGCACGGACGCATTAACCGGGCACGAGTAATTTGCCGAGTTTCGGCCTGCCGGGCGGAGCGGCAGCTCAGGGGGCAGTGTTCGTTAACCCGTGGACTATGGAAACTGTCGCGTTTATCTCAACCCAAAACGGGGACGACTTGATCGTGTCCTTTGCGGTCATCGAGCCGGCGGATCCGACCGAGATCGACAGTCTCACCCTTCAGCGCACGCCGAAGTACGAGCATCTGCTTGAAGATCGGGAGCGAGGAGTGAGAGTCTCGTTTGAACGGTACCTGGAAGACGATGACGAATTGCTCGAAGAACTCCACCTTGACAGAAAATCAGCCGTAGTGCGCCTGGCAACCAGCCTGCGGAACTACGAGCTGGATGTTCGAAAGGTCGACGAAGGAGAAATCAAGGCTATGCAAAAGGTGCTCGCCCGGATGAACTACGATCGTCGGATCAGGCTATCCGGCGTCTAAGGGGGGCCCCCGCTGTCAAACGAAGTAAAGTTGGTACGAATTTGCTACTAAAGTTGAGACTTTCTCGATTCGGGGGGGAGTGTCCCCAGAGTGGACCTTGCGTGGCAAGGGTTTGCAGCCGAGTGACGTAACGATGCAACCCCGCCAAGGTGCTTAGTCCAGCAGCGCGCGTGCTCTGGTTCGAGCGAAGCGTTGCCAGCTCGTGCGCGCCGGCCGTGCAGCAGATCGTTGCTTCTGGCACATTTGAAGAGTCGCCGATGCATGACCATGTCCAGGCCCTCACGAAGTCTGCCGATAGCCAGAAGTTCAGTTGGTCTCGCCAGGAACGGCGTGCCCCATCGGCAGGACAGTGAGGCGCGTTGGCAAGTCATCCAGCCAGACGATCTGCATTACTAATTAACGCTTTGCTGCGCATGCATGCGAGAAACCGTTAGTGGAGCGTGTCTCGACTCAGGCGCAGCTCGCGTGGATCTGTCGGTTTCTGCGGGGTAGGGCACCGGACTTGTCGACATCGCCGTCAAGCATCAGTCACCGCTCTGTCTCGCTGCCATTACTCAGAAGTCAGCTACCGCGCTCGGCCCGTGCTCAACAGTAGCGCAGGACGCTCGCAGTAACGCGTCAGGCGTAGAACGCATTAAAGATGTCAACTTTGCGAGTATAAAGTTGTCAATACCGCGCTTCCCCGCGCGCGGATCGCGCGGCAGACCATACTGGGCATCTGTTTGCCGGACGCGAAATAAAATCGTCGATTCCCAAGCCGCGGCCTATGGCGGGCCGCCGCCAAAGCAATTCGCGTAGTCGGATACTTGCAGGTTCGGCCGCCCACCCAAGACCTTCAATGCTATTCAAGACGGGTTCCCCGTGTGCTCACGTTCAAGGTCGCGTGTTGCCGTTCGCAACCGTGCGGGGACTCGATTGGCATATGCCTTTTGCATCAGGCGCCAGTCGGCCGGTTTCGGTCGTTCGACGGACTGTGCAAAATCGCTGACAATTTGTTTGCCGTCGGATTGTCAATCTGACGGCAAACTAGACGGTCCAGACAATCTGCCATTTCTCCGTTCCTATGCCGCCATCGCTCATTTTTCTGCCCGCAATGCCGTGTGACGGACGCATGTACGCCGACCAAGTCGAAGGGCTGAAGGATCTCATATCAACATCTGTTCAGGTGCTGGCGCATGCGACTTTCGCCGAAAGCGCCGAGAGCCTGCTAGCCTCCACAAGCGACGCCTTCATCCTTGCTGGCACAGCCTATGGCGGGTGTCTTGCGATGGAAGTTTTGGCACGGGCTCCCGACCGTGTTCGCGGACTCTGGCTGATGAACTGTCAGCCGGGTGTCCACCCGAATCCGGATTCGGTTCGCACCACTAGCCGGAGAATACGCTCCCATGAGCATCAACGCGTTATTGCGGAGTTTGCCGAGAATGCAATCCCCGCCGAGGATGTCGTATCGAGAGCGGCGTTCGTTCAGATGGCGCGCGATGCTGGAGCCGACCTGTTTGCACGCCAATCCGACGCAACGTTGACTCGTTCAGATCGCTGGTCCACGCTTGCATCGTGCAAGATCCCAACATTGCTCCTATGGGGTGATTCTGACCGTTTCGTCCCCGTCGATGTCGGCCGTCGCATCGCGACGCTGATGCCGCATGCACGCTTCGCCTCACTCGAAGGATGCGGTCATTTCCCAACGCTCGAGCGGCCGTCTATATGCACAGAGATTGCACGGCAGTGGCTGGTCGAATCGGCCCTCGGCTGAAGTTGTTGTCAGTGGTATCGCCGCGATATGGGACGACGGGTAACGGAATCGGGCAAGGTTCGGCCAGGAGCCGCCCTTCGGCACCCGCACGCGAATCGTCGACAATGCGGACCGTACATTCGGATGCTGGCTACCCGATGGTAATCATGGCTTGGCGAATATCCGTACGTGGCAACTGGCACCGATTGTCGACGCGCATCTGCTTCAACCTTGTAGGACGCGCTACTGATCACCATCGGCTTTCCGCAGGCTGGGCTATCGTTTCAAAAGGTATCCTGCTCTTGCATCCTGGAAGATCTCATAGATGAGTGGGTTGTTTGTGACTCGGATTCTGCCGTAATGCACCACTTCCCCGTCTGTCAGCGTCGTTCCCCGAACAAACTGGCAGTCCTCGTAGCAGATCAAGGTCCCACTGCTTGAGCCGTCCTGATAGCGAACAGAAGGTTCCCCGCCGCGCTGGCCGGTGATTTGTCGATCGGTTCACCACGAGCAAATGCGAAGAGGACACCAGGCAAAGCGATCAGCACGACTGCTACAGCGGCTAGCCTGTACTGCTGTCTGTGATTACGCATGGCACGTCTTGTTCAAGAATCCGTTGGCGATTTTGCCGTTGACGCGGACCTTCCCAATAACCTTTTCGCATTGAGGTCAATATCCTGCGCTTTCAGGAACTCGGCCTTCGTACGCCACTTCACGGTGCCATCCGGTAGACCGAACACGAATAACTTGTCGTCCGGTACGTCATAGGTCGCAGGCGCAGCGGCGAAACCCTTCCGTCGCCAGGCTAATGCAACGAGCGTTTTCTTTCCAGCAGGAGACACCGTGAATACGCGGATCCAAGCGGGATGTTCGCCGAGCTCTGACATATTCGTCGTCTCGTCATCTTCCTCCGCAGATGGGCGAGCCCAGCCGAGAGCGATGATCCTGATCGTTCGTCCAGCCCGGTCCAACAGTTCCTGTCGCTGGACCTGCTTGCCGAGCAACCGAAATCGTGACGCGGGAACATGGGAGTTCGCCACGAAGTATTCCGCGATCACCCAGTCGCCCCCCGAAGAGACGATCGGAACATCCCGTCGACGATCGTAACGATAGATTCTGGTCAGGTCGTGAAGGACCGATTGCGGAACAGCGCTATCTGGAAATGAATAGCGTGCCGGTTTGAAATCACCGGTTTCCGACGCGATCGAGTTCTCGGCATTCATGTCGAGACGCAACAGCTTTGGCGACAACGTAATCGAAATCAGCGCATTACCAGCGGTCCTGGCGACATACGACGGTCGGGAGGACTCAACCGTCTTGATGGAAGGCTCCGCTCGCGGCAAAGCCAATCCGCATGGCGAGATCACGACGCTGGCAAGAGCTCCTATGGCGAAATATGCTTTCAGGCGAAATTTCATTGTGCTGCGAGGTCCCTTCTTTTCTGGTAGCACTTCAGCGCACCCACTCAGGAACCGGCCGAAGTGACGGGTTGTTCATCGCGCGGGCCGCAGCATGTCGATCTTCCGCGAATACGTCGCAACGCGTTCAGCGTAGACGTGGACCTCGGCGGTCTGCAAACACTCCCGACTCGTGATCGCGCCCCCCCACTGGCGGAGCGGTCAGGTTAGCGGTTTAACCCGTTTTTGTTTTGCGTGCAAGGGTCGCGGCATCGGCGGCAGTCGACCACGTGGCTCGAATCGGCGACAATCGCGGGGAGCAAATAAGAAACCGTCCAACGGGAATGATCATGGATACCAGAGATAGCGCCGCCGAACCTGCCTGGATGCCTGTGGCGATTGCCGAACGCGGCGTCAGACGTTTTCCGGTTGGCGAAACGAATCCACGGATCGTCGAATACAACAACCAAACCAACCTCGTTGGTTACGACGACAAAATCTCTTGGTGTTCCTCATTCATAAACTGGTGCCTGGCAAGCGCCGGTGTTCGCGGTACGGGATCAGCATTGGCGCGGTCCTGGCTCGATTGGGGTGTCGCCCTTGAGAGCCCGATCGTCGGCTGTATTGCTGTCCTGACGCGCGACGATCCCACAAGCTGGCGGGGGCATGTCGGTTTCTATCTTCGCCACGACGCTGATTTTATTTATCTCTTTGGCGGAAACCAGTTAGAAGAGGTTCGCGAGTTAGCCTATCCGGTCGCCTCGGTGCTCGGCTTTAGGTGGCCGAAGTCGTTCTGACGCCGTCCGTGTTCATTGAAAAGCAAAGCGCTGACTGTGAAGGGTCTTCTGCGCTTGCGTGAATGTCCGTTACGGGGAAGCACGGCTGACCGCTGAGGGTCGGCCACGGCCTGTCGCGTCGAGCTGCATTTAACTAATTCGGATGACTACGTAATTGAGCGGCTGGCGGTCACCACCAGACGGTCCGGCCGCGATAATCGAGGTATTCGAGCCCGGGATGGCCCTGCTTGGCCAGCAACACATTCACGACCCCGG